>NZ_JBHRXZ010000022.1:513571-900222 GCF_042648805.1 Stutzerimonas tarimensis | reverse complement strand
AGAAAGGTGTCAGGATTGCCTCTTGGTGGAGTGCGCGGGCAATGCTTTCGCGAGCAAGCTCGCTCCTACGAAAGCATGAGAGGAGGTACGGCTGCCCATTCGCTCCTGTAGGAGCGAGCTTGCTCGCGAAGAAAGGTGTCAGGATTGCCTCTTGGTGGAGTGCGCGGGCAATGCTTTCGCGAGCAAGCTCGCTCCTACGAAAGCATGAGAGAAGGTACGGCTGCCCATTCGCTCCTGTAGGAGCGAGCTTGCTCGCGAACAAAGGTGCCTGAATGCCCTCTCCATGGAATGCGCGGGCATCGCTTTCGCGAGCAAGCTCGCTCCTACGAAAGCATGAGAGGAGGTACAGCTGCCCTTTGTCCCCTGTAGGAGCGAGCTTGCTCGCGAACAAGGCAGCCTGAACTCCCTCGCCGTGGAGTGCGCGGGCAAGGCCATCACGCATAGTGACGGACCTCGCCTTCGCCATCGATGTTGTCCACGCAGCGACCACAGATCTCTTCGTGGCCGGCATGGGTGCCGACGTCCGGGCGGTGGTGCCAGCAGCGACCGCACTTGGGGTCGGCGGACTTGGTCACGTTCAGCTTGAGGCCCGGCAGCTCGCTCTCGACGGCCCCGGCCGGCGCCTCGGCGAGTGGGCGCAGGGCCACGCCGGAAGTGATCAGCACGAAGCGCAGCTCGTCGCCAAGCTTTTCCAGACCGGCCTTGAGGCTTTCTTCGGCGTACAGGGTGACTTCGGCCTGCAGGTTGCCACCGATGGTCTTGGCGGCGCGCTGGTTTTCCAGCTCCTTGTTCACCGCAGCCTTCACGACCATGACCTGGTCCCAGTACTCGCGGCCCAGCTCGGTGCCTTCGGGCAGTTCGGGCAAACCTTCATACCAGGTGTTGAGCATCACCGACTCGTTGCGCTCGCCCGGCAGATACTGCCAGATCTCGTCGGCGGTGAACGACAGGATCGGCGCGATCCAGCGCACCAGGGCCTCGGCGATGTGGTACAGCGCGGTCTGGCAGGAACGCCGCGGCAAGCTGTCGGCACCGGTGGTGTACTGGCGGTCCTTGATGATGTCGAGGTAGAAACCGCCCAGCTCCTGCACGCAGAAGTTGTGCACTTTCTGGTACACGTTCCAGAAGCGGTAGCTGTCGTAGGCCTCGCCGATTTCCCGCTGCAGCAGCAACGCGCGGTCGATGGCCCAGCGGTCCAGGGCGATCAGCTGATCGTTCGGCACCAGGTGCTGCGCCGGGTCGAAGCCGTCGAGGTTCGAGAGCAGGAAGCGCGCCGTGTTGCGAATCCGCCGGTAGGCGTCGGCGCTGCGCTGGAGGATCTGCTGGGACACGGCCATCTCGCCCGAATAGTCGGTGGCGGCGACCCACAGGCGCAGGATGTCAGCACCCAGGGTGTCGGTGACCTGCTGAGGAGCGATCACGTTGCCGAGGGACTTGGACATCTTGCGGCCGTTCTCGTCCACGGTGAAGCCGTGGGTGAGCAGGCCCTTGTACGGCGCATGGCCGTCGATGGCCGCGCCGGTCAGCAACGAGGAATGGAACCAGCCGCGATGCTGGTCGGAGCCTTCCAGGTAGAGGTCTGCACGCGGACCGCTTTCGTGGCCCATCGGGTGCGAACCGCGCATTACATGCCAATGCGTGGTGCCGGAGTCGAACCAGACGTCCAGGGTGTCGCTGACCTTGTCATATTCGCCGGCCTCCTGGCCCAGCAGTTCGGCCGGCTCGAGCCTGAACCAGGCTTCGATGCCGCCCTGCTCGACGCGCTGTGCCACCGCTTCCATCAGCTCGACGGTGCGCGGATGCAGTTCGCCGCTGGCCTTGTGCAGAAAGAACGGGATCGGCACGCCCCAGGTACGCTGGCGCGAGATGCACCAGTCCGGGCGGCCGGCGATCATGCCGTGCAGTCGCGCCTGGCCCCAGGCGGGGACGAAATCGGTCTGCTCGATGGCCGCCAGGGCGCGCTCGCGCAGGCTGGCGCCTTCGTTGGGCCGCCTGTCCATGCCGACGAACCACTGGGCGGTGGCGCGGTAGATCAGCGGCGTCTTGTGCCGCCAGCAATGCATGTAGCTGTGCTGGATACGCTCGTGCTTGAGCAGGCTGCCGACTTCACGCAGCTTCTCGACGATGGCCGGGTTGGCCTTCCAGATGAACTGGCCGCCAAAGAACGGCAGCGAGTCGACGTAGACGCCATGGCTCTGTACCGGACTGAGGATCTCGTCGTTCTGCATGCCGTAGCCCTTGCAGGAACGGAAATCGTCCTCGCCATAGGCCGGGGCGGAGTGAACGATGCCGGTGCCGGCGCCCAGCTCCACATAGTCGGCGAGGTAAACCGGCGACAGACGCTCGTAGAACGGGTGGCGGAAGCGGATCAGCTCCAGCTTTTCGCCGGAGGTGATAGCCAGCACCTGCCCTTCCAGCTCGTAGCGCTTGAGGCAGCCCTCCACCAGTTCCTCGGCCAGTACCAGCAGGCGCTCCCCGGTATCCACCAGGGCGTAGGCGAATTCAGGATGGACGTTCAGCGCCTGGTTGGCCGGGATGGTCCAGGGCGTGGTGGTCCAGATGACGATGGCGGCGGGCTTGGGCAGGCTGGCGAGGCCAAAGGCTGCGGCGAGCTTGTCGGCATCCTCCACCGGGAAGGCCACATCGATGGCGTCGGAACTCTTGTCCTGGTACTCCACTTCCGCCTCGGCGAGCGCCGAGGCGCAGTCGAAGCACCAGTTCACCGGCTTCAGGCCCTTGAAGACGAAACCCTTCCTGACCATTTCGGCCAGGGCGCGGATTTCGCCGGCCTCGTTGGCGTAGTCCATGGTGCGGTAGGGGTTGTCCCAGTCGCCGAGCACGCCGAGACGGATGAAGTCCCCCTTCTGCCCCTCGATCTGCTCGGCGGCATAGGCGCGGCACAGTTCGCGGGTCTTGTCCGCCGGCAGGTTCTTGCCGTGGGTGACCTCCACCTTGTGCTCGATGGGCAGGCCGTGACAGTCCCAGCCCGGCACGTAGGGCGCATCGAAACCGGCTAGGGTCTTGGAGCGGACGATCATGTCCTTGATGACCTTGTTCACCGCATGGCCGATGTGGATGTTGCCGTTGGCGTAGGGCGGACCGTCGTGCAGGACGAACTTCGGGCGACCCTCGCCGATCTGGCGAAGCTTCCGATACAGGTCGAGGCTGTTCCAGCGCTGCAGGATCTGCGGCTCGCGCTGGGGCAGACCGGCCTTCATGGGAAAGTCCGTCTTGGGCAGATTGAGGGTTGCTTTGTAGTCGGTCATTTCGATCCTGGCTCAATGAGAAGTGTTGATGCTCGCCAGTAGTCCCGGGCGGCAGCAATGTCCGTTGCGATTGCCTGGCGCAGCGCCTTCAATGTGGCGAAGCGCTGCTCGTCGCGCAGCTTGGCGTGAAAGATCACGTCCAGCTGACGACCGTACAGGTCACCGCGATAGTCCAGCAGGTGTACTTCCAGATGCGGCAGGCCGTCACTGGTGACCGAGGGCCGCATGCCGATATTGGCGACCGCCGGCCAGCGCTGCCCCTCCAGCCAGACGGAAACCACGAATACACCGGAAAGCGGCACGCGGCGCCGCTTGAGCTGTACGTTGGCGGTCGGCGCATCGAGCTGGCGACCAAGCTGCTGACCATAGACCACCCGGCCACTGATGACGTAGGGCCGGCCCAGCAGCCTCTCGGCCAGGGCCAGATCGCCCTCGGCCAGGATCAGGCGCAGACGGCTACTGCTGACCCGCTGGCCAGCCACCTCGATGGTGGTCGCCGCCTCGACCGAGAAGCCTTCGCTGACCCCGGCGCGGGTGAGAAAGGCGAAATCGCCGGCCCGATCACAGCCAAAACGGAAGTCGTCGCCCACCTCGAGGTGCTGCACACCGAGCCCCTCGACAAGCACCGCATGCACGAAGTCCGCGGCGCTCAGCTCGCGCAGACGGCGGTTGAAGGCCAGGCACAGCACCCGGTCGACACCCTGCTCGGCCAGCAGCCGCAGCTTCTCCCGAAGGCGGGTGAGCCTGGCCGGGGCCTGCTCGGGGGCGAAGAATTCTCGCGGTTGCGGCTCGAAGATCACCACGCAGCTGGGGACGCCCAGCTCCACCGCGCGCGCGCGCAAACGCGCCAGGATGGCTTGATGCCCCCGGTGCACGCCGTCGAAATTACCGATGGTGGCGACGCAACCGCGATGCTCGGGTTGCAGGTTGTGAAGACCTCGAACCAGCTGCATACAGCACTATCTGTTCATAAAGTGGGCGATTATACCCATGAGCCGCGCGCCACGGACAGGCTTGCCCGATGCCAGGGACGATTAAACCTGCAAGGGTCGCGCAAGGTGCCGGGCGCCCGGCTCAATGTCGCAAATGCCGTGGGCGCAGCCCCAGCGCCACCAGGCCCAGCGCGAAGGCACCGATGCCGGCACCGACCAACAACGCCAGTTGCAAGGCGCGCCGCTCCCAGCCCCAGGCAAACCACTCCGCCGAGGGGACGTTGAGCCAGAGAATGATGGCAACCATGGCCAGCGACCCGCCAGCCAGGCGCAGCGCGAACGCCCCCCAGCCGGCAGCCGGGCGATAGATGCCGCTCCGGTGCAACCCGAAGAACAGCAGCAGCGCGTTGAGCAGTGACGACAGCGAGGTTGCCAGCGCCAGGCCGACGTGCTGCAGCGGCCAGATCAGGATCAGGTTGAGCACCATGTTGACGATCATGCAGGTCACCGCGATGCGCACCGGCGTCTTCATGTCCTGGCGGGCGAAGAAACCTGGCGCCAGCACCTTGATCAGCATGAATGCCAGTACGCCCAGCGAATACGCCTGCAATGCCCTTGCTGATTGCACCACGGCCTCTTCGGTCATCGCGCCGTAATAGAACAGCCCGGCAATCAGCGGCTCGGCGAGAATCCCCAGTGCGGCGGCGGCCGGCACCCCCACCAGCAGCACCATGCGCAGGGCCCAGTCGAGGGTAGCGGAGAAGGCCTTGGGATCGGCGCTGGCGTGCTGCCGCGACAGGCTGGGCAGGATCACCGTGCCGATGGCGATGCCAAAGGCGCCCAGCGGCAACTCCGACAGCCGGTCGGCGTAGTACAGCCAGGACACGCTCCCGGTCTGCAGAAAGGACGCCAGCACCGTATCGAGCAACAGGTTGATCTGGCTTACCGAGACACCGAACAGCGCCGGCACCATCAGCAGCAGGATACGACGCACGCCCTCGTCGCGCGGCTTGATCCGCGGCACTGGCAGCAACCCGAGCCGGGCCACGTACGGAAGCTGAAAGCTCAACTGCACCACCCCGGCGATGAACACACCCCACGCCAGCGCGGTGATGGGCTGCTCGAAATAGGGGGTCAGGAACACGGCCGAAGCGATCATGCTGACATTCAGCAGCACCGGGGTAAAGGCAGGCACCGCAAAGCGCCCGTAGCTGTTGAGTACCGCCGAGGTGAAGGCGGTCAGGGAGATCAGCAACAGGTAGGGAAAGGTGATGCGCAGCAGGTCACCGGCGAGGGCGAGCTTTTCCGGATCGTTGTGAAAGCCCGGCGCGAACAGCATCACCAGATAGGGAGCGCCGAGGACGCCGATCAGCGTGAGTCCCGCGAGGATCAGGCCGAGCATGCCCGCCGTGCGGTCGACCAGCACCTTGACGTCGGCCAGGCTGCGTTTGGTGCGATACTCCGAAAGCACCGGCACGAAGGCCTGGGCGAAAGCCCCTTCGGCAAACAGCCGGCGCAGGAAATTGGGAATCTTGAAGGCGATGAAAAACGCATCTGCCGCTGCCCCGGAGCCAAAATAGTTGGCCACCACCATGTCCCGCACCATACCGAGCACGCGGGACATCAGGGTCATTACGCTGACCACCGCGCCAGAGCGCAGCAGTCCGCCTTTGGCGGTTTTTTCGGACATCGGGGATCCTGGATCGAGCAGCGCCGGGTCAGGCAAGGCGAAGCCCGCGGCGACATGCCGGCAAAGGGCTCCTGACAGGGCGCTCAGACCAGCAACGAGGCGGCGAGTTTAGCCGCGCCCCGCCCGTCCGGCCAGCCCCGGACCGGCCAGCGGATGGGCTTGACATCGATCCGCAGGCTGGGCATGATTCGCGGCCTTATTTATCTGCTTAACCCCAAAAAAAGCATTCGAGGAGTTCGACGGTGGCCAACAGCCCTTCCGCCAAAAAACGCGCAATTCAGGCTGAGAAGCGTCGCAGCCACAATGCTAGCCTGCGCTCGATGGTCCGCACCTACATCAAGAACGTAGTCAAGGCGCTCAACGCCAAGGACCTGGAAAAAGCCAAGACCGCTTACGTCGCCGCTGTTCCGGTCATCGACCGCATGGCCGACAAGGGCATCATCCACAAGAACAAGGCCGCTCGTCACAAGAGCCGCCTGAACGCTCACATCAAGGCCCTCGGCGAAGCCGCTGCTGCCTGAGCGTGATGATGCAGAAAGAACCGGCCTAGCGCCGGTTTTTTTGTGCCTTCACTTCCTGATTTCCTGGCCTGACCTGGACGAGCGGGGTGCAGAATAAGGCGGTAGCGCCCAATCGCTTGCGGCCGAGCAGGCCGGAGCGCGGCAACTGGCTAGCGACCCGGCGAGGTACCCCAGGGCATGATCGGCACGGCGGTGACGGCGTTCTGCGGACTGCCATCGATCAGCCGATCGCTGTAGACCAGATACACCAGGGCATTGCGCTCGCGGTCATGGAAGCGCACCACCTGCATCGTCTTGAACACCAGGGAGGCCCGCTCGCGGAACACCTCCTCGCCATCGCGAAGATCGGCCGCGAGGCTGATCGGCCCCACCTGGCGGCAGGCGATGGACGCCTCGGCACGATCCTCGGCAACCCCCAGCCCACCCCGGATGCCACCGGTTCTGGCCCGCGACAGGTAGCAGGTCACGCCCTCGACCTTGGGGTCGTCGAAGGCCTCGACGATGATCTTGTGGTTCGGCCCGATGAGCTTGAATGCTGTGTCCACCTCCCCGATCTGTCGCGCCTGGGCGGCCAGCGGCAAGGTCAGCAGGAGCACGGCGAGACAGGAAGCCAGACGCATGGATTACCTCAGAGCAGGATCATGTTGTCGCGATGCACCATCTCCGGCTCATCGACGTAGCCCAGCAGACGCTCGATCTCCTCGGACGACCGGCCGAGTATCCTCTGCGCCTCCAAGGCACTGTAGTTGACCAATCCGCGCGCCACCTCGGCACCGTCCGGCCCCTTGCAGACGACCATTTCACCCCGTCGGAAGTTGCCGACCACCGACCTGACCCCCACCGGCAGCAGACTGCGCCCCTGCCGCAACGCCAGCACCGCACCGGCATCCAGACCAAGCGTGCCACGCATCTGCAAGTGACCGGCGAGCCACTGCTTGCGCGCCGCATGGCGATTGCGCTCGGGCGCCAGCAACGTACCGAGTCGCTCACCCTGCCTGAGCCGGGTAAGCACCTGATCGATACGACCGCCAGCGATCACCGTGTGCGCGCCGGAGCGCGCCGCCAGCCGCGCCGCGCGCAGCTTGGTCTGCATGCCGCCACGACCGAGCGCGCCTCCGCTGCCGCCGGCCACCTCATCCAGGGCCGGATCATCGGCGCGCGCCTCGCTGATAAGGGTGGCGTCGGGCTTGCTGCGCGGGTCGGCGTCGAACATGCCGTCACGATCGGTAAGAATGACCAGCAGGTCGGCCTCGACCAGATTCGCCACCAGCGCCGCCAGGGTGTCGTTGTCACCAAAGCGGATCTCGTCAGTGACCACGGTGTCGTTCTCGTTGATCACCGGAATGGCGCCCAGATCGAGCAGGGTCCGCAGCGTGCTGCGGGCATTCAGGTAACGCTTGCGATCGGACAGGTCGTCGTGGGTCAGGAGAATCTGCGCGGTGGGCCGACCACGCCGGGCAAAACTGGACTCCCAGGCCTGCACCAGCCCCATCTGCCCCACCGCGGCCGCGGCCTGCAGTTCATGCACCGCCTTTGGCCGGGCTGTCCAGCCCAGCCGGCTCATGCCGGCGGCGACCGCACCGGAAGAGACCAGCACCAACTCGACCCCCGCGTCGCGCAAGAGAATCATCTGCTCGACCCAGACCGCCATGGCCGCCTCATCCAGCCCCTTGCCGTCCGCGGTCAACAGAGCACTGCCGATCTTCACCACCCAGCGCCGGGCGCCGGTCACCTTGTCCCGCATGCTCTCGCCTCGATCCATACCGTTATCCACCAGTACGCCGCCGACTCAGCGCACGTAGATGATTTCCGCGCCGTCCTCGTCATCATCGTCGTCGCCGTCGAAGTCATCGTCCTCCTCACCCACCGGCTTGACTCCGGCCCGACGCAACGCTCGACGATCGTCCAGCTCCTGCAGACGCGCACGCCCTTCGTCCTCGATGCGCTGGTCCAGCTCGGCCAACGCCTCGGCGAAGGCCGGGTCTTCCTCGATCCGCAGCGTGCGCTCGTCGAGATAGCGCATGATGGCCTGGCTCAGCGCCTCGGTCCCTTCACGCTCGAGGGCGGAAATGACAAACACCGGACCGGTCCACTGCAAGCGCTCCACCACCGCCTTCAGACGCTCCTCGCGCTCGTCTTCGAGCAATTGGTCGGCCTTGTTCAAGACCAGCCAGCGGTCACGCTCGACCAGGGCCGGACTGAACCTCGACAGCTCGTTGAGGATGGTTTCCGCGTCGTCTGCCGGATCGCTGCCGTCCAGCGGCGCCATGTCCACCAGGTGCAGCAACAGACGGGTCCGGGTCAGGTGCTTGAGAAAGCGAATCCCCAGACCAGCACCCTCGGCGGCACCCTCGATCAGGCCAGGGATGTCGGCGACCACAAAGCTCTTGTACGGCCCGACACTGACCACGCCCAGGTTAGGCACCAGGGTGGTGAAAGGATAATCGGCCACCTTCGGCTTGGCGGCCGAAACGGAGCGGATCAGGGTGCTCTTGCCGGCATTCGGCAGGCCGAGCAGACCCACGTCGGCCAGCACCTTCATCTCCAGCTTGAGATCCCGCGACTCGCCCGGCTTGCCTGGAGTGGTCTGGCGCGGTGCGCGGTTGGTACTGGACTTGAAGCGGGTATTGCCCAGCCCGTGCCAGCCGCCCTGGGCCACCATCAGGCGCTGGCCGGCGCGAGTCAGGTCCCCGATGATTTCCTGGGTGGAGGCATCGATCACCGTGGTACCGATCGGCACCGGCAGAATCAGGTCGTCACCCTTGGCGCCGGTGCAGTCGGTGCTGCCCCCCTTCTGGCCATTGGCCGCCTGGAAGCGCCGGGTATAGCGGTAGTCGACCAGGGTGTTGAGGTTTTCGACCGCCTCGAGAAACACCGAGCCGCCATCGCCGCCGTCGCCGCCGTTGGGGCCGCCCTTTTCGATGAACTTCTCGCGCCGAAAGCTCATCATGCCGTTGCCGCCGTCACCGGCCTTTACAAAAATCGATACTTCATCGACGAATTTCATGGATACGCCTCCGCTGTAGCAGCGGGTCATGTGAACGGGAACGGTCCTGCTTGCAATACGACAGCCCGGCCCGCCCGGATATCGCCACTGACGCCGCCGCTGGACGGCCGACCTACAAACCCTGGAACCTGAAAACGAAAAAGCCCCGTCTAGGCGACAGGGCTTTTTCCGCGAAGCAATGCTTAGGCGGTTGCGATACTGACGTACCGACGACCGAAAGCACCCTTCACTTCAAACTTGACCACGCCGTCCAGCTTTGCGAACAGGGTGTGATCCTTGCCCAGACCCACGCCGTAACCGGGGTGGAACTGAGTGCCGCGCTGACGCACGAGGATGTTGCCTGCACGAACAGCCTGACCGCCGTACATCTTCACGCCAAGGCGTTTGCTTTCCGAGTCGCGGCCGTTGCGGGTGGAACCGCCAGCTTTTTTGTGTGCCATGAGTTCAATACTCCTAAAAAGGGATCCCGACCGAAATCAGGCCTGGATACCGGTGATTTTGATCTCAGTGAACCACTGACGGTGGCCCTGACGCTTCATGTGGTGCTTACGACGACGGAACTTGATGATGCGGATCTTGTCGTGCCGACCCTGGCTTACCACTTCCGCGGTAACCTTGGCGCCCTCGACCACAGGTGCACCGATCTGCACATCGTCGCCGTTGCCGATCAGCAGCACGCGATCGAAGGTCACGGACTCGCCGGCACCGATCTCGAGCTTCTCGACCTTCAGAAATTCGCCCTCGGCGACCTTGTATTGCTTGCCGCCGGTTACGATAACTGCGTACATCATGTTTCTCCGTTGAACCTGCTCACCCAGCGCTTGATAAGAATGAATTGGTGGCTGGCATGGCTGCATGGGGCCGAAGCGACGCCGTGCAATTGTGGAGGCAGGGAATGCCCATGGGGGAAGTTAAGGGCCGCGATTGTACGCAAGCACCAGAGGCTGCGCAATAGCCGCCGGGCCTTGCCTTGACAGGCCGGAACCCGCCCCCTAGCATGCCGCGCAACCTCCGAGGAGCACCCGTCCGCGATGCAACCCCAGTCTTTCTACCAGGTCGTGTCGGAAGATTTCGACGCCATCGACGGCATCATCCGCCAGCAGCTTTCTTCCCGCGTACCCCTGGTGGAAAAGATCGGAGACTACATCATCTCCGCTGGCGGCAAGCGCCTGCGCCCGCTGCTGGTACTACTGGGTGGCAACGCAGTCGGCGTCTCCGGCGAACGCCTGCGCCTGCTGGCGGCGATCATCGAGTTCCTGCATACCTCCACCCTGCTGCATGATGACGTGGTCGACATGTCCGGCATGCGCCGTGGGCGCTCCACCGCCAATGCCATGTGGGGCAACGCCCCAAGCGTACTGGTGGGCGATTTCCTCTATGCGCGCTCCTTCGAGATGATGGTCAGGCTCGGCTCGATGCCGGTGATGGAGATCATCTCCCAGGCCACCCGCGTGATCGCCGAAGGCGAGGTATTGCAGCTGACCAAGGTGCGAGACGCCAGCACCACCGAGGAAACCTACATGGAAGTCATCCGCGGCAAGACCGCGATGCTTTTCGAGGCCTCGACCCATAGCGCCGCCACCCTGGCCGAAGCGCCCGCCGAGCAGCGCGAAGCCCTGCGTCAGTATGGCGACTCCCTGGGCATTGCCTTCCAGCTCGTTGACGACCTGCTGGATTATCAGGGCGACGCCGAAACCCTCGGCAAGAACGTCGGCGACGACCTCGCCGAAGGCAAGCCCACCCTTCCGCTCATCTACACCATGCGCGAGGGCACGCCGGAACAGGCGGCCCTGGTTCGCCAGGCCATCCAGAAAGGCGGTCTCGAGAATCTGTCGAGCATCTGCGAGGCGGTGGAAGCCTGCGGCGCCCTGGACTACACCTCGCGCCTGGCCCGTGACTATTCGGAGCGCGCCATCGCCTGCCTGGACGCCCTGCCGCCGAGCCCCTACCGCGACACTCTGGCCGAACTCGCCCGTTACGCCGTGGCACGCACCTACTGACGACCGGCGAGCGCGAGGCAACTGATCGCCTTGCGTTTTCAGTAATAGGAATTATTCTCATCTAACCATTACGGGAGATGAGCCTCATGACCTATCTGATAGACGCCTGGCTGGACCGCCGCGATCCCTACCTGCGGATTCTTCATCGGGAAACCGGCGCAGTCTGCGCCCTGCTCAAGGGAGAGACACTGGAAGAGCTGCGTGAGCAGGGCGGGCTAGACCTGCATGACCTTGAGTCGAGCGAGCCCCAGGTGCTCAAGGAACTGGTACGCAGCCTGTTCCTCTATTCCTACGCTCAGGCCCTGCGCTGAAGACCGGAACGGCAGATCGAACCTGCCGGATGGCGCTTTGCGGGGACGCGCCACCCGGCGCCAGGCTCAGAGCACTTCGAGCAGTTCGACGTCGAACACCAGTACGCTGTGGGCGGGGATGCTGCCGACCGCCTGGCCAGCATAGGCCAGCTCGCTCGGCACGAACAGCCGCCACTTGCTGCCGGCGTTCATCAGTTGCAGCGCTTCGGTCCAGCCAGCGATCACGCCGCCGACCGGGAACTCGGCGGGCTGACCGCGCTGGTAGGAGCTGTCGAATACACTGCCGTTGATCAGGGTGCCGTGGTAGTGGGTGCGGACGGTATCTTCGCGCCCCGGCCTGGGACCTTCGCCCGTGCTCAGCACTTCATACTGCAGGCCCGACGGCAACACGGTGATGCCCTCGCGCTGGGCGTTCTCGGCGAGGAACTGCTTGCCCTCGGCGGTGGCCCTTTCGGTCTCCGCCGCCGACTCAGCCTGCATGCGTTCGCGGATCACCTGGAAGCTCGCATTCAGCGCTTCGGGTTCGACACGGGTGCCATTGCCGGTGAAGGCGTCACGGATGCCGCCCAGGATCGCCTCCAGCGAAGCACCCGGCGGCGGGTTGTCACGCAACTGGCCGCCCAGTTGAAGGCCGATGCCATAGCTGACGCGCGCTTCGTCGGTGTTGAGGTCGAGTTCGGACATGAATGAGAGACTCCCGGTAAGGCGAAAAGGCCGGACAGCCTAGCACAGCCCCGTAACGCAGGCCGAGGCCTTTGCCCGCTCACCGCGCCCCTCGAGGCGTCGACTTGGCCTGCTTGCCCATCTTGTCCATGTCGCCCTGCCAAGGGAAGCCCGAGCGCTGTGGATAAGTGCGTGCGATCAGCCTGCCAGAGGGGTCACGGGCTGGACTGCCAGCCACCGGGGAGCAAGGTCTGATCGGAATTGACCTTGCGCAGCTCGGCCTGCATGTGCAATTCCCAGATGTAGGGCCCCGTGCCTTCGCTGTAGCCTTGCTCGATCAAATTGCGAGCGATGGCCTCAAGCACCGCCTCGGCCTTGCGCGGCCCGTAGAACGGCCCCTGTACGCGGACTGCGGTGGGTTGCGAGCCGGCCAGGCCAGCGGCGCACAGCAGGGTCCAGAGGCCGCGGCCGCTGGCCAGCGGCCGGATGGAACATTCGATTCGGGTCTCCAGACCCAGGCACTGGCGGCTCAGACACAGGGTGTGCGACATGACGGCGGTCCTCGCTGTCGGCTGGCCTGCGCGTCCTTTCGACGAGTCCAGGGCAGCACGGTTACCTACAGAATCTGTGGATAACCTTGTGAATGGAAAGTGATGGAATTCACACCTTCCAGACCCACCCGGTGGCTGAACGTTCCGTTGCCCTGTGCTGCCCTACCCCTGTTCTGCCCCCCGGGAAGACCCCATCGCCTTGCCGGCGAGGGTGGTCGAGGCCGCGGGCTCCTCGGCTGGCATGTCCATTTCGGCGATGTCCCGCAAGCGCTCGACCACCCGCGCGTTGATGCTGCCGTCTGGGAAAGCGCCTTCCTGATCCAGCTCGCCCACCGGCTCGCCCACCAGCAGCGCCATGGCCTCGTCGACGTGGCGCACCGCGTAGACATGGAAGCGCTCCTCGCGCACCGCCGCCAGCACCTGCTCGTCGAGCATCAGCGTGGTGACGTTGGCAAAAGGCACGATCACGCCCTGTTCGCCGTTCAGCCCACGGGCCTGGCAGAGGCGGAAGAACCCCTCGATCTTCTCGTTGACGCCGCCGACCGCCTGCACCTCGCCGAACTGGTTGATCGAGCCGGTAATGGCGAAGCACTGCTTGAGCGGCGTACGCGAAAGCGCCGAGATCAGGGTGCAGACCTCGCCGAGCGAGGCGCTGTCGCCGTCCACGTAGCCATAGGACTGCTCCAGGGCGATGCTGGCCGAAATCGCCAAGGGAAACTCCTGGGCGTAGCGGCTGCCCAGGTAACCGGTAAGGATCATCACACCCTTGGAGTGAATCGGCTGACCGAGGTTGACCTCACGCTCGATGTCGACGATGCCCGATGCGCCCGGGTAGACCGTGGCGGAAATGCGCGCCGGCACGCCGAACGCGGAATCACCTACCTGCAGCACCGTCAGGCCGTTGCAGCGGCCGATGGCGGCGCCCTCGGTGTCGATGAGGATGATGCCGGCCAGGATGTCGTCGAGGATGCGCGCCGACACCCGGCCGGTGCGAGTCTCCTTGGCCTTCAGCGCGCGTTCGATGTGGCCGGCGTCAGTGACCGAATCCTTGGCCAGCGAGCGAATGAAGTCTGCCTCGCTGAGCAACTGGAAGAGATCACCGATGCGTGCCGAGAGGCGACCCTGGTGTTCGGCCAGGCGCGCACTGTAGGTGGCCAGACGCGCCACCGCCGCGGCGGTGAGCGGCGCCATCTTCTCTTCGGAGGTGCGGGTCTTGAGCAACTGGGAGAACTGCTCCAGGCAGTCGTCGTGCAGGGGGATGTCCTCGTCGAAATCCACCAGCACCCGGAACATCTCCTGAAAGTCCGGATCGGCCTCCTGAAGCATGTAGTACAGCTGCCGCGAGCCGATGATGATGATCTTCAGCTTGAGCGGGACGACCTCCGGGTTGAGGCTCACCGTGGCGATCCGACCCAGCTCCACCAGAGGCGATTCCATCTTCAGCTGGTTGGTCTGCAGGGCCCGCTTGAGCGCCTCCCAGACAAAGGGCTCGGTGAACAGCTTCTCGGCCTCCAGCACCAGAAAACCGCCATTGGCACGGTGCAGGGCACCGGGGCGAAGCTGGCGATAGCTGGTATAGAGCGCACCCTGGTCAGCGCTGTACTCGATTCGGCCAAACAGGTTGTCGAAGGTAGGGTGTGACTCGAACACCATCGGCGCACCACCCTGCGAGGGGTGACCGACCACCAGGCTGGGGACGTACTGTTCCTCAAGCAAGGTCCGCGCCTGCGGCTCGCTACGGGCTTCGTCGCCAAGGTACTCGACCACGGTACGCAGCAGGTCCAGCTGCATCGCCTGCAGATAGGCTTCCACCCCGGCGATCGCCTGATACTTCTCCGACAGCGGCGCCAGCAGCGGCTGCAACGCCTGGCGAATGGTCTCCTCGTTGAGCTGGCGCAGCTGGTTGGTGGACTCGCGCTTCCATTGTGGCAGGCTCGACAGCTCGTCGTTGAGCCGCTCCTCGAGCGCCGTGATGTCCTGATGGTAGCGCTCGCGTTCGGCGTCGGGCAGTTGGCCGAACTCCGCCTCGTCCATGGACTTGCCGTCCTTCATTGGGGTGAAGGCGATATTGGTGCTGTCGCGGTACAAGGCTATATCGTGCTCGAGGGCGAGCTTCTCGATCACATCGAGGGCCTTGTCGTAACGCTGGTTGAAGGCGCGGTCGATGGCGCTCTTCTTCTGCTGGTAGCTGGGGTGCTCGAACACGGCCGGAAAGGTGGCCAGCAGGTTTTCGATCAGTTTGTCGATGTCGTCGATGAAGTCGCCCGCAGTGCCCGACGGCAGTTGAAGGACACGCGGCTCGCGGGACTCATCGAAATTATTGATGTAGACCCAGTCCGCCGGCGTGTCCATGCGCTTGCCTTCGGCCTGCAGGTAACGCTTGACGAAGGAGAAGCGGCCAGTGCCTGGCTCGCCCATGACATACACGTTATAGCCGTGACGCGGCATGGCGACGCCGAACTGCAGGGCTTCCACGGCACGCTCCTGTCCCAGCACGCCAAGGAAGGGCTCGAGATCGTCAGTGGTGTCGAAGAGAAATTGCGAGGGGCTGAACGGGCGGGTCAGGGCATCAGGTGCCAGGCGCAGGCTGGCAGCGAAGGTCTCGGGCATTGGTAATCCTTGGATAGAGGCCTTGGGCCTGTGAACAACGCCATTCTGGCGTCGCGCCGGGGGGCCACGCAAGGTGGATCGACCGGGGGCATCGCCCAGGAATTAATACATCAGCCGCCGGGAATCGCCGCTGTGGTTGACCCACGTCAACCCCTTCCCCGCTGGAAAAAGGCCTCCTAGAGCCGTATCCCACGAGTCGTCAAGGAGTCGCTCCATGCGCCCACCCATTCCCCTGTTGCTCGGCAGCGCTTTACTGGTCGCCCAGGGCGCCAACGCCGATGCACTGCGTGACCGCGCCAACGCCATTTTCAAGCCTATTCCGGAAAAGGTCACCGAGGTGCGGGGCCAGCAGGTGAGCGAAGACCAGGCCCGCCTCGGCCACCAGCTCTGGTTCGACCCTCGTCTCTCGCGCAGTCATGTGATCAGCTGCAATACCTGCCACAACCTGAGCATCGGCGGCAGTGACAATGTCACCACCTCCATTGGCCACGGCTGGCAGAAAGGCCCGCGCAACTCGCCGACAGTACTCAACGCGGTGTTCAACGCCGCCCAGTTCTGGGATGGTCGCGCCAAAGATCTTCAGGAGCAGGCCAAAGGCCCGGTGCAGGCCAGCGTCGAAATGAACAATTCGCCCGAGCGCGTGGTTCAGACGCTGAAGAGCATTCCCCAGTATGCCGAGGCCTTTGCCCAGGCCTTCCCCAACGACAAGGACCCGGTCAGCTTCGACAACATGGCGTATGCCCTGGAAGCATTCGAAGTCGGCCTGATCACTCCCAACGCTCCCTTCGACCGCTACCTGGCTGGTGATGACGCCGCGCTCGACGAGCAACAGAAGAAGGGTCTGGCGCTGTTCATGGACACCGGCTGCACCGCCTGCCACAACGGCGTGAACCTGGGCGGCCAGAACTACTTCCCGTTCGGGGTGGTGAAGCGCCCGGGCGCCGACATCCTGCCGGAAAGCGACAAGGGTCGCTTCGCCGTGACCAATACGGCCAGCGACGAGTACGTATTCCGCGCCGCGCCGCTGCGCAACGTCGCTCTCACCCCACCGTACTTTCACAGCGGCGAGGTCTGGGAGCTGGAGCAGGCGGTGGCGATAATGGGTGACAGCCAGCTCGGTCGGGAGCTCAACGCCACCGAAGTCAGTTCCATCACGGCCTTTCTGCACAGCCTGACCGGTGACCAGCCGCAGGTGGCCTACCCGATTCTCCCGCCTAGCACTGCCACCACGCCCAAGCCGGAGTGACCCGTCGCGGCTGGCGCCCCTCCGGGGGTGTCAGCCGTTTCGCTGCTGCGCCCTGAGCAGATCGCGAATTTCCCCGAGCAGCACCTCCTCCGGCCCCGGTGCCGGCGGGCTGCTCGGTTCCTCCGCCTCCTTGCGCCTGAGGCTGCTGATGACCTTGACCCCGACGAACACCGCGAACGCCACGATGGTGAAGTCCACCACCGTCTGGATGAAAGCACCGTAGCGCAGCAGAACCGCCGGGGCCTCGGCGGTAGCCTGCTGCAGCACCACCGCAAGGTCGGAGAAGTCCACCCCGCCGATGAGCAGTCCCAATGGCGGCATGATCACGCCATCGACGAAGGTTGAAACGATACGGCCGAAGGCGGCGCCGATCACGATGCCCACCGCCATGTCTACCACGTTGCCGCGAACGGCGAAGGCCTTGAACTCGCTGAGAAAGCTCATCTCTGGGATTCCTGTGCAGGGCCGGGATGCGCCCGATACGCCCCGGAGCCGCTTCGAGAGACCCTGCAAGCGAAGCGCGGGTTCCGGATCTCGGCAGCTCTCAGCTGCAGGCTTTCGGGCGATAATCACAATCCGTTGATTGCATTGAATTTTTTCTATCGATCCGGTGAAGCTTTTCAATTTAGCGAAGCCGCCTTTCTCGCTCTAGTTTGGCTGTGCATGAGCATGCCCCCAAAACTGGAACGAGGACGATGATAATGAAGTTCGCCCAACCCACCGGCGCCTGGGCCGGAGCCCTGGCTGCCAGCCTTCTCTGCCTGTCGGCACAGGCCGCCCCCCTGACCCGCGACAACGGCGCCCCGGTCGGCAACAACCAGAACTCCCAGACCGCCGGCCCCAACGGCCCGGCCCTGCTGCAGGACGTGCAACTGCTGCAGAAGCTGCAGCGCTTCGACCGCGAGCGCATTCCCGAGCGCGTGGTCCATGCCCGCGGTACCGGCGCCCACGGCGAGTTCACCGCCACCGAGGACATTTCCGACCTGACCCTGGCCAAGGTCTTCGAAAAGGGCAGCACCACGCCCGTGTTCGTGCGCTTCTCCACCGTGGTCCACGGCTTGCATTCGCCGGAGACCCTGCGTGACCCACGCGGCTTCGCCACCAAGTTCTACACCGCCGACGGCAACTGGGACCTGGTCGGTAACAACTTCCCGACCTTCTTCATCCGCGACGCCATCAAGTTCCCGGACATGGTGCACTCGTTCAAGCCGGACCCACGCACCAACCTCGACGACGACAGCCGCCGCTTCGACTTCCTGTCGTTCCACCCCGAGTCCACCCGCACCCTGACCCTGCTCTACTCCAACCAGGGCACCCCGGCCAGCTACCGGCAGATGGACGGCAACGGCGTGCACGCCTACAAGCTGGTCAACGACCAGGGCGAGGTGCATTACGCGAAGTTCCGCTGGGCCACGCTGCAAGGCATCAGAAACTTCGACCCGAAGGAAAACGAGGCCATGCAGGGCAAGGACTACAGCCACCTGAGCCGTGACCTGATCGAGGCAATCGACCGCGGCGACCATCCCAAGTGGGACCTGTACGTCCAGGTACTCAAGCCCGAGCAACTGGCAGACTTCGAGTTCGACCCGCTGGACGCCACCAAGATCTGGCCGGACGTACCCGAGCGCAAGATCGGCCAGATGGTGCTGAACAGGAACCCGCAGAACATCTTCCAGGAAACCGAGCAGGTCGCCATGGCCCCGGCCAACCTGGTCCCGGGTATCGAACCCTCCGAAGATCGCCTGCTGCAGGGCCGCCTGTTCGCCTACGCCGACACCCAGCTGCACCGGGTCGGCACCAACGGCCTGAGCCTGCCGATCAACCGGCCCCAGGTCGAGGTCAACAACGGCAATCAGGACGGCGCGATGAACTTCGGGCAGACCACCACCAGCGTCAACTACCAGCCGAGCCGGCGCGAGAACCGCGAGGAAACGCCTCGCGCGGTCTACAGCCAGCTTCCGCTGAGCGGCACCACCCAGCAGGCGCCGATCCAGCGCGAGCAGAACTTCAAGCAGGCCGGTGAGCTGTACCGCTCGTTCAGCGCCAAGGAGAAGAAAGACCTGATCAACACCCTGGGCGGCGAACTGGCCCGGACCGACGATGAAGCCAAGCACATCATGCTGTCGTTCTTCTACAAGGCCGACACTGAGTACGGCGAAGGCCTGACCAGGGTGGCCAAGGCCGACCTGAACCGGGTCAAGACGCTGGCGGCGGAACTGCAGGACTGATCGTTTCGTTATCCGCAACCGCAACCCGGCCGCCTGCGCGCCGGGTTGTTCACGGGAGGCAGACATGAAAACCCTGATATTCATCTGCGCCTTGCTGGTGACCGGGCTGTCCCATGCAGGCGCGGCCGGCACCGAGGGGCCTTCGGTCGAGCAGCAACTGCGCGGCTATCTGCTGCACGCTGCCCGCACCGGCGACCAGGCCATGCTGGAGGAATTCATCGGTGCCGGGTTCGATCTGAACGTCACCGACGCCAAGGGCTACACGGCGCTGATCCTGGCCGCCTACCACGGCCATCGCGACAGCGTGGAGCGCCTGCTGGAGGCCGGAGCGGACCCCTGCATCCAGGACCTTCAGGGCAACACGGCCCTGATGGGGGCGATCTTCAAGGGCGAGATCCGCATTGCCCGGCGCCTGATGAGTGCCGCGTGCAGCCCCGACCAGCGCAACGCCAACGGCCAGACGGCGGCGATGTACGCGGCGCTGTTCCAGCGGGCGGAGCTGCTCGAGGCGCTTCGTGAACAGGGCGCCGACCTGACCCTGACCGACCGCCTCGGCAACAGTGTCGAGCGCCTCGCCCGTGGCGAGCTCAACGGCCTGGCGCGTCCCTGATTCAAGGCAGGAAGATCTCCGGCAGCGCCTGGAACGCGGGTCGGGCAAACAGATACCCTTGCTGCAGGTCCACCCCGCGCTCCCGCAACGCGCGGGACTCTTCCAGCGTCTCCACGCCTTCGGCGATGACCTGAATACCCAGCCGCCGACACATCTCCAGAATGCCTTCCACCAGGGTCTGACGGACCGGATCGCGGTCCAGGTGGCGGATCAGGTGCATGTCCAGCTTGATCAGGTCCGGCTGAAAGTCGGCCAGCAGGTTCAGGCCGGCATAGCCCGCGCCAAAATCATCAATCGCGGTGCGAAAGCCCATCTGCCGGTAGACATGCAGAATGCGCAGCAGGTGCTCGGTGTCGCGTACCCGCTCCTGCTCGGTCACCTCGAAAATGATCTGTTCGATGGGAAACTCGACCCGTTTCGCAGCAGCGAGGGTGGCACGGATGCAGGTTTCCGGCTTGTACACGGCATTGGGCATGAAATTGATCGACAACCGGCTCTGCATTCCCAGCTGGCCGGCCCATTCAAGAGCGCGGGTTCGGCAGGCCTGATCGAAGCTGTAGAGGTTCTCGTCGGTCACCCGGGCCAGCACTTGGCCGGCACCCTCGCCCGCCAGCCCACGCACCAGCGCCTCATGGGCGAATACGCCGCCGCTGGCCAGATCGACGATCGGCTGAAACGCCATGCTGATGGAGAAATCCAGTGCACGACCGTCGCGGCATGCTTGGCATACCGCCTGTGCTTGTGTGCTCATCAAGCGCCCTCTGATAACTGCATGATTAAAACCTGATCAGGAAACCCGACATAAAGGCATTAAGCCATCACCTCCACGTCTGACCTCAAGTTCGTGGCTTTGATCCCCGTCAATGGCGGAAAAAACCGATGGCGTAAGCTCTGTACCCATCGCCAGAAGGAGCCCGTACATGCACGTCGAACATCACGCACTGACCCATGACTTCGCCGAATGGCGCGACCAGTTGCATCAACTCAAGCAGGACGACCACCGCTTCGCCGCGCTGGCAGAAGCCTATGAAACCCTGGACAAGCACATCTGCCGGGTAGAGGACGGGATCGAGCGACTCGACGACGCAGCGCTCAACACACTCAAGCTCGAGCGCGTTGCCCTCAAGGACAATATCGCCCGACAACTGCGCCACGCCTCGGGCACCTGCTGCGGCAAGTGCACTCCCTGACAGCCCAGCCCGACTCAGTATAGGCTCAGAGTCGGGCCTCCTCCCGTTCCATTCCTCTACCGACCCGATTGACGCCCGCTTCGGCGCTGGACCTGCGTGGTGGCTGTCTCGCGCCACCCTAGCCGCTAAACTGGTCGCTCAACCTGAGCGGAGCTCCTCCATGGCCAAGGCCAAGCGCATGTATGGCTGCACCGAGTGCGGCGCCACCTTCCCCAAATGGGCCGGCCAGTGCGCGGATTGCGGCGCCTGGAACACGCTCGTCGAGACCCTGGTGGAAGGCGCCACGCCTTCCGGGCGCGCCGGCTGGGCCGGCGACCAGGCCAACCTGCGCACCCTGGCGGAAGTCAGCATCGAGGAAGTGCCCCGTTTCGCCACCGGCTCCAACGAGCTCGACCGGGTGCTCGGCGGCGGCCTGGTGGACGGCTCGGTGGTGCTCATCGGCGGCGATCCCGGCATCGGCAAATCCACCATCCTGCTGCAGACCCTGTGCAACCTTGCCAGTCACTACCCGGCGCTGTACGTCACCGGTGAAGAGTCCCAGCAGCAGGTCGCCATGCGCGCCCGGCGCCTGGATCTGCCGCAGGACAAACTCAAGGTGATGACCGAGACTTGCATCGAATCGATCATCGCCACCGCCCGCCGCGAACAGCCGAAAGTGATGGTGATCGACTCGATCCAGACCATCTTCACCGAACAGCTGCAATCGGCCCCGGGCGGTGTGGCCCAGGTCCGCGAGAGCGCCGCGCTGCTGGTGCGCTTCGCCAAGCAGAGCGGCACGGCGATCTTTCTGGTTGGCCACGTCACCAAGGAAGGCGCGCTCGCCGGCCCGCGCGTGCTTGAGCACATGGTAGACACGGTGCTCTACTTCGAGGGCGAATCCGATGGTCGCCTGCGCATGCTGCGGGCGGTGAAGAACCGCTTCGGCGCGATCAACGAGCTGGGCGTGTTCGGCATGACCGACAAGGGGCTGAAAGAGGTGTCGAACCCGTCCGCCATCTTTCTTACCCGGGCTCAGGAGTCGGTGCCGGGCAGCGTGGTGATGGCTACCTGGGAGGGCTCGCGGCCGATGCTGGTGGAGGTCCAGGCGCTGGTGGATACCAGTCATCTGTCCAACCCGCGGCGCGTGACCCTTGGGTTGGACCCCAATCGCCTGGCCATGCTGCTGGCGGTGCTGCACCGTCACGGCGGCATCCCCACCTACGATCAGGACGTGTTTCTCAACGTGGTGGGTGGAGTCAAGGTGCTGGAAACCGCCTCGGACCTGGCCTTGATGGCCGCGGTCATCTCCAGCCTGCGCGACCGCCCGTTGCCCCATGACCTTCTGGTGTTCGGTGAAGTCGGCCTGTCCGGCGAGGTCCGGCCGGTCCCCAGCGGCCAGGAACGCCTCAAGGAGGCCGCCAAACATGGTTTCAAGCGCGCCATCGTCCCCAGGGGCAACGCCCCGAAGGATAATCCGGCCGGACTGCAAGTCGTGGCGGTGACCCGGCTGGAGCAGGCGCTGGATGCATTGTTCGAGTAGATCAACGGCGCTGGCAGGTCGGATTACGCTGCGCTAATCCGACCTACGGCTCGGCCGTATCCTGCGGGGCGGGCTGGCCGAGGGCGTAACCCGACAACCTTGCTCGTGCATCAGCCTCCCAGCGCCGCCAGTTCGCGTTCGAGCAGCTGGGTATCGCCGATGTTGAGCTCCACCAGGCGCCGCAGGTGACTGATCGAGTCCAGGTCGATGTGTTGGCAGACCAGCCCGAGCTGGTCCTTCTTGACATGCGCCGGAGCCACCTCCATGTTCACCACGACCTCATGCGAAAGCCGGATGCGCGCCCAGAGCGGCTCTTGCTCTGACGCCTGCCAATCACTCGGCCGCGAGACCAGCAAGCCCTTGAGGGAGAGATCGTGAAGCTGGACTGGCCAGCTCCTCTCGCCCTGGGCCAGTTCGGTCTGGGCATCGAAGGCGATGCGCTGGAAACGACGGCGGTCTTCTTGTAATGCATCAGTCATTCGAGGGTCCTCCCGGTACGCTCGCCACTATAGCCGAGCCCGCCTGGCGCGCCCGGATTTTCCGTCAGATCCAGCGCCTGAGCCCTGCCCGATAGGCCTGGTATTCAGGGCCGAAGGGCTCGGCGAGCAGCCGCTCCGCGCGGCGGATCATAACCGCGCAGCGCGACGATGCCTGCCTTCTCCGTTCCGGCAGGCTCTGCAGCCAACAAAAAGCCCGCACGGGGCGGGCCTCTTGCAAGCCGGATGCGGTACCGTTACTTGCCGTACACCGGCAGCTTGGCGCAGATGGCCTGGACCTTTTCGCGCACGGCGTCGACCACGGACTCGTCGCCCATGTTGTCGAGGATGTCGCAGATCCAGCCGGCCAGCTCGCGGCACTCGGTCTCGCCGAAGCCACGGGTGGTGACTGCCGGGGTGCCGATGCGCAGGCCGGAGGTGACGAAGGGCGAGCGCGGATCGTTCGGCACCGAGTTCTTGTTCACGGTGATGAAGGCGCGACCCAGGGCGGCGTCCGCGTCCTTGCCGGTGATGTCCTGCTTGATCAGGCTGAGCAGGAACAGGTGGTTTTGCGTGCCGCCGGAGACCACGTCGAAACCGCGATCGATGAACACCTCGGCCATGGTCTGGGCGTTCTTCACCACCTGCTGCTGGTAGGCCTTGAAGTCGGGCTGCATGGCTTCCTTGAAGCACACCGCCTTGGCCGCGATCACATGCATCAGCGGGCCGCCCTGGCCGCCCGGGAAGACCGCGGAGTTCAGCTTCTTCTCGATCTCCTCGTTCTTGCGGGCGAGGATCAGGCCGCTGCGCGGGCCACGCAGGGTCTTGTGGGTGGTGGTGGTGACCACGTCGGCGAAGGGCACCGGGTTCGGGTAGACGCCAGCAGCGACCAGGCCGGCCACGTGGGCCATGTCGACGAACAAGTAGGCACCGACCTTGTCGGCGATCTCGCGGAAGCGGGCGAAATCCAGCACCTGGGAGTAGGCCGAGAAGCCGGCGATGATCATCTTCGGCTGATGCTCGACAGCCAGGCGCTCGACCTGGTCATAGTCGATAAGGCCGTCATCGTTGATGCCGTACTGCACCGCGTTGTAGATCTTGCCGGAGAAGTTGACGGAGGCGCCGTGGGTCAGGTGGCCGCCGTGGGCCAGGCTCATGCCGAGCACGGTGTCGCCGGGCTTGACCAGCGCCTGGAAGACCGCGCTGTTGGCCTGGGAACCGGCGTGCGGCTGGACGTTGGCGTAATCGGCGCCGAACAGCTCCTTGGCACGGTCGATGGCCAGTTGCTCGACGATGTCGACGAACTCGCAGCCGCCGTAGTAACGCTTGCCCGGATAGCCTTCGGCGTACTTGTTAGTCAGCACGCTGCCCTGGGCTTCCATCACTGCCGGGCTGGTGTAGTTTTCCGAAGCGATCAGTTCGATATGGTCTTCCTGACGCTTTTCTTCCTGCTGCATCGCGGCGAAGAGGTCGGCATCGAACTTGGCAAGGGTCAAATCACGGCTGAACATGGACGGTCACCTGGAGGAGCTGGCGGGAGAAAGCCCGATATTTTACCTCATCGACACGCCGCGCGATATGAAAGCGGGTCACGCCCAGGCGCGAAACGCTCATGGTCGTCCACTGCACGATGACTGGCGGCAAGCCCCGCCGCGCGCGCCCGAAGCCACCAAAGCCGGCGCTCGGACCTGTGCCCGGCGGTTTGCCCTGGCACCGGCAATCGGGTAGTTTTGCCGCGTTCTGGAGGCCTGCCCAGTTGCCTTCTCCACCCCCCTTCAAGTCAGGACATCCGTTCACATGGCTCAATACGTCTACAGCATGCATCGGGTCAGCAAGGTCGTGCCCCCGAAGCGCCAGATCCTCAAAGATATCTCCCTGTCGTTCTTTCCCGGCGCCAAGATCGGCGTGCTCGGCCTGAACGGCGCGGGCAAGTCCACCCTGCTGCGCATCATGGCCGGGGTCGACACCGAGATCGACGGCGAGGCGCGCCCAATGCCGGGTATCAAGGTGGGCTACCTGCCCCAGGAGCCTCAGCTCGACCCGGACAAGACCGTGCGCGAGATCGTCGAGGAGGCGGTGGGCGAGATCAAGCAGGCCCAGGCGCGGCTTGACGAGGTGTATGCCGCCTACGCCGAGCCGGATGCCGACTTCGACGCGCTGGCCGCCGAGCAGGCCAAGCTCGAAGCCATCCTGCAGGCCTCCGATGGGCACAACCTGGAGCGCCAGCTCGAAGTCGCCGCCGACGCGCTGCGCCTGCCTGGCTGGGACGAGAAGGTCGGCCACCTGTCCGGTGGCGAGAAACGCCGCGTGGCCCTCTGCCGCCTGCTGCTGTCGGCCCCCGACATGCTGCTGCTGGACGAACCGACCAACCACCTGGACGCCGACTCGGTGGCCTGGCTGGAACGCTTCCTCCACGACTTCCCCGGCACCGTGGTGGCGATCACCCACGACCGCTACTTCCTCGACAATGTCGCCGGCTGGATTCTCGAACTGGACCGCGGCATGGGCATCCCCTTCGAGGGCAACTACTCGCAGTGGCTCGAATCGAAAGCCGCTCGCCTGGCCCAGGAAGCCAAGGCCGAAGCGGCCCACACCAAGGCCATGAAGGCCGAGCTGGAATGGGTACGTCAGGGCGCCAAGGCACGGCAGTCCAAGTCCAAGGCCCGCCTGCAGCGCTTCGAGGAGATGCAGTCGCAGGAATTCCAGAAGCGCAGCGAGACCAACGAGATCTACATCCCGGCCGGCCCGCGTCTGGGCGACAAGGTCATCGACTTCAAGAACGTGACCAAGGGCTACGGCGATCGCGTGCTGGTCGAAAACCTCTCCTTCAGCGTGCCCAAGGGGGCCATCGTTGGCGTGATCGGCGGCAACGGGGCAGGCAAGTCCACCCTGCTGCGGATGATCACCAGCAAGGAGCAGCCCGATTCAGGCGAGATCGAACTGGGTGAAACCGTTCAGGTAGCCAGCGTCGACCAGAGCCGCGACAGCCTGGAAGGCAACAAGACGGTGTGGGAGCAGGTCTCCGACGGCTTCGACATGATCAAGGTCGGCAGCTACGAGGTGCCGTCGCGCGGCTATGTCGGGCGCTTCAACTTCAAGGGCGCCGACCAACAGAAGTTCGTCAAGGACCTCTCCGGCGGCGAGCGCGGTCGCCTGCACATGGCGCTGACCCTCAAGCAGGGCGGCAACGTGCTGCTGCTCGACGAACCCTCCAACGACCTCGACATCGAGACCCTGCGCGCCCTGGAAGAAGCCCTGCTGGACTTCCCCGGGTCGGCCATTGTGATCTCCCACGACCGTTGGTTCCTCGACCGCATCGCCACCCACATCCTCTCCTACGAGGACGACGGCGTGATCTTCTTCGAAGGCAACTACACCGAGTACGAAGCCGACCGCAAGAAGCGCCTCGGCGACGCCGCGGCCCAGCCGCACCGGGTCAAGTACAAGAAGCTCGCCTGACGGCCTGGGCCGGGGCTGGACGAAAAGACGCTTACGGATGCGCTTTTCGTCCAGCCTCCACCTCCAGCGCCCCTCCCGCCAGAAGCGCTTTCAGCGAAGCACGTTCCCAGCTTCATCGAACACCAGCACCGATGTCTCCCCATCCGCATCGGTGATTTGTGCCTGCCTGAGCGCCCCGCTGGGGTGGTAGCTGTAGACATGCTTCAGTTCCAGCTCGGCATAGACGATCTTCTCCAGCACCAGTAGCCGATCCTGTTCGTCGAATGCCCCGCGAAAGAAGGTGTTGCGGTTATCGAGACCGCCTTCGGGGATCTCGTTGACCAGTTTCAGCGGCAGGCGCACACCGCTGTAGGTGGTGAAATGGCGGATGGTGCCTGTCGCTGTGCTGCACATGGCCTTACTTCCTGAATGGCTATTGAGGCGCCGGCATGATCGCATGGCAGGTGGCGCCTCGACACGCCCGATGGGGCTATTCGTCACACTGAACGAGCGATACGCTAGGCGCCCGCCCTCCCTTGTGGGAAAACGCCACCATGGAAATAAGCCTTGCCGCCCCCGAGGACATTCCCGAGCTGATCGAGCTGCTGGCGCAGCTGTTCGCCCAGGAGACCGAATTCCAGCCCGACACCGAAGCGCAGCGACGCGGCCTGGCACGCATCATCGCCAATCCGGAGATCGGCTCGATTCTGGTGGGACGGCGCGAGGGCGTCGCGGTGGGCATGGTCAACCTGCTCTACACCGTGTCCACCGCGCTCGGCGAACCCGTGGCGGTGCTGGAGGACCTGGTGGTGTCGCTGCGCATGCGTGGCGCCGGGCTGGGTTCGCACCTGCTCGAAGCGGCGGTGGAGCATGCGCGCAGCCGCGGCTGCAAGCGCATCACCCTGCTGACCGACCGGGACAACGAAGCGGCCCAGCATTTCTATCTGCGCCACGGGTTCTACCTCTCAGGCATGGTGCCCATGCGCCTGTTGCTCTGACGGGCCAGCCGACTAGGAGTGCCGCTCGATATCCAGCGCACTGACAATGTGTTCGACGATCTGCTCCGGCGTCTGGCGGATATCGGCGATCAGCGCTTCATCGGCGGTTGGCGGTTCCAGCACGGCGAGCTGGTCGGCGAGCAGTTGCGGCGCGAAGAAATGCCCGCGACGGTGATTCAGCCGCTCGGCCAGCAGCTCGGCGGAGCCGGCCAGGTAGACCATGCACACCTCGGGCACGTTTTCCCGCAGCAGCTCGCGATACACCCGCTTGAGCGCCGAACAGGCGAAGATGTGGTCGCGCCCCTCTCGCTGCCGTTCTTTCATCGCCTGATGGATGGCCTCGAGCCAGGGCCAGCGGTCCTCGTCGGTCAGGGCGATACCCTGTGCCATGCGCGCCTTGTTTTCGGCCGAATGGAACCCGTCCGCGTCGGAAAAACCCCAGCCCAGGCGCGCGGCGAGGGCCTCGCCAATGGTGGTCTTGCCGCTGCCCGAGACGCCCATCACCAAGATGATCATCCTTACTCTCCTGCCGGCGGCGGCGCGTTTGCGACGCCGGGTGATTTAACTGTCGGTCCGCTCCGGCGCGGCGAAGTTCCAGACGCCGCCCGCCTACCAGTAGTTTTCCACCGCGACCTGGCCCGGCCGCCGGGTCAGTGCCAGGTTGAGGCCGCGGGCCTTCAGGAGCTGGCGGGTGTCCTCGATCATCTGCGGATTGCCGCAGAGCATGATGCGTGAGTGCTCAGGCTCAAGCTCGGCACCCGCCGCGCGCTCCAGCTCGCCGCTGCTGATCAGCGAGGTGATGCGCCCGTTGAGCGCGCCCGGCACCTGCTCGCGGGTGACCACGGGGATGTAATGCAGCTTGCGTCCAAGTTCCTCCAGGTAGTCGCGTTCGGGCAACTCGGCGATGAGCGACTGGTAGGCAAGCTCTCTGGCCTCGCGTGCGCTGTAGATCAGGAAGATGCGTTCGAAGCGCTCCCAGGCCTCGAAGCCCTGCAGGATCGAGAGAAAGGGCGCCAGTCCGGTCCCGGTGGCCAGCAGCCAGAGATCTCGGCCGTCGGCAAAGCGGTCCAGGGTCAGGAAGCCGAACGCCTGGCGATCCACCCGCAGTTCGGCGCCCGGCCGCAAGCGGGCCAGCTCGCCAGTAAACTCGCCGCCTGGCACCACGATGGAAAAGAACTCGAGAAAGTCGTCGTGCGGCGCCGACACCATCGAATAGGCCCGCCAGACAAGACTGCCGTCGGCCTTCTGCACCCCGAGACGGGCGAACTGCCCGGCAGTGAAGCGAAAGCCTGGATCGCGCGTGGTACGCAGGGTGAAAAGGCTGGAGGTCAGCGTATGCACCTCGAGCAATCGCTGGCAGGTGAACTTCTCGTCGCTGGCGGTCATACTTCGTGTCCCCTTGTCGCCGCGCCGGCCTTGCCGCCGGACGCTGATGATCTCGATACCTCATTCCGACGCCGCGGGCCACCGCCAGTTTCCATGCCCATTCTCGAAACGCCCTTTGCCCGCCTGGATCTGGTTCGTCATCCCGAACAGCCCAACGAGCCCTTGCAGGCCTTTGACGCCGCGGATGAGTACCTGCTCGACCACCTGCACGGCCTTGGCCTCGACCTCGGCCATGAGGTGCTGGTGTTGAATGATGGCTTCGGCGCCCTCGCCTGCTCCCTGGCCCGCCACGCCCGGGTGACCAGCAGCGGCGACTCGCACCTCGGCCATCTGGCCCTGCAGCGCAACCTGGCGCGCCACGAAATCGCCCCGGAGCAGGTGCGCTTCGTGCCTGCCAGCGAGGTGCCCGAGGGCCCCTTCGACCTGGTGCTGATCCGCATTCCCAAGACCCTGGCGCTGCTTGAAGAGCAACTGATCCGCCTGCATGGACGGCTGGCCGCCGGGGCCCGGGTGATCGCCGCGGGAATGGTCAAGCACCTGCCCCGTAGCGCGGGCGATCTGCTGGAGCGGCATATCGGCCCGGTGCAAGCCTCGCTGGCGGTGAAAAAGGCCCGCCTGCTGTCTGCCACGCCAGTGCCCAGGCCCGCCGTGGTGTCTCCCTACCCGACCCGTTACCGGCTGGAGCAACCGGCCATCGAACTGGTCAATCATGCCAATCTGTTCTGCCGGGAAGGGCTGGATATCGGCACCCGGGCCTTCGTGCCACATCTGCCAAAGGCCCTCGGCGCGTTGCGGGTGGGAGATCTGGGCTGCGGCAACGGCGTGCTGGGCATCGTCTACGCGCAGGGCAATCCACAGGCCGAGCTGACCCTGGTGGACGAGTCCTACATGGCGGTGCAGTCGGCGCGGGAAAACTGGCAGGCGGTCCATGGCGGGCGCCCGGCCGACATCCGCGCCGGCGATGGCTTCGCCGAGCAGCCCGCCGCATCGCTGGACCTGGTGCTGTGCAACCCGCCATTCCACCAGCAGCAGGTAGTCGGCGATTTCCTCGCCTGGCGCATGTTCCTGCAAGCCTATGCCGCGCTCACCCGGGGTGGCGAGCTGTGGATCGTCGGCAACCGCCACCTGGGTTACCACGCCAAGCTCAAGCGCCTGTTCGGCAATTGCGAACAGGTGGCGGCGACACCCAAGTTCGTGGTGCTCAAGGCCACCCGGCAGCGGTGAGCCGAGGCCCGGCGGCCGCTTCGCAGCGCCGCCGGCCTCCTGTCCGCGCGTCCGTGCTAGGGGCTGTTGCCATTTCGTTCGTGGCCGCGCCGGAGCCTGCGGAACGCCGCCCGACCTGGCGCCATTTGCCGCTGCAACGCGGCTCGCGACGAAACGGCAACAGACCCTAGAGCAGCTTGTCCAGGGTGATCGGCAGATCCCGGACCCGCGTGCCTGTCGCGTTGAAGATGGCATTGGCCACCGCCGCGGCGACCCCGACGATGCCGATCTCCCCGACGCCCTTGGAGCCCAGCGGGTTGACCACATCGTCCTGCTCTTCGACGAAGAACACCTCCATGTCCGGAATGTCCGCGTTGACCGGGATATGGTACTCGGACAGGTTGTGGTTCATGTAGCGCCCGAGGTTGTGGTCGATCAATGTCTCCTCGTGCAGCGCCTGACCGATGCCCCAGACCACGCCACCCATGATTTGGTTGGCCGCAGTCTTGGGATTGACCACCTTTCCGGCGGCAACGGCACTGACCACCCGGCTGACCCTGATGGTGCCCAGCGCCTCGTCCACGCGGACTTCGACGAAGACCGCCGAGTGGGTCGAGGTGGACCAGTCATCACGCGCCTCGCCGGCCTCGAAGCTGGCCTCGGCCTCCAGATGTCCCGCTACCTGCACCACCTGGCCGAGGGACGCGCGCGTCTGCGGGTTGCTGCGGACGAAGAGTTCGCCGCCGTCAAAGCCCACCTGCTCGAGGCCGAGCCCGGTGAAAGGCGAGGCCGGCGACTGCTGGGCCGCATCGAGGATTCGCTGCTGCAACAGCTCGCAAGCCTTGAGCACGGCGCTGCCAACCGAAGACACCGTCGCCGAACCACCGGAGAGCGGTGCCTGTGACAGGTTCGAGTCGCCCAGGCGAAACTCCACCTGCTCCATCGGCAGCCCCATGGCGTCGGCGGCGATCTGGGTCATCACCGTGTAGGTGCCGGTGCCCATGTCGGCGGTGGCGCTGCTGACCACCAGCCGCCCGTTTTCCTCGAGACAGGCCTTGGCGCTGGCCGGCATCACCATGGCTTCCCAGACACCGGTGGCCATGCCCATGCCGATCAGTTCCTGTCCGTCGCGCAGGCTGCGCGGCGCCGCGGCGCGGTCTGTCCAGCCAAAGCGCGCGGCGCCCTGGGCGTAGCACTCACGCAGCGCCTTGCTCGAATAGGGCTTGCCGGTATTGCCGTTCAGGTCGCTGTAGTTGCGCAGGCGTAACTCCAGCGGATCCACCCCGGCGGCATGGGCCAGCTCGTCCATGGCGCACTCCAGGGCGTAGACGCCAATGGTCGCTCCCGGCGCACGCATGTCCAGCGGCGTGTAGACGTCCAGCGGTGCCAGCCGGTAGCCCAACTGGACGTTGTCGCAGCGATAGAGCATGCCGGACCACTCCACCTCGTGCTCGGTGAAGTCCTCGAAGCGCGAGGTCTGGCCGATGGCATGGTGGGTGATGGCTTCCAGGCGCCCCTCGGCGGAAGCACCGAGCGCCAGTCGCTGCAGGGTTCGCGGACGGTAGCCGAAGGTGAACATCTGCTGGCGGCTGAGCACCACCCGCACCGAATGCTTGAGCTTGAGCGCCGCCATCACCGCCAGCGGCAACTGGTATTGCGGGCGCAGGCCAGAGCCAAAGGCGCCCCCTACATAGGGCGAGAGCACCCGCACCTGTCCTTTCAGGTCGAACACTTCTTCCAGGTAGCGCTGGCAATTCTGCACACCCTGGGTCTTGTCGTGCACCACCAGGCTGCCGTCCACCTGGTAGAACACGGTCGAGGCGTGCATCTCCATGGGGTTGTGGTGTTCGGCGGCCGTTTCGTACTGCGGCTCGAGGCGCACCGGGGCGTTGCGCAGGGCACTTTCGGCGTCCCCACGGGCCGGCGGCAGCTCGGCGGGCGCCTCGTGGGCCTCAGCCAGCACCAGCGAAAGATCGGTCTGGTGCTCGCCTTGCTCATAGTCGATACGGATGAGCGACCCGGCATAGCGCGCCAGTTCCTCGCTGTCGGCCACCACCAGTGCCAGCGGCTGGCCGCTGTAGAGTACCCGGTCGTTGTACAGCGGGCGGAACGGCGAGCCATCGGCGGCATCGGCGTCCTCATAAGGCTCGTCATACCCGGCGATCGGCGGCCGGTTGAGGTGGGTCAGCACCAGCCGGACACCCGGCAGGGATTCGGCGGGATGGGTGTCGAGGGTGCGGACCCGACCGCGCGCGATGGTACTGCTGATCACGCTGCCGTAGAGCATGCCCGGTTGATGGAATTCGGCGGCATAGCGTGCCTGGCCGGTAACCTTGAGCGGGCCGTCGACCCGGTCGAGCGGCTGGCCCAGCGGACGAGGGCTGTTCATCGCAGGTCTCCCCGGGTCGCGTTGAAGAGCGCACGAACCACCGCCCGGTGCGCCAGTTCCACCTTGAAGCCGTTGTGCGCCAGGGGCGTGGCGCCGTCCAGCAGCCGGTCGGCGGCCTCGGCGAATGCCTCCGCATCAGGCGCTCGGCCCACCAGCAGTTGCTCGGCCTCGGGCACCCGCCAGGGTTTGTGGGCCACGCCGCCCAGGGCGATTCGCGCGCCCAGGATCTTCTGGCCTTCGCCAAGCTCCAGCGCCGCTGCCACCGAGACCAGGGCGAAGGCGTAGGACGCCCGGTCGCGCAGCTTGAGGTAGTCACTGTGGGCGGCAAAGCCCGCAGGCGGCAGTTCGACGGCCAGGATCAGCTCGCCCGGCGCCAGGGTGTTGTCCAGCTCGGGATTTTCGCCCGGCAGGCGATGGAAGTCGGCGAAGGGCACGCACCGCTCGCCCGCCGGTCCCTGTACCCGCACCACCGCCTCCAGCGCGGCCAGCGCCACGCACATGTCGGACGGATGTACGGCGACGCAGGCCTCGCTGGCGCCAAGGATCGCGTGGATGCGGTTGAGCCCTTCGCGGGCCGGGCAGCCCGACCCGGGTTCGCGCTTGTTGCAGGGGGTGCCGGCGTCGTAGAAGTAGTAGCAGCGGGTGCGCTGCAGCAGATTGCCTCCGGTACTGGCCTTGTTGCGCAACTGCGGCGAGGCCCCGGCGAGAATGGCCCGTGAAAGCATCGGGTAATGCTGCCGGATCTGCGGATGCCAGGCCAGGTCTGCATTGCTCACCAGCGCGCCGATGCGCAGCCCGCCCTCGGCGGTATCCTCGACCTGGTGCAACGGCAGGCGATTGATATCGATCAGATGGGCCGGACGGGCGACGTTTTCCTGCATCAGGTCAAGCAGATTGGTGCCGCCGGCGATGAAGCGAGCGTCCGGTCCGAACAGGGCGATGGCTTCCTCGACCTGTGCAGGACGGCTGTAGTGAAAGGGAGTCATGGCTCTTCTCCGGAGGCGGGCAGGGCCTCTTCGATGGCGGCGAGGATGTTGGGATAGGCTCCACAGCGGCAGAGGTTGCCGCTCATCTGCTCACGGATCTCGTCGCGGCTGCCAGCATGCTTCTCGAGAGCCAGGCCGACCGCCGAGCAGATCTGCCCGGGCGTGCAATAGCCGCACTGGAAGGCGTCGTGGCGAACGAAGGCGGCCTGCATCGGATGAAGTTCGTCGCCTCTGGCCAGCCCCTCGATGGTGGTCAGCCGGCAGCCGTCGTGCATCACCGCCAGGGTCAGGCAGGCGTTGATTCGCTTGCCGTCGAGCAGCACGGTGCAGGCGCCGCACTGACCGTGGCCGCAGCCCTTCTTGGTGCCGGTCAGGCCGAGCCGGTCGCGTAGCAGATCGAGCAGCGTGACCCAGGGCTCGACCTCCAGCTGGCGGGACTGGCCATTGAGTTCAAGGGTGATCGCAAGGGTGTCGGGCATGACGGCCTCAGCTGTTGGCGGGCGTTGGGGGTACGACTGCCGAGGCGTGGAATGGGTTCAGGCTGACCGACGCAGCGCGCCAGGCGATCCCGTCAGCAGCGATCGCCGGGACGGTCGATGTCCTTGAGGATTCCCGGATCGTCCACGGCGAGACGCTGTACCGTCGCGCCGGCAAACAACGCCTGGGCGCCGCGGTCGCCTGTTAGCCGGAGCAGGGCGTCGGCATGATCGGCGCCGATGCATCGGGGGTGCCCCGGTTGGCCATCGTAGGTGGGCAGGATCAGCCCACGCCGATCCAGAGCGGCGGCCAGGCAGGCGTAGGTGTCCGGGCGGACATAGGGCATGTCACCCAGGGTCACCAGCCAGCCGCGGGAGACCGGGCTGGCTGCCACGGCGCGCGCCAGGCTGGTGCCCAGGCCATCGGTGTCGATCAGCAGGCGTTGCGCCTCGGGCTGCCAGGCCGCCACGGCGTCGGCCAGGCGCGGGTGTTCGCGGCGGATCACCACCACCACCCGCTCGGCCACCCCGCTCAGCGCCGCGAGGGTACGCTGCAGCACCGCGGGGGATGCGGCGCCGGGATCGCAGGGCGCCAGCAGCTTGTCTTCGCCGCTTTCGGCCCGGTAACGGCGACCGAGACCGGCAGCGAGCACCAGGGCGCAGACCCCGGCTTCAGGCACAGCGAACCGAGCGCAGCGCAGTGTGCTGTACGGCCCCATTGCGCAGGGCGACCACCTCGGCCATCAGCGACAGAGCGATTTCCGGCGGCGTACGGCTGCCAATGGGCAGCCCGATCGGCCCATGCAGACGCGCCACCGCCGCCTCGGGCAGGCCCAGGCTGAGCAAGCGCTCCTTGCGTTTGTCGTTGTTCGCCTGCGAGCCCAGCGCGCCGACGTAGAAAGCGTCGGACTTGAGCGCGGTGAGCAGTGCCATGTCATCCAGACGCGGATCATGGGTGAGCGCCACCACCGCGGTATGGGCGTCGGGCTCGATGGTCAGTACCGCGTCGTCGGGCATGCCGCCGACGAAACGCACTCGAGACTCGTCCCAGTCCTGCGCGTAGGCCTCGCGCGGATCGCAGATCAGCACCTCGAAGCCCAGCCCGATCGCCAGGTCCGCCACATAGCGTGACAGCTGCCCGGCACCGATGAGCAATAGCCGCCAAGCCGGACCGAAGGGCGCGCGCAAGGTCTTGCCGTCGAAACGCAACGGCTCGGGCGCATCGGCGGCCTTCAGTTCGACCCGGCCGCTGGCCAGGTCGAGCTTGCGCACCACCCGCTGATGGGAGGCACAACGCTTGAGCAGGTCGTCGATCCAGCCGACCTTGCGCAGGGGCTCTCGCACCAACCTGAGGGTACCCCCGCACGGCAGCCCGAAGCGCGCCGACTCGTCTTTGCTGATGCCGTAAGTCAGGAGTTCGCAGTCATCGTTATCCTCCAGCGGCAGGCGCGCCAGCAGATCGTCCTCGATGCAACCGCCAGACACCGAGCCTTCGACCCGGCCGTCCTCACGCAGGGCCAGCAACGAACCGACCGGTCGCGGCGCGCTGCCCCAGGTTTCCACCACGGTGTAGAGCAATACCGAATGGCCGTCAGCGAGCCAATCGCGGGCGCGCCGAAGAACCGTCAGATCCACTGCATCCATTTGTTTCCTCGTTCACGTGCACGGCGCCAGGAGCGGCCGTGTGAAGACCTCTGATGAGTCGGGCGGTTCGACCGGTTGCCTGGCCGAGCGCGTCGGTCATTGGCGGCAGCCCTGATAGAGCCTTCGACCGCTTTGCCCCGCACCTTTGCGCGCCCTTATGAGAACATGATGGGCGCCGCCCGGCCCGCCGGGTACTAGCGAAAGGTCGGGCACCGCCCATCCGACCCGCCACGCTTTTCCGGAACTCGGACGACGACCGGGGAACCGTGGCAACAGCGACCCCTCTCATCAAAGCGCCATCAACCACCCACAAGCCGTGCGACAGCAGGGCTGACGCGACGGAGACACCCATGCTGGAGCGACTCTTTCAACTGCAGGCCCACGACACCACGCTGCGCCGGGAAGTCCTGGCAGGCTTCACCACCTTCCTGACGATGGCCTACATCCTCTTCGTCAACCCCAGCATCCTTGCCGAAACCGGCATGGATCACGGTGCGGTGTTCGTCGCCACCTGCCTGGCCGCGGCCATCGGCTCGGCGATCATGGGCCTGGTGGCCAACTACCCCATCGCCCTGGCGCCGGGCATGGGGCTGAACGCCTTCTTCACCTACACCGTGGTGCTGACCATGGGCTACACTTGGCAGACCGCGCTGGGGGCGGTGTTCCTGTCCGGTGCGATCTTTTTCCTGCTGTCGGTGTTCAAGATCCGCGAATGGATCATCAACAGCATTCCGCTGGCCCTTCGCGCCGGCATCGCCGCGGGGATCGGCCTGTTCCTGGCGATCATCGCCCTGCAGAACGCCGGGATCGTGGTGGGCAACCCGGCTACCCTGGTCAGCCTTGGCGACCTCTCCGCCGGCGGCCCGCTGCTGGCATGCTTCGGCTTCATCCTCATCGCCGCCCTCGCCTACCGCCAGGTCACCGGCGCGGTGATGATCGGCATCCTGGTGGTGACCGGCCTGTCGATCCTGCTCGGGCTGTCGGAGCTGGCCGGGGTCATGTCGATGCCGCCGTCGCTTGCGCCCACCTTCCTGCAGCTGGACATCCTCGGCGCGCTGGACATCGGCCTGATCAGCGTGGTCTTCGCCTTTCTGTTCGTCGACCTGTTCGATACCTCCGGCACCCTCGTCGGCGTCGCGCAAAAGGCCAAGCTGCTGGACAAGGACGGCAAGATGCCACGCCTGGGCCGCGCCCTGCTGGCCGACAGCACCGCCACCATGGCCGGCGCCGGCCTCGGCACCTCCACCACCACGAGCTACATCGAGTCGGCCGCCGGCATCGCCGCTGGCGGGCGCACCGGGCTGACCGCCTGTGTGGTGGCCCTGCTGTTCCTGCTCAGCCTGTTCTTCGCGCCCCTGGCCGGCTCCGTCCCGGCCTACGCCACCGCTCCCGCGCTGCTGTTCATCGCCGTACTGATGATGAGCTCGCTGGTGCAGATCGACTGGGACGACCTCACCGTCGCCGCCCCGGTGGCCATCGCCGCGCTGGCGATGCCCTTCACCTTCTCCATCGCCAACGGCATCGCCTTCGGCTTCATCGCCTGGACCTCCATCAAGCTGCTCGCCGGCCGCGGGCGCGAGTTGAACCCGGCACTGGTGATTCTCTCGGTGCTGTTCGTCATCAAGCTGGGCTGGTTTGCCTGACGGTGCAAAAGCCGAAAAGAGCGCTGGAGGCCGAGGCCGGCCGGAAAGCCGGCACACCGCCTCCGAAGGGTGGGCTTCAGCCCACCCTTCGCATCACCTGCTCAGGCCACCCGCTCCCCACGGCCTGACAGCCCCGCCCCCGCGCCGTACAATCGCGGCCTTTTCGCCCAGCCAGCCGAGACGCCATGAGCCGCCCGCACTTCGACCCCGCCCAGTACGACGCCCAGCTCTCCGAGAAACGGGCCCGCCTCGTTGAGCTGCTCGCCCCCTTCGACGCGCCCGAGCCGGAAGTCTTCGACTCGCCCCGCGAGCATTACCGCCTGCGCACCGAGTTCCGCCTCTGGCGCGAGGGCGAAAACCGCCATTACGCGATGTTCGAACCAGGTGACAACCGCAACCCGATTCTGCTCGACGACTTCCCCATCGCCAGCAAGCGCATCAACGAACTGATGCCGAACCTCAAGGCCGGCTGGGCCGACCCGGCGCTGGGCTTCAAGCTGTTCCAGGTGGAATTTCTCACCACCCTGGCCGGCGATGCGCTGATCACCCTCGCCTACCACCGCCCGCTGGACGACGCCTGGCTGGCGGCCGCCGAGGCGCTGTCGGCAAGGCTCGGCGCCAGCATCGTCGGCCGCTCCCGCGGCCAGCGCCTGGTGGTCGGACGGGACTACGTCGAGGAAGAGATGACCGTGGCCGGGCGCACTTTCCGCTACCGCCAGCCCGAAGGTGCCTTCACCCAGCCCAACGGCGTGGTCGCCGGCAAGATGCTCGACTGGGCATATGAAGCCATGGGCCCGCGGGACGATGATCTGCTGGAACTCTACTGCGGCAACGGCAACTTCACCCTGCCGCTGGCGACCCGGGCGCGCAAGGCGCTGGCAACGGAGATCAGCAAGACCTCAGTCAACGCCGCGCTGGCGAATCTGGCCGACAACGGCATCGACAACGTGACCCTGGTGCGCCTCTCCGCCGAGGAACTGACCCAGGCGCTGAACGAAGTCCGCCCCTTCCGCCGACTGGCCGGTGTGGACCTGAAGAGCTACGACTTCGGCACCGTCTTCGTCGACCCGCCGCGGGCCGGGATGGACCCGGACACCTGCGAGCTGACCCGGCGTTTCGAGCGGATTCTGTATATCTCCTGCAATCCGGAGACGCTGGCGGCGAATATTGCGCAGCTCCATGACACCCATCGGGTGACGCGGTGTGCATTGTTTGATCAATTTCCGTATACGCACCATATGGAAAGTGGGGTGTTGTTGGAGCGGCGCTGAAGCGTTGATTTGTTGGGTGGGAAACGGCGTAGCCTTTCCCACCACTGGGTCCCACTGGCGTCACCTGCAGTATCAGGGCCTACCGCTTTCCTTGGCTCCACTGACAGGCTCCACCGGTGGACAAGGCTGCGCCGTTGTCCACCCTATAATTCGAGCCACCGCAATACCCCTTCCCCTGCCGCCTTGCCGCTGGCAAAACAGGCCGTCAGCAGATAGCCCCCGGTGGGCGCCTCCCAATCCAGCATTTCCCCGGCACAGAACACCCCGGGCAGCGCTTTCAGCATCAACCCCTTATCCAGCGCCTCGAAAGTCACCCCTCCGGCACTGCTGATCGCCTCGTCCAGCGGTCGAGAACGAACGACCACCAGCGGCAGCGCCTTGATCAGCATCGCCAGCCGAGCCGGATCGGCGAACGCCTCCGCCGGCGCCAGTTCGCGCAACAGCGCCGCCTTGGCCCCGTCGAGCTTGAGCTGCCGGGCGAGGTGCCTGGCCATGGACTGCGAGCCGCGCGGTTTGGCCAGGGCCACGGCCACATTATCGAGCGGCCGATCAGGCAACAGGTCCAGCACCAGCCGCGCCTCGCCATCATCAACGATGCGCTCGCGAATCGACGCGGACAGGGCATAGACAAGGCTGCCCTCGACGCCCCACTCGGTCAGTACGCACTCGCCCTTGCGGCTCGCCGCACCGTCGAGCGCCAGGCCGATCCCCTTGAGCGGCGCGCCGGCGAAGCGCTGGCACAGGTGATCGCTCCACCCCGGCACCTCGAAGCCGCAGTTGGCCGGCTGCAGCGGCGCGATCTCTACGCCCTGCGCCGCCAGCAGCGGCACCCAGGCGCCGTTCGAGCCCAGCCGTGCCCAGCTGCCGCCGCCCAGGGCCAGCACGGTGGCGTCGGCGTGGATCGCCTGCTCGCCCTCGGGCGTGGCCAGGCGCAGGGCGCCGTCGTCGCGCCAGCCTAGCCAGCGATGACGGGTGTGAAGGCGCACGTCGGCCTCGCGCAGGCGCTTGAGCCAGGCGCGCAACAGCGGCGCTGCCTTCATATCGCGAGGGAACACGCGGCCGGAGCTGCCGACGAAAGTTTCGATGCCCAGCCGGTGAATCCAGACGCGCAGGTCATCGGGGGTGAAGGCTTCCAGCAGCGGCCGCAGGGTCTCGGCGCGCGCTCGGTAGCGGCCGACGAAGGGCTCGAAGGGTTCTGAGTGGGTGATGTTCATCCCGCCGACGCCAGCCAGCAGGAACTTGCGACCGACCGAGGGCATGGCGTCGTAGATGTCCACCACCAGACCCGCCCTGGCAATCACCTCGGCGGCCATCAGTCCGGCAGGACCACCGCCGATGACGGCGACATGGGGGGAGCGGGGTTGAGCAGGCATGCGCGTGGTCCGTAAGAGAAGGCTGCGATTTTAGGCCCCTGCCAGACCGAAGCCCAGCCCGGGCGCGGCGCCCGCGCATCCGTAGGAGCGAGTTTGCTCGCGAAGTGCAGCTACCGATGGTTCGCGAGCAAGCTCGCTCCTACGTGTCCAGGGATCTACCCCAACCCATGCCTGACCCACGCCTCGGCGGCGGCGAAGTGCAGGGTCGCGTGGCGGCGGGCGACCGCGGCCCGGTCCTTGTCGTAGCCACCGCCGATCAGCCCGCAGACCGGGATATCCCGCCCCAGGCAGTGGTCGAGCACAGCCCGGTCGCGGGCGCGCAAACCCTCGTCGCTGAGCATCAGCAGGCCCAGGGCATCGTCCCGGTGTACATCGACCCCGGCGTCGTAGAGCACCAGGTCCGGCTGGTACAGCGGCAACAGGTAACCCAGCACCTCGTCGACCTTGCGTAGGTAGTCGGCGTCACCCATTCCCGGCGGCAGGTCGATGTCCCAGTCGCTGCGGGCCTTGCTCACCGGAAAGTTCTTTTCGCAATGCAGCGACACCGTGATCGCGTCGGGGACCGACTCCAGTATCCGCGCAGTACCGTCGCCCTGGTGCACGTCGCAGTCGAAGATCAGCACCCGCCCGACCCGCCCGCTTTCCAGCAGCGACAGGGCGATCACCGCCAGATCGTTGAAGATGCAGAAGCCCGAGGCATGGTCATGATGGGCGTGGTGGGTGCCGCCGGCGAGGTGACAGGCCAGCCCGTGAGTCAGCGCCTTATCGGCCGTGAGCAACGAGCCGCCCACGGCCCGCAGCGTGCGCCGCGCCAGCTCGGAGCTCCACGGCAGGCCCAGGCGGCGCAGCTCCTCGCGGCTCATCTCGCCGCTGCAATAACGTTCGATGTACGTCCGGTCATGGGCCAGCGCGAGGATCTCGGGCGAACAGGTTTCCGGGCGCAACAGCGCCGCATCGGTGCTCAAGCCGCGTTGCACCAGGTGATCGCGCAACAGGCGAAACTTCTCCATGGGAAAGCGGTGGCCATCGGGCAGCGCCGGGCTGTAGTCGTCGTGATACACCAGAGGTAGCGGCATGGGGGAAACCCGTCGGAAAGCCTCTGCAGTATCGCAACAGCCTGGAGGACCGCTCAAGGCACGCCGACCGCGGGTGCGTCGGTCGGCTGGCTGGAGCGGCAGGGCGCGAAGCCGTACCATGGCTTTTTTGCCCGGACAGAAGCCATGACCCGATGCGTCGATACCCCCGCCGACCTGCTGGTGCTCGAAGCGCTTGAAGAAAACCTGTTCCGCGGCCAGAGCGAGGATCTCGGCCTGCGCCAGCTCTACGGTGGGCAGGTGCTCGGGCAGGCCCTTTCGGCGGCCACCCGTACACTCGAAGGTCGCGGCGCGCATTCGCTTCATGGTTATTTCCTGCGCCCGGGCGATGCCCAGTTGCCAGTGATCTATCAGGTGGATCGCCTGCGCGACGGCGGCAGCTTCAGCACCCGGCGGATCAGCGCTATCCAGAAGGGCCAGGTGATCTTCAGCGCGATCGCCTCGTTTCAGCAGCTCGAGGAGGGTTTCGCCCATCAGCCGGCGATGCCCGAGGCGCCGCCACCGGAGAGCCTGGAGAATGTCGAAACCCTGGTCCGCCAGCTCGGCGACCGCCTGCCGCGACGGGTCACCGAGGCCAGCCGCGCGCCCAGCGGTATCGAGATTCGTCCGGTGCTGCACGGCGACCCGCTGCTTGCGCAACCGCAACCGGCGCTGCATCAGGCCTGGATGCGCGCGTCCACGGCCGTCTCAGGCGACCAGGCGCTGCACCGCTGCCTGCTCGCCTATGCCTCGGACTGCATGCTGCTGCCCACGGCTCTGCTGCCCCATGCGGTGACCATGTGGCAGCCGGACATGCAGGTGGCCAGCCTCGATCACGCCCTCTGGTTCCATCGCGACGTGCGCATGGACCAGTGGCTGCTCTACAGCCTGGAAAGCCCCTGGGCAGGCGGCGGCCGCGGCCTGGCTCACGGCCGTTTCTACAACGAGGCGGGCGAACTGGTGGCCAGCGTCGCCCAGGAAGGGCTGATGCGGCGCCGGGAGGACTGGGCATAAAGTTCACCGACAGCCGCCACTGGGTGTTCGACATGGACGGCACCCTGACCATCGCCGTGCATGATTTCGCCGCCATCCGCCAGGCGCTGGACATCCCGGCGGACGACGACATCCTGCATCACCTGGCCAGCCTGCCCGACGCCGAGGCCGCGCCCAAGCGCGCCTGGCTGCTCGACCACGAGCGCGAACTGGCCTGCGCGGCACGCCCCGCGGAGGGTGCCCGGGAGTTGCTGGAGGAACTGCAACGTCGAGACTGCCGCCTCGGCGTGCTCACCCGCAACGCCCACGAGCTGGCGCTGGTGACACTGGAGGCGGTGGGACTGGGCGAGTTCTTTCGGCCCGAGGAGATTCTCGGCCGCGACGAGGCGCCGCCGAAGCCACACCCCGGTGGCCTGCTGCATCTGGCCGCCCGTTGGCAGGTAGCACCGCAGCAACTGGTGATGGTCGGCGACTTTCGCATGGACCTGGAGTGCGCAAGGGCAGCGGGCGCCCGGGGCGTGCTGGTGAACACGCCCGACAACCTCTGGCCGGAACTGGCCGATGGTCACGCCCGCGATTGTGCCGAACTGCACCGCTGGCTGGAAAACCGGGACTGAGCGAAGCGACAGGACTCAGCGATTGCCCGGATACTCCGTCAGCACGCTTTCGCGGCCCTGGCGATCGAGGCCGATCACCTGATAGGCATCCTGGCGGCCGCCCATTTCCATGCCCGGCGAGCCCACTGGCATGCCCGGCACGGCAGCGCCGATCAACGTCGGATCCTCACGCAGCTTGAACACGTCTGCGGCCGGGACATGGCCTTCGACGAACTTGCCGTCGATCACCCCTGTATGGCAGGACGCCAGCCGATAGGGCACGCCGAGGTTCAGCTTGATCGCACCCATGTCTCGCTCGACATGGTCCCGGACGGTAAAGCCGTTGTCTTCGAGATGGGTGATCCAGTCCTTGCAGCAGCCGCAGTTGGCGTCACGATGGACATCGATCAACAGCGGTTCGGCCGCCTGGGCAAAACCGACAAAAAGGGTGGCAATGAACAGCAGGCGGCGCATGGACAGGTCTCCGGATTAAGCGTCGATGCAGCATAACGCCTCGATTGCGGGCCGCAAGCCCGGAAGCGACACATGGTCGGTTACATCCTGACAGGAACGAAACGCCATGTTTCCCATCAAATTTCCACTGGAATACGGCCATACAAAGGAATGCCGTGCGGCTTTCAGGAGGAACTGACATGCGTTTCGCTCGCTCCGTCGTCATCTGCCAGGGATTGATCCTGGTAGCTTTTGGCCTGGCCTTTTGCTGGCGCCCCCAGGAGATTGCCATCCTTACCGGCACGCTGCTGATGGACGCCAATTCGATCGGCCTGATGCGTGCCTGGCTCGGCGGCCTGCCACTGGGACTGGCCGCTTTTCTCTACTGGAGCCTGCGCGACAGCGAGCGCGTTTCCAGCGCTCTGGTGATGCTGCTGGGCGGCATGGCCGCACTCGCCCTCGCGCGTCTCGCCACGGCCCTGATCAGCGGTTCCGCGCCCATCGGCTACGACCTCTTGCTGCTCGCCTGGTGGGTCCTGGGCGCCGCCTCCGCCGGGCTGGCGCTGCATGGCCTGCGCGAGCGCCCGGCCGTGACCCGACAGCGGCCGACCCACCTGCCCAGCGAGCCGCCCCGGCCGTTCCGCCGCGGCGATGGCGACGAGGCGGGAGCAAGGGAGGTGATGCCCTTTCACCGAACGGATGAATCAGTGCGCTCCGGGACCTAGCCTCAGCGCTTCCTGCGCGGCGCCGGACTGCCCAGCTTTGGCACCTGGCGAACGGCGCGCGCCTTGGGTTTCTCGTCGTCCTCGAACCAGTTGCCCAGGTGAACTTTCCCCTGCCCGTCCTTTGGCTTCTTGGCTTTTTTCGGCTTCTTGATCACCTGCCCGCCGGGCGCCGTGAGCGGCACCCGGTGTTCCGGCACAAAGCCAAGCTCATCCTGCCGGCTGATGACCTGGCGGATCAGCGTCTCGATGGCCGCCAGTTGGTCCACTTCGTCAGCGCATACCAGTGACACCGCCTCGCCTGCCGCACCGGCCCGCCCGGTGCGACCGATGCGGTGCACGTAATCCTCTGCGACGATGGGCAGGTCGAAGTTGACCACCCGCGGCAGGTCGTCGATGTCCAGCCCGCGGGCGGCGACATCGGTGGCCACCAGCACCTGCACTTCGCCCTCCTTGAACCGCTGCAGCGCACGCAGTCGAGAAGGCTGCGGCTTGTCGCCATGGATCGAGTCGCTGGGAATACCCGCCGCCTGCAACTCGCCGACCAGTTGCTCGACGCCCTTGCGGGTCTTGGCGAACACCAGCAGCTGGCCCCAGCCACGGCTGCTCATCAGGTGCAGCAACAGCTCTGCCTTGCGCTTCTTGTCCACCGTGACCAGCCATTGCCGCACGCTGGTGGCCGCCGCGTTGCGCGGGCTGACGTCCACCGTCAGCGGATCGCGCAGCAGCTCGCCGGCCAGTTGCCGAATCGCATCGGAAAAGGTCGCGGAGAACAGCAGGGTCTGGCGCTGGCGTGGCAACGCCGCGAACAGTTCGTCGAGCTCCTGGGCAAAACCCAGGTCCAGCATGCGGTCGGCTTCGTCGAGCACCAGCACCTGCAGTTGGGCGAAGCGCACCGCGTTCTGCCGGTACAGGTCCAGCAGGCGGCCAGGCGTGGCCACCACCACCTCGATGCCCTTGCGCAGGGCCATCATCTGCGGGTTGATGCTGACCCCGCCGTACACCGCATAGCTGCGAAGCGGCAGGTCGCGGCCGTAGTCACGCACACTTTGATGCACCTGCTCGGCCAGCTCGCGGGTGGGCACCAGCACCAGGGCGCGCACGCTGTTGGCGCTTACCGCCGGACCCTGTTGCAACAATCGCTGCAGCAGCGGCAGGGCAAAGCCGGCGGTCTTGCCGCTGCCGGTCTGCGCCGAGGCCAGCAGGTCGCGCCCCTTGAGCACGGCGGGAATCGCCTGGCGCTGGATCGGCGTCGGAGTGTCGTAGCCCAGGCTGTCGAGGGTACGCAGAAGCGGGTCGATCAGGCCCAGCGAAGCAAAGGTCATGGTGGCGCTCCAGCGGTAGCGAGGCAAAGGGTCGCGATTCTAGCAGGCGCAGCCGCATGCCCACGGCAGCAGTTGAACTGATAGAGTGTCGCCCCCGTTCGACCACGCCTGTCTGGATATGAATCTGTTTGCCGTGCTGCGCGACGCCTGGTTTTTCTTCTCGCACAACCTGCTGTTCATCGTTCGCCTGTGCCTGCCGCTGATCCTGGTGGAGAGCGGCGCCCGCCTGGCGCTCGGCCTGTGGCTGGGCGATGCCGATCGATCGATGCACGACATGCTCGCCGGCATGCTGTTCTATCCGCTCTACACCGGTGCGCTGATCCTCTTTCTCGACGCACGCAGCCGCGGCATGGACGTCTCCCCCAGCCAGTTGCTGGCCATGGCCCTGCAGCGCTGGTTGCCGCTGGCCTTGCTGGTGGCCCTCAGTTCGTTGCTGATCATCATCGGCGCCTCGCTGTTCATCCTCCCTGGCATCTGGGTGATGGTGAAGCTGGCTTTCGCCGAGTTCCTGCTGATACAACGCGGCCTGACTCCGCTGGCGGCTATGAAGGAGAGCTTTGCCCTGACCCGCGGGCGCTTTCTGCCAGTCCTGAACTGCGTGCTGGTGGTGATCATGCCGCTCTGGCTGCTCAGCGCCCTGGCCAGCGAAGGCCTGTCGGCGGACGCCGACCCGATCACCGGGCTCGCCGTGGACGGCCTGCTGGGCATGGGTCAACTGTTTGGTACGGTGGTGTTCTTCCGCCTGTTCATGATGATCTCCAGCGAGCCGCAAAAGCCCTAGCGCCTGGGCTTGGCGCGCGCAGTCGGTTCGGCCACCAGCGGGTCGTCCGGCCAGTAGTGCTTGGGATAGCGCCCCTTCAGATCCTTTTTGACCTCGGCATAGGTGTTGGCCCAGAAGCTCGCCAGATTCCCGGTGACCTGCACCGGCCGCCGCGCCGGCGACAACAGGTGCAACTTGACCGCCAGCCGCCCGCCGAGGATGCGCGGGGTGTCGGCCAGGCCGAACAGCTCCTGCAGACGCACCGCCAGCACCGGCGGCTGCTCGTTGTAATCCAGGCGGATGCGCGAGCCGGACGGCACGCGGATACTTTCCGGCGCCAGCTCATCGAGCTGCTGCGGCAGTGGCCAGGGCAGCAGGGTGGAGAGCATGGCGGCCAGGTCCAGGCTGGCGAAATGAGCCAGGCGGCTGACCTTGCCCAGGTAGGGCAAGAGCCAGTCCTCGAGCCGCGCCAGCAGTGCCGCATCGCTCACATCCGGCCAATCGCTGACCCCGCTGCTGCTCCCACTACGGCCCAGGCCCTGGCGCAACAGCATGACCCGCGCCTGCCACTGACGCAGTTCCGGCGTCCAGGGCAACAATTCCAACCCCTTGCGCCGCACCAGATCCAGCAGCGCCCTTGCGCGCGCATCGGCGTCAGGCTCCAGCGGCACACTGGCCAGCACCAGCTCGCCGACCCGACGCTGGCGCTCGGCGCGCAAAACGCCCTCGCGCTCGTCCCACTCCAGTTGGTCACGCTCGACCACGCACTCGCCCAGCATCCCCTCGAACAGGGCCGGATCGAGCGCGGCGGCGCGGTAGATGCGCTCCTCGCGCTGACCCTGACGACCGCCCAGCTCGGCGATCACCAGCCATTCGTGCTTCATCAGTGCGTCGACCTCACCGAACTGGGCGGCGCGACCGTTGGCCAGCCGATAATCGGTGCCGCCGTGCCGGCGCTGGCGGGCGATCCGGTCGGGGTAGGCGAACGCCAGCAGCGCCCCGGGCCAGTGCCCGCCTTCGGCGTCAACCGGCGCGGGGCGTGACGCCGCCGGTAGCATGCCGCGGAACTGCCGCGCCAGCTGTCGCACCCGCTGCACCGCGCCATCGCCGCGGCCGGCCGCCAACAATACCAGCCGGTTGGCCAGATCGGCTCCGGCGCCACGACCGATGTCGCGCTCCACCAGCAAGGCAGCGATCTCGCAGGCCAGCGGCGCCAGCCCAAGCGCCTGGCCGCGCAACAGCAGATGGGCCAGGCGCGGATGGGCAGGCAACTCGGCCATGGCCTGTCCGTGGGGCGTGAGGCGAAGCCCGGCGCCTTCCTCGAGCGCGCCCAGTCGCTGCAGCAGCCCCTGGGCCTGGGCGTGCGCCGCCGGCGGTGGCGGGTCCAACCAGCACAGCTCGTCAGGCGCCGCGCCCCAGCGAGCCAGCTGCAGGGCCAGGCCCGACAGATCGGCCTGGAGAATTTCCGCCTCGCCATAGGCTGGAAGCTGGGCGTGCTGGTCCTCTGACCACAAGCGGTAGCAAACGCCAGGCTCCAGCCGCCCGGCACGGCCGGCACGCTGCTCGGCCGAGGCGCGGGAGATGCGCCGGGTGTCCAGGCGGGTCATGGCGCTGGACGGATCGAAGCGCGGCACCCGCGCCAGGCCGGCATCGATCACCACCCGCACCCCTTCGATGGTCAGGCTGGTCTCGGCGATGTTGGTGGCCAGCACCACCTTGCGCCGCCCGGCCGGCGCCGGCTCGATGGCCGCACGCTGGGCGGACAGTTCCAACTCGCCATGCAAGGGGCACAGCAGCACAGCGTCACGCCCGGCCAGTGCCTCGGCCAAGTCCTGGGCGACCCGGCGGATCTCGGCCTGCCCCGGCAGAAACACCAACAGGCTGCCGGTTTCCTCGTCCAGCGCCTCCAGCACCCGCTGGACCACCCGTGGCTCGAGGCGCTCGCCGGCCTGCCAGGGGCGACCCCAGCGGATCACTACCGGGTACATGCGCCCCTCGCTGCGCACCACCGGCGCGCCGTCGAGCAGCAGCGACAAGCGCTCGCCCTCCAGGGTGGCGGACATCAGCAAAACCTTGAGCGGGGTGTCGCGCAGCAGCGCGCGGGCGTTGAGGGTCAGCGCCAGCGCCAGGTCCGCATCCAGGCTGCGCTCGTGGAATTCATCGAAGATCACCAGGCCGACGCCTTCGAGCGCCGGGTCGTCCTGCAGGCGCCGGGCGAGGATGCCTTCGGTGACCACCTCCAGGCGCGTGCGCGGCCCGACCCGGCTGTCCAGGCGGATGCGGTAGCCCACCGTTTCGCCAACCCGCTCGCCCAGGCTCTGGGCCAGCCGCTCGGCCGCCGCACGCGCCGCCAGTCGCCGCGGTTCGAGCATGAGAATGCCCTGCCCGGCGAGCCACGGCTGGTCCAGCAGCGCCAGCGGCACCCGGGTGGTCTTGCCCGCGCCAGGAGGTGCTTCCAGCACCACTTCGTCACGAGCGCGCAGCGCGGCGAGCAACGCTGGCAGGGCGGTATCGATGGGTAGCGCGGACATGGACGGGCTCGGCAGGGAAAGGCACCGCAGTATACCCGGCGCGCGACAGGCGCCGCGGCGGCACCAAATCTCGCCGCCGCAGTCCAGTCCCTTGTATAGTCGCTGCGTTTTTTTCCAGGAGGTTCCCATGCGTAAAGGTATGCGTCTTGTGAGCGCTGTGCTCGCTGCTTCCCTTCTTGCCCAGCTGGCCGGTTGCGGCACGCTCTTCTATCCCGATCGACGCGGACAGATCGATGGCCGTATCGACCCGGCCGTCGCCGCGCTCAATGCGGTCGGCCTGCTGTTCTATCTCGTGCCGGGCCTCGTCGCTTTCGCCATCGACTTCACCACCGGCGCGATCTATCTGCCGAATAGCCGTTACAGCCTGTCGCCGCAAGAGCTGCAGGAGGTGATCGGTGCCGACGGGCAGGTGGATGGCGCACGGCTGAAGGCGCTGATCGAGCGCGAAACCGGCCACAGCCTGCCGCTCGACGATCCGCGGCTGATCCAGCATCAGGGCGGCCTCGAGCAGTTGGCGGCCTACGGTCTGCGCCCGGCCGCCTGATCCGGTGAGCGTCCCCGAGCTGCATGCACGCCTGCTGCGCCGGGCGACCCGCGCCGCGCTGGCCACTGCGCTGTTCCTCGCCGCCTGCAAGGCGGTTGCCTGGTGGCTCAGCGGCTCGGTCAGCCTGCTCGCCGGGCTGACCGACTCGCTGCTCGATGGCGCGGCCTCGATGCTCAACCTGATGGCCGTGCATTATTCCCTGCGTCCAGCCGACGACGACCACCGCTATGGTCATGGCAAGGCGGAAGCCCTGGCCGGCCTCGGCCAGGCGGCCTTCATCGCCATCAGTGCGCTGGTGGTGGGCTATCAGGGCGTGGATCGTCTGCTGAACCCGGCGCCGCTGGGCGCCGCTGGCGTCGGCATCGCGGTGATGATCCTGTCGCTGGTGATGACCGCGCTCCTGTTGGCCTACCAGTATCATGTGATCCGGATCACCCGTTCCACGGCGATACGCGCCGACTCCCTGCATTACCGCTCCGACCTGCTGCTCAACAGCAGCATTCTGGTGGCGCTGATTCTCGCCAGTTTCGGGCTTGAACGGGTCGACGCGCTGTTCGGCATCGGCATCGCCTTCTACATCCTCTGGAGCGCATTGAGTATCGTGCGCGAAGCCGGCCGGGTGCTGATGGACAAGGAGATTTCGCCCGAAGTGAACGAGCATATGCACCGGTTGGCCTGCGCGGTGCCGGGGGTGCTGGGCTGCCATGACCTGCGCACCCGGGTGTCGGGCACCCGCTGGTTCGTCCAGGCCCACATCGAACTGCCTGGGGCGATGCCGCTGACCCGGGCACATGACCTGTGCGAGTCGGTGGAGCATGCGATCCGCCATGAATACCCCAGCGCCGAAGTGCTGGTGCATCCCGATCCGGTCGACCGCAGCGGACTCTAGTGGCCTGCGCGGTGGTCGGTTAACTCAGGTTCGGATGATCGTGGTTCCGCGACAAGGCGCTGCGACGAGTCATGGCTGGGCTATGGCGCGAGGAGCGGCAACCCGTACCGTGGCCGTGAGCGCCGAAATTGACTAACTGACACTAACCAAACGGGCCACCAGGCCCGGAAAACGAAAGGGAGGCCGGAGCCTCCCTGGGTTCGCTTGCTTCAACATCGCCTTGTGGGCTCTGCGTTGCCTGGTACGCCCCCCGGGTAGGAGGACGGTGGAGGAGCCCGGGGTCTCGGGCGGCCACTGCATGGGGGCCAGGGCATCGAAGTAGGTAAAGCTTACCGACACCGGTGCAGCAGAACTCTTCCTTTATTGCCCCCAACCTTACCGATAGCGCAATATTTCACCGCAATGACCATTAAAATCGCAACAGATCACCAGGCACCGCAATAAATGAGCAAACTCGATCGTTACGATCTGAAAATCCTCGCCGAGCTGCAGCACGATGCACGCATCTCCAATGCCGAGTTGGCCGAGCGCATCGGCCTGTCGCCCTCGCCCTGCTCGCGGCGGGTCAAGCAGCTCGAGGACGACGGCTACATCCTGCGCCAGGTTGCCCTGCTCAACCGCAAGCCCCTCGGCCTGACCCTCACCGCCTATGTGCTGATCGGCATGGACCGGCATACGCCGGAGCGCTTCGAACATTTCGAGGCAGTCATCGGCAACTGTCCGGAGGTTCTGGAATGCAGCCTGGTGACCGGCATGGATGCGGACTACCAACTGAAGGTGGTGGTGCCGGACATGGACCGTTACCAGCAGTTTCTGCTGGGCACCCTGACTCGCATCGAAGGGGTCTCCAGCGTGCGCTCGAGCTTTGTCCTGCGCCAGGTATTGTCGAGCACCGAACTGCCCTTGCAGCACCTGCGTTGAGCACCACTCGGCGCAATTGATCGAAGAAATTTGCCTCCCGGTAGTCCATCCCTATAATCCGAGCGCTTTACCGGCCGCGCTGGGGCAAGGCCGGTTTCAAGAGCCCTTTCCACGAGGAGGATCGATGGATCCCGAGGTGTTCGAATACTGGATGATGACCGGCCTGATTACGGCCCTGGTCGCCTTCATGGCCTTTATCGTCTGGGACCTGGCAAAGAAATCCAAGGCAGGCCGCTATGGCACCTTTGTACTCTTCTTTGCCCTTGGCCTCGGGGTGCTCGGCTTCGTGATCAAGGGCATCGTGATCAGCGGCATGGGCAACTGACCGCCGCGCCCAGCCAGGAACGGCCGGCTAGAGACGCGCCGGCACCTCCCGCCACTGCCCCGGCTCCAGCCCGTCCAGCGACCAGGGGCCGATGCGCACCCGCACCAGCCGCAACGTCGGCAAGCCCACCGCAGCGGTCATCCGCCGCACCTGGCGGTTGCGCCCCTCGCGGATCACCAGCTCCAGCCAACTGGTCGGTACCGACTTGCGGAAACGCACCGGCGGCGTACGCGGCCAAAGTTCCGGCTCGTCCAGCCGCTGCGCTTCGGCTGGAAGGGTCGGCCCGTCATTGAGCTGAACCCCGTCGCGCAACCGCTGCAGCTGCACCTCGTCCGGCTCACCCTCCACCTGAACCCAATAGGTCTTGGCCAGCTTGTGCCGGGGATCAGCGATGCGCGCCTGCAGGCGGCCATCGTTGGTGAGCAGCAGCAGGCCCTCGCTGTCCCGGTCAAGCCGGCCGGCCGGGTAGACACCGGGAACCGGAATGAACGTCTTGAGCGTGGCACGACCCTCGCCGTCGTTGAACTGGGTCAGCACGTCGAAGGGCTTGTTGAATAACAGCAGGCGGGGCTCGGCAGGCGGCGCCTTGGGAATACGACGCGCCTGGGCGGCGGCGCGGGAGGGGGCGGGAGGAGGCATGGCGATCAAGTTCAGCGAGGGGACATGCGGGGCAGATTACCAGCTTGCCGGAAACCGGAACGCTTAGCACCGAAATAGTGCAAATTAGACGCACAGCGCGCCAAGACAGCGCCGCAATTTGGTGCACCGCTGGGTCGCACCTGACCAAACACTCAGGTTCTCCTTGTTTTTCAGTCAGTTAACCGGGTTGGCATGCTTTCTGCCCTTTGCTTTGCGCTTTCCCAGACATCCCACAGTTGCGCACGGATAGCCAAGGAGCCTTAACAATGAAACGCCGTCCCTTCCTGAAATCCACCCTCGCCGCCAGCGCCCTGGTGTTGAGCGGCCTTTTCCCGTTCACCCTGCAGGCTGCCGAAACCATCAAGGTCGGCATCCTCCACTCGCTGTCGGGCACCATGGCCATCTCCGAGACGTCGCTCAAGGACATGGCGTTGATGACCATCGAAGAAATCAACGCCAATGGCGGGGTGATGGGCAAGCAGCTGGAGCCGGTGGTGGTGGACCCTGCGTCCAACTGGCCGCTGTTCGCCGAGCGCGCTCGCCAGTTGCTGACCCAGGATCAGGTCGCAGTGGTCTTCGGCTGCTGGACCTCGGTGTCGCGCAAGTCGGTGCTGCCGGTGTTCGAGGAGCTCAACGGCCTGCTGTTCTACCCTGTCCAGTATGAAGGCGAAGAGATGTCGCCGAACGTGTTCTACACCGGCGCCGCCCCGAACCAGCAGGCCATCCCGGCGGTGGAGTACCTGATGAGCGAAGACGGCGGCAGCGCCGAGCGCTTCTTCCTGCTGGGCACCGACTACGTCTACCCGCGCACCACCAACAAGATCCTGCGCAACTTCCTGCACAGCAAGGGCATCCCGGACAGCGCCATCGAAGAGGTCTACACCCCCTTCGGCCACGCCGATTACCAGACCATCGTCGCCAACATCAAGCGCTTCTCCGCTGGCGGCAAGACCGCGGTGGTGTCCACCATCAACGGCGACTCCAACGTGCCCTTCTACCGCGAACTGGCCAACCAGGGCCTGGACGCCACCGACGTGCCGGTGGTGGCCTTCTCCGTCGGCGAGGAAGAACTGCGCGGCATCGACACCAAGCCGTTGGTGGGTCACCTCTCGGCCTGGAACTACTTCCAGTCGGTCGATAGCGACGTGAACGAGCAGTTCGTCGCCAACTGGCAGGCCTACGCCCAGAAGCGCAACCTGCCCAACGCCAGCACTGCGGTCACCAATGACCCCATGGAAGCCACCTACGTCGGCATCAACATGTGGGCGCAGGCGGTCGAGAAGGCCGGCAGCACCGAAGTGGACGAGGTGCGCAAGGCCATGGCCGGGCAGACCTTCCAGGCGCCGAGCGGCTACACCCTGAAGATGGACGAAACCAACCACCACCTGCACAAGCCCGTGATGATCGGTGAAGTCCAGGGCGACGGCCAGTTCTCGGTGGTCTGGGAAACCGACGAGCCGATCCGCGCCCAGCCGTGGAGCCCCTTCATCGAAGGCAACGACAAGAAGCCTGACCATCCGGTGAAGAGCCACTGATCTAGCGTCGGCCGCGCCTCTTCGCGCGGCCTTCGATGGAAAGCGCCGGTGGCTTGGAGGCTTGACGACAGAGCGAGCCCCCCGACGGCCTTCCAGGGTCGAGTCTGCAGGGTGGCCTTCAGCCCGCCCTGCAGATCCGGACGAAACACTCGGCTTGCACGCCCAGCCTCCAGGCTTCAGCGCTCTTGCCGATTTTCCTGAGGTAACTGCCTTGTACCGAATCCTATTTCTGCTGGCGCTGCTGCTGCCGCTGTCCGCCCATGCCGGCGACGCGGCGGACTTCGTGGCGGCCAGTTCCACCGGCCAGGCCAGACTGCTCGAGCAGTGGGCCGCCGATCCCCAGGCCGAGCGCCTGCCGTTGCTGGAAGTGCTGCGGGACAACCGCCTGGCCAGCGATCGCAACGACGTGCCCTTCATCGAAACCCCGGACGGCTGGGTGCCCGCCGAGGGCGAGGCGGTGCCCGAGGGCACGCCGCGCAAGGTGCGCCTGAACAACCGCCTGCGCGGCCTGATAGGCGCTGCCCATGCCAGCCACCAGCTGTTTGCCGAAGACCCGGCCGTGCGCATGCGCGCCGCCCGCGAACTGCAGCGCCGCGCCAGTCCTGAACAGCAGGCCCTCCTGGCCGAGCGGGTCGAGGCCGAGGAAGACGACGCCGTACGCGAGGCGCTGAGCCTGGCACTGGCCAACCTGCAGCTGGGCAACGAGGATCCGGCCGTACGCATCGCTGCCGTGCAGCTGCTCGGTGAAACCGGCCAGCCCCGCGCCCGTGCCCGGCTGGAAGCATTGCTGGCAGACGAGACCGAAACCCATGCGGAGGTCCGCGCCGCCGCCGAAGCCAGCCTGGCCCAGGTCAACCGTCGACTGCTGGTCGGCGAGGTGCTGGGGCAGGCGTTCACCGGGCTGTCCCTGGGCTCGGTGCTGCTGCTGGCCGCCCTGGGCCTGGCCATCACCTTCGGCCTGCTGGGGGTGATCAACATGGCCCATGGCGAGATGCTGATGATCGGCGCCTACACCACCTATGTGGTGCAGACCCTGTTCCGTCAGTACGCCCCCGGCGCCTTCGACCTCTACCCGCTGGCCGCGCTGCCGATCGCCTTCCTGGTCACCGCGATGATCGGCATGGCGCTGGAACGCACGGTGATCCGCCATCTCTACGGCCGTCCACTGGAGACCCTGCTGGCCACCTGGGGCATCAGCCTGATCCTGATCCAGGCCGTGCGGGTGACCTTTGGCGCGCAGAACGTCGAGGTTTCCAGCCCCGGCTGGCTGTCCGGCGGGGTGCAGGTGCTGCCCAACCTGGTGCTGCCCTGGAGCCGCATGGTGATCATCGGCTTCGCCCTGTTCGTGGTCGGCCTGACCTGGCTGCTGCTGAACAAAACCCGCCTGGGCCTGAACGTCCGTGCAGTCACCCAGAACCGCAACATGGCCGCCTGCTGCGGCGTGCCCACCGGGCGAATCGACATGATGGCCTTCGGGCTCGGCTCCGGCATCGCCGGGCTGGGCGGCGTGGCGCTGTCGCAGATCGGCAACGTCGGCCCGGACCTCGGCCAGAGCTACATCATCGACTCCTTCCTGGTGGTGGTGCTCGGTGGCGTCGGCCAGTTGGCCGGCAGCATCTTCGCCGCCTTCGGCCTGGGCATCGCCAACAAGATTCTCGAACCACAGATCGGCGCCGTGCTGGGCAAGATCCTCATCCTTGCGCTGATCATCCTGTTCATCCAGAAGCGTCCCCAGGGCCTCTTCGCACTCAAGGGACGGGTGATCGACTGATGAACCAGCCTCTTTCTGTTACCGCCGCGCAAAAGGCCGGCCCCAGGCTGACCGTCGCCGTTGTCGGCATCGCCCTGCTGGCCCTGGCGCTGATGCCGGCGCTGCACCTGCTGCCACCGGATCATGCCCTGCACGTCTCGGCCTACACCCTGACCGTGGTCGGGCGGATCCTCTGCTACGCCATCGTCGCCCTGGCGCTGGACCTGGTCTGGGGCTACGCCGGCATGCTGTCGCTGGGCCACGGGCTATTCTTCGCCCTCGGTGGCTACGCCATGGGCATGTACCTGATGCGCCAGGCTGCCGGCGATGGCCTGCCAGCGTTCATGTCGTTTCTCGCCTGGAACGAGTTGCCCTGGTACTGGTACGGCACCTCCAGCTTTCTCTGGGCGATGTGCCTGGTGGTGCTGGTGCCCGGCCTGCTGGCCCTGGTGTTCGGCTTCTTCGCCTTCCGTTCGCGGATCAAGGGCGTGTACTTCTCGATCATGACCCAGGCGCTGACCTTTGCCGGCATGCTCTTGTTCTTCCGCAACGAGACCGGCTTCGGCGGCAACAATGGATTCACCGGTTTCACCCGCATCCTCGGTTACGAGATCACCGCCCGCGGCACCCGCGCCGCGCTGTTCCTGGCCACCGTGCTGCTGCTGTCCGGCTGTATCTACGTCGGCTGGCGCCTGGCCCGGAGCAAGTTCGGCCGGGTGCTGACCGCGGTGCGCGACGCCGAGAACCGGCTGATGTTCTGCGGCTACGATCCGCGCGGCTACAAGCTGTTCATCTGGGTGCTGTCGGCGGTCATGTGCGGCCTGGCCGGCGCGCTGTACGTGCCCCAGGTGGGCATCATCAACCCCAGCGAAATGGCCCCGACCCAGTCCATCGAAGCGGCCATCTGGGTCGCCCTCGGCGGGCGCGGCACGCTGATCGGGCCGATCCTCGGCGCTGGCATCGTCAATGGCGCGAAAAGCTGGTTCACCGTGGCCTTCCCGGAATACTGGCTGTTCTTCCTCGGCGCGCTGTTCATCGTGGTGACCCTGTTCCTGCCCCGTGGGGTGATCGGCCTGCTGAAAAAACGAGGTGAGTCATGACCCCGACCGCAACCCCCGAGATGGGCAAAATTCACGACGCCATCGGCGCCCGCCGTGGCGCCAGCAAGGGCTTGAACACCCCCCACGGCACCATCCTGACCCTGGAAGACATCAACGTCAGCTTCGACGGCTTCAAGGCGCTGACCGACCTGACGCTGTATATCGGCGTCGGCGAACTGCGCTGCGTGATCGGCCCCAACGGCGCCGGAAAGACCACCTTGATGGACGTGATCACGGGCAAGACCCGGCCCAAGAGCGGCACCGCCTACTTTGGCGAGACCCTGGACCTGACCGGGATGAGCGAGGTGGAGATCGCCCAGGCCGGCATCGGCCGCAAGTTTCAGAAGCCCACGGTGTTCGAGGCGCTGAGCGTGTTCGAGAACCTGGAACTGGCCCAGAAGACCGACAAGTCGGTGTGGGCCAGCCTGCGGGCGAAGCTGCGCGGCGAACAGCGCGACCGCATCGACGAGGTACTCGCCACCATCCGCCTCGGCCACGAGCGCCAGCGCCCGGCCGGCCTGCTGTCCCACGGGCAGAAGCAGTTTCTCGAGATCGGCATGCTGCTGGTCCAGGACCCTGCCCTGCTGCTGCTGGACGAACCGGTGGCCGGCATGACCGACGCCGAAACCGAATTCACCGCCGAACTCTTCAAAGGCCTCGCCGGCAAGCACTCGCTGATGGTGGTCGAGCACGACATGGGCTTCGTCGGCTCCATCGCTGACCATGTCACCGTGCTCCACCAGGGGCAGGTGCTGGCGGAGGGAAGCCTGGAGCAGGTGCAGGCGAATGAGCGGGTGATCGAGGTGTACCTCGGCCGCTAGCGGCCCCAAGAACGATAAGCGCGCAGAAGGCCGAAGGCTGGGAAAAGCGCGAAGGCGGCTCCGCGCTGCTTTTCGCCCAGCTTCGGTTGGCATCCAGCGGCTACCAATAACAGCGGCTTCCGAGGGAAACATGCTCCAAGTCGAGAAATTGCATCAATTCTATGGCGGCAGCCACATTCTCCGCGGCGTCTCCTTCGAGGCGAAGATCGGTGAGGTGACCTGCCTGCTGGGCCGTAACGGGGTGGGCAAGACCACCCTGCTCAAGTGCCTGATGGGCCTGATTCCGGCAAAGGACGGCCAGGTGAACTGGGAGGGCAAGGCCATCACCGGCTACAAGCCCCACCAGCGCGTGCAGTCCGGCATCGCCTATGTGCCCCAGGGGCGGGAGATCTTTCCGCGACTGACGGTGGAGGAGAACCTGCTGATGGGCCTGTCGCGCTTCAGCGCCCGCGAGGCGAAGGAGGTGCCGGGGTTCATCTACGAGCTGTTCCCGGTGCTGCAGGAGATGAAGCACCGCCGCGGCGGCGACCTCTCCGGCGGTCAGCAGCAGCAACTGGCGATTGGCCGCGCCCTGGCGACCCGTCCCCGCCTACTGATCCTCGACGAGCCCACCGAAGGCATCCAGCCCTCGGTGATCAAGGAGATCGGCGTCGTGATCAAGAAGCTCGCCGCCGGTGGCGACATGGCTATCCTCCTGGTGGAGCAGTTCTACGACTTCGCCGCCGAGCTGGCCGACCAGTACCTGGTGATGAGCCGCGGCGAGATCATCCAGCAGGGCCGCGGGGCGAACATGGAAGCCGAGGGCGTGCAGAAACTGGTGGCCATCTGAGCCTCGTCCCGCCGGAGGATGCGCCGCGCCTGGCGGGGCCGCCGCCCTGGCACAGGGCTCGCGCAGGGGGCCAAACGCGCGCCAGAAACGGCCAGTCACCCCTGCGAGCATGCCTGCCACGATTTACCGATTAGACTCAGAGGTACCTTTCCCTGCACAGACAGGAGTCCTCGATGAAACAGCAACTGGTGGAACTAATCACCCTGATCAGCTCAGGCGCCCTTGATGAGCGTGACATCGAGCGGATCGCCGACGAGGCGGCCCTCGCCTATGCCGATCCGCAGGCCTACCTCGCCAGTCATTTGGGCAACGGCTACGAAGAAGGCAGCCGCCAGTCCCTGGGCGAATGGGTGCTGCTCGACAACCTGCCGGACAATGTCCTGTTTCAGGCTCAGCAGGCCGATGAGCTGTATCGAAAGATCATCAACTCCTTCGGCCCGGAGCAGCCGGCCAATCTGGCGCTCCCGCCCGAGGCACTGACCGGCCTTGAACTGCTCGACGCGCTCGAGCGGATCCACGCCCAACTGAGCGCGCTGTATCCGAAGACCGACGGCTACGAGCTGGTGGAATTCGGCGAACCGCTCGAAGAGGGTTTGCAGATGGTGCTGATCTACACCCGCGACCTGCCGCGACTGCAGGCGCTGGCGGTGGAAACGGGTATCTATGCAGCGCCCGCCTTCGAGAACCGGCTGACCGAACTGGGCGACGGCGAAGACGGCTGACCGGGCCGGCCGTCAGCCCGGCAGCACCTCGACGGCATCGCCCAAGCAAATCAGGCCGTCTTCGAGGATGCGTGCGGTGATGCCGCCGTGCCCGCGCATAGCGTTGTAGCCGCCGGTACCGAACAGCGTCTCCATTTTCGAACAAGGGTGGCACTCGCCGCTGTATTCGAGCAGCGCCTCGCCGACGCGGAAGCGCTTGCCCTTCAGCGCCAGCAGGTTGATCCCCCGGGTGAGCAGGTTTCGCCGCACCTCGCCGGCCAGGACCTCATCGCGCCCCAGATAACTGGCGATGGCGGCCAGATCCTCGGCCTGGATCAGGGTCACCTGGCGCTTGCCGTTGCTGCTGGTGCGGTAGCGATCGCCCTCCAGCCCCTGCGCGGTCAATGCACGCACCCGCTGCACCGCCTGCATCGGCGCGCCCCGCGCCGGGCGCAGGCCGATCCACATGAGACGACCCGGTCGCACGGGCGCTGCCAGCAGCGCGGCCAGCGTCGATTGGGAATCCAGCACGCGCCCCTCCATCACCAACAGACAAGGTCGGGATTCTCACACGGGCCAGGGTCCGGCGCCATGCGAGGCAATGCCGATCGCGGTTGAACCGATCGCCCGCCTCACCAGTCTCCATCGAAAGGCCCTGACGCCGACCGCCGCCGCGGCTCCCCCAGCAGACCCCCGACGGTGTCGGCCCCATCCAGACCGGGAGTTCGCCCATGCACATGCGCTATTGGCGCTTCGCCGCCATGATCGCCACCTCCACCGTCGTCATGTTCGGTGTCATGTACCTGAACACCTACAGCATCGAACATGTGCGCTGGAGTGAAACCCGCGCCTGGATGGCACTGCTGATGGGCGCGGTGATGGCAGTGATCATGCTCAGCTTCATGCTCAACATGTACATGAACAAAGCGCTGAACCTGGCCATTTACGTCGGCAGCGTGATGATCTTCGCGCTCTGCCTCTGGCTCGTCCGCAGCCAGACCACCGTCGATCAGGTCGACTACATGAAAGCGATGATTCCACATCATTCCATCGCCATCATGACCAGCGAACGCGCCCAGATCAGCGACCCACGGGTGCGCCAACTGGCCGACGAGATCATCGAGGCCCAGCGTCGTGAAATCGCCGAAATGGAGGCGCTGATCGCGGATCTGCAAGGCGATGACTAAAAAATCGGGAAAAATCGGGGTCTGTCCCCCCATTTCACCCTTTAGCGGGTTCCATTTAGAGGGTTGTCCCCATTTAGAGGGTACCGATATGACGCACCGTTCATTGCGCATCCCATCCCTGGCTGCCCTGCTGCTGGCATGCCTGTTCGCCGCCCATGCCATGGCCCATCACGGCTGGTCCTGGGCCGAGGCCGAGCAGATCGAGCTGACCGGCACCGTCGAGCGCGTACAGATCGCACCGCCCCACCCCTGGCTGGAAATCGAGACCGAGGACGACGGTACCTGGCGCGTTGAACTGGGCAACCCGCGCGGTACCGAGCGCGCTGGGTTCGTCGAGGGCTCGGCGCAACCGGGCGACAGGATCACCGCCGTGGGGAACCGCTCCAAAGATCGCGGCGAGAAGCGGATGAAAGCGGTCCAGCTGACCGTCGGCGACAGGACCTACGACATCTACCCCGAGCGCATCCAGCCCTGACCGGTGAGCCCGGATATCTGGACCCTGCTCTCGGAGCTGCCGCCGGCTGCGTTCCTGCGGGGCTCCAGCCTGGTCTACCTGCTGGTCAACGCCGCCCACATCGCCTCGCTCGGGCTGCTGATCGGCACCATCGTCTCGCTGGACCTGCGGGTGCTCGGCCTTTGCCGGGGCGTGCCCCTGCAGGCCATTGGCCCCTTCCTGTCCCGCATGGCCGGCTGGGGCCTGGGCCTGGCCATCCTCACCGGCCTGTGGCTGTTCTCGGTGAACGCCCCCACCTACGTGGACAACCTCGCCTTCCGCTGGAAGCTGGTGCTGATCGGCCTTGGACTGGTCAATGTGGTCATGACGCATGCCCGCCGGGACTGGCGCTCGCCCTCCGATGCCGAGGTCACGCCCGCCCTGCGGGTGCATGCCGGGTTGTCACTGGCGATATGGCTGGGCGTGGTGCTGGCCGGGCGGTGGATCGGCTTCATGTAGATTGCTGGCGGCGCCAGGCCTGCGCCGCCAGGACCAGCAGGGTCACCGCCGTCAGCGGCAGAACGTAGCCAAGCATGGCGTGCCCCAGGCGGTCAGCGAACACTGTTTCAGCGGATGTGGAGAGGATCAAATAGGTGGTGTAGGCGGCGTAGTAGGCAAGAAATACCAGCCCCTCCCAACGCGCGATGCTGTAACCGGTGAAGAAGATCGGCAGGCAGGCCAACGCCACGCCGATCATCACCGGGATGTCGAAGGCCAGAGCGTTGGCCGACACCACGATCGCCTCGGGCGACACCAGCGAGGCCAGGCCCAGCACGCAGAGCAGGTTGAAGATGTTGCTGCCGACGATGTTGCCCACCGCGATGTCCCGCTCACCCCGGATCGCCGCGAGCACCGAGGTGGCCAGTTCAGGCAGCGAAGTGCCAATCGCCACCACGGTCAGTCCGATCACCAGTTCCGACAGGCCGAGCGCCCGCGCGAGCCCCACCGCGCCCTCGACCAGAAAGTGCGCGCCGCCGACCAGCAGTGCCAGGCCCACCAGCACCAGCAGCGTATTGATCATCCAGGCATGGGGTCGGGGCGCCTCGTGCTGGCCGTACTCCTTTTCGAACTCGTCGTCAGCCGCGGCCTTGTCGCGACGACTGCTGATGATCAGGAAGGCGGTATAGGCAAGGATGCCGGCAAACAGGATCGCCCCATCGAAACGACTCAGCGCTCCGTCCCAGGCGAGCGCGAGGGTGAGCAGGCTGGCGCCGATCATGATCGGCACGTCCAGGCGAATCAGCTGACGCGACACCACCAACGGCGCGATCAACGCGGTCAGGCCGAGGATGAACAGAACGTTGCCGATGTTGCTGCCAACCACGTTGCCGATGGCGAGATCGCCACTGCCGTCCAGCGCCGCCTGAACGCTCACCGCCGTCTCCGGCGCGCTGGTGCCGAACGCCACCACCGTAAGCCCCACGACCAACGGCGGGATGCCGAATTGCGCGGCGAGCTTGGCGGCGCCACGCACCAGCACCTCCGCGCCAATCACCAACAGGATAAGACCACCGATCAGGTAGACGAAGGTCATGAGGGTCATGCCGAGGCTCCGGGGAGAAAGGGAAACGGTTGGGTGAGCAGAATATAGGCGGATAGCGGGGCCGGGGTAATGGGGGGCTGACTCTATTTTTTTCGCCTTAAAGGGCGCAACAGGCGGTGCTGGGTGCCCTCGTCGCAATCGATCAGGTACTGCCCCTTGCCGGTGTCTCGCTGTAGCGCCAGCCCGCTGACATTACGGGCCTTGATGGGGGTGCCGAAGGAGGTCGAGAAGAGCAGGTCCAGGTATTTCTCCAGAAATCGTTCTCGCGCCAGTATGGCGCACGGCATTCGACACTGAACATGGACCTGCTGCGCCGAGCCCCAAGTTCATGGCCGCTCGCAGTTGACCATCCAGGACACACCGAAACGGTCGGTGAACATGCCGAAGCGCTCGGCCCAGAAGGTTTTCTCCAGTGGCATCACGACCTGTCCGCCCTCGGACAGCGCAGCGAACAGGCGCTCGCCTTCGGCGACGACGCCAGGATGGAGACTGATCGAGCAGCCCTTGATGCCTTCATAGGGCGCGCCGCCGCAGAACTCGCCGGGCAGCGTGTCCGAAGCCATCAGGCGGAAATCGCCCAGGCTCAGGCAGACATGCATGACGCGATCGTGGTACTCGGCAGGAAACTGCTCGGCGTCCGGCGCCTCGCCGAAGCTGAACAGTTCCAGCGTGCCGCCCAGCACCTGTTGATAAAAGGTGAAGGCCTCGCGGGCCTGACTGCCGAAGGTGAGATAGGTGGAAATCTTCATCTGCTTTTCCTCGTGCTAGCGAGCGACGGGCATCCATTGTTGTCATCAATCGAGCAGCAATCGATGCCCGTGGAGATCGGCTAAAGCAGCTTCCAGCTGTACGTGAAGATCAGGCGATTTTCATGCACGTCGCTGCGATAGTTCGAGCGTGCCATGGCGTTACGCAGACGAAAACCGAGGCCCTTCAGCGCTCCGCTCTGGACGACATACGCCACATCGATATCCCTTTCATGCTCCCGTCCTTCATAGCCCTTGCCCGTATCCACATTGCTCCCCTGGATCCAGCGAAGAGACGTGTTCAGGCCGGGGAGGCCCAATGCGGCAAAATCGTACTCGTGACGTACTTGCCAGGAGCGCTCGTCGGTAAAAGCGAACTCGTACGTTGGCGTTTCGTTACCCAAGGGGCTGATGTTGGAGAAGACGCGTGGGAACGGGCTATCTCCGCACATCGCCTGGTAACCTACGCTCAGGGTGTGTCCACCGCGCTTGAACGAAAGAACGGAGAACAAGGCCTGGTTGTCGATATCGCCCAGCAGCCGGTCACCATCTTCACGAGCATTGAAGTATCCAAGGTTCAATGCGGCTGTCCAGTCGCCTATGGGGCGGTTATGTTTCAGCCCCAGGAATCCTTGGCGATAGATGTCTTCGAGTTGGCCCAACCAGGTGCTGATGCTGGTCCGCTTGTCATCAAAGACATAGTCGCCACCAACGTAATTGAATCCGTCACTGTTTACCTGCCGTTGCGGCAAGTGTCCCAGGACGGCCTGAATTCTCTCGTCGCCCCCCTCATTGCGCAGGTGGGTTGAGTTCAGGTGTCCCGCTTGGAAGGTCAATCCATTGACCTCCTGAGAGGTGATACTGACTCCTTGGTAGCTAGGCGGCAGTAGGCGGACGTCGCTGAACATCAAGATCGGGAGGTTGGGCTGGAGATCGCCGAAGCGTAACTCTGTCTTCCGGTAACGGACCTTAGCTGCGACCCCGATACGGCTGTAGTCGTCAGCAGCCTTCCCATCTCCATGTACGGGAAGCAACCCTGTATTTACCCTGTCAGGGCTACTGTCGAGTTTGATTCCCAGTAGGCCCTGGGCATCCAGCCCGACCCCCAATGTCCCAGGTGTGAAGCCTGACTTGAAGTCCAGAATGAAGCCTTGGGCCCATTCCTGAGCCTTCGACTGCTGATTGCTTCCGGCAATGTCGGAAAAGTCCCGGCTGAAAAAGTAGTTACGCGTTGTCAGAGTGGCACTGGAACCGTTCATAAATCCTTCTGACGTCCCCGCATTGCTTGCGACAGGTATCGCCAGGGCGAGCGGAACCGACAACAGCACGATGGCCATTGATTGATGAGTCATGAGTCGTGATCTCTAGTTGTTATTTCACGAGAATGCAGCGGACGGGTTCAGCTTCAGGCGTCTGTGGAGAGAGCCAGGGAGCTCCTCTTTTCCGGCACCTGCGTACCGACGAAGCACATGGCTACCGCGGCGAGGGCGCCGGGGATCGCAAAGGCCATGAAGTTGAGGTGCAGGGGGAGTTGTAGCGCCAGCAAGGCCCCGCCCAGCAGCGGACCGATGATGGCGCCGATACGGCCGATTCCCGAGGCCCAACCGATTCCAGTCGAGCGGATCGACATCGGGTAGAACTGCGCGACGCATGCATAGGCTAGAATCTGCGCGCCGATAGTGGTGGCACCGGTGATCGCGACGAGGATGTACAAGACCCACTGAGGGCTGTGGAACCCCATCAGGCTGATGCAAAGCGCAGCGACCATGAAAAACACCACCAGAACCCGCGAGAGCTGCAAGCGATCTCCCAGCCAGCCCCCACCTACCGCGCCGATGATCGCGCCGACGTTCAACACCAGGAGGAACCTGAGGCTGGAGTCGAAGCCGTAGCCGGCATTGTTCATCAGCTTCGGCAGCCAGGAGCTCAGCGCATAAGACATCAGCAAGCAGCAGAAGAAGGTTATCCAGAACATCAGGGTGTTAAGAGCCCGTCCCTGGTGAAACAACTGAGGCACTGCCGCCCCTTGCCGGGAGCCGGCAGAAAGCTCCAGCAGGTCATCGTTCTGGCGCTGGTAGCTGGGCGCGATGCGCTCCAGGACCGCCTGTGCTTCCGCTGTCCGTCCCTGCCGCACCATGAAGCCGACCGACTCGGGCAGAAATCGAAGAATCAACGGCAGCAACAGCAGCGGGATGACCGCCAGCCAGAAAACTGACTGCCAACCGAACCTGGGCAGCAGGGCGATCCCCAGCCCCGCCGAAAGCATACCGCCCACCGAGTAACCGCTGAACATCACGGCCACCAGCGTGCTGCGCACCTTCTTCGGCGAGTACTCATTCATCAGCGCAACGACATTGGGCATCACGCCACCGATGCCCAGCCCAGCGAGGAAGCGGCACAGGGAGAACTGGCCCGGCGTCTGCGCGAAGCCATTGAGGACCGTGAAACCGCTGAACAGAACGACACAAATGGTGATCGACCATTTGCGTCCGATGCGATCCGAAAGCGGACCGAACGTCAGCGCCCCGAGCATCATCCCAAACAAGGCATAACTGCCCATTGCTCCCGCTTGAACAGGGGTCAGCCCCCATTCCTGCATCAACGTGGGAAGCACGACACCGTAGATGACGAGGTCATATCCATCGAAGACTACGATCAACGCGCACCAGAACAGCACGCGCCAGTGGAACGCAGTCATAGGTGCCCTGTCGATCAGGGCGTTTACGTCGATCGTTCGCATGGCATTCATCTCTTTCTTGTTATTGATACGCGCGCTACTCAGGCGGCTAGCGTTCGTGCCTGAGTGAACTTCTCGTAGTGGAAACCAGCCGGGACCAGGTTGTTGGCGGCGAGGTAACCCCGTACCGCATCAACCATGGGCGGCGGGCCGCACAGGTAGACATCAACGTCGCCGTCATTGAGAACCGAAGGGGAAAGGTGATCCGTGACGTATCCCTTGCGGGGATGGTGCGAATCGGGGGCGCTAACGCTGGTCAGGAACTCGAAATCCGGCAGCGAGGTGCGAAGCTGTTCCAATCGATCCAGCAGCACCAGGTCCTGATCGCGCGAGGCGCCATAGAACAGTCTCACCGGTACTTCGCAACCGGTGCTTGCCAGCACGTCGAGCATTGAGAGCATAGGCGCGAGCCCGGTGCCTCCGGCCAGCATCAGGATCGGCCTGGACGGCTCGCGCAGGTAGAAACTGCCCAGCGGCCCCGTCAGCTTCAGTTGCTCACCCTCCCTTGCTGCATCCAGGTAGTTCCCCATCACCCCCCCCGGCACACGCTTGATCAGGAAGCTGAATCGAGGAAGGCCGGGGGCCGAACTGAACGAATAAGCCCTCGTCTCGCCGCTACCCGGCACTTCAATGTTGACGTACTGACCTGGCAGAAAGACTGGTGCCCTGGAACCGGACGACGCTTCCAACGTCAGTTCGATGGCGGCCTCTTCGAGGGGCAACACTTCCACCAGCCTTGCCTCGAAGCCGGTGATGTCGGTCTTGCAGGCGGTAGAGGGGACCGGCACGGACACGACGCAGTCACTTTCAGGCTTCATCTGGCAAGTCAGGATGAGGCCGTCGTTGGCCTCGTCCTCGCTCAGCGCCTCTTCGATGAAGTCGTCACCCAAGTCGTAGTCGCCAGACTCACAGTGGCATTTGCAGGTCCCGCAGACCCCGTCCGAGCAGTTCATGGGAAGATTGATGCGGGCCCGATATGCCGCGTCCAGGACGGTTTCCCCGGCGTTGCAGTCAATGAATCGGGTCACGCCGTCCTCGAAGTTGAGTGCGATGCGATAGCTCATTCTGGTTACCTCAGACGTGATAGATATCGAGAACCTGGTGGATGCAGTCGTTGTTGAGCACGACCTTCTTCCGGGTAATCAGCGGACCTTCGCCGCGCATGTCCAAGGTGTAGAACGCACTACCGAAGTACTGCCCGACCTTCTTGTAGCGGTAGAACAAGGTATGCCAGTTGAAGCGGACCTCGACTTGATGCTCATCCTGCTTGAGGATTTCCACGTTGCTGATGTTGTGCGTAGTCCTGGGTTCCGGAGTACTGGCGCCGGAGCGCTCGGTCTTAATGCGAAACACCCGATCTTCCAGACCGCCTCGATTGCTGTAGTACATCAGGGAAATGCACTTCCTCGGGTCGTCCACAAGTTGGTCATTGTCATCCCAGCAGGGCAGCCAGAACTCGACCTGAGACGCATAGCACTCCAGCCACTCATCCCACTTCCGTTCGTCCAGCAGACGTGCCTCGTAGTAAACAAACGCTGCGATCTCGGCGATGTCACGGTTCATGCTTGAATCTCCCCGCGGTCGCAAGCAATCAGAGCGGCGCGATCCTTGTTCAACCCTTCAAGTAATGCCTCCGCCCAGTAAGCGTGCTGGCGTACGAACAGACCCTCGTCCTCGGTCTTGACGCCGCTGAGCAACGGGCGCAGGCCCAGTGCCCGGGCGTTGTCGTCAGGACCTTCCACCCAGCGGGTTGCGCCACGGCTGAGATCGTTCCACTCGGCGGCCAATCCATGGAAGCCTTCCTGGCTTGCGCGGAACTCCTCCAGGTCGTCAGGCGTACCCATACCGCTCACGTTGAAGAAGTCTTCGTACTGGCGAATGCGGATCGTCCGGGTCTGTTCATCCTCACCTTTCGGTGCGAAGCAGTAGATGGTGACTTCTGTCTTGTCGACGGAGAGTGGCCGGACCACGCGGATCTGCGTGGAGACCTGGTCCATCAGATAGAGGTTGGGGTAGATGCACAGGTTGCGTGTCTGGTTGACGATGGCATCGGCACGAACCTCCCCAAACTTTGCGACCAGGGCGGCACGGTGAGCGTAGATGGGGCGCACCTCCGGGTTGATCAGGCGGGTCCAGAGCAGGAGGTGCCCATTCTCGAAGGAGTAGGAGCCTCCCACGCTTTTCGACCAGCCATTGGCATCAACGGTCTTCACGCCGCCATCGTCGTAGTTCCGGCGGCCCATGGTGGCCACGTAGTTCCAGTGCACCGTGCTCACGTGGTAGCCATCAGCGCCGTTTTCGGTCTGTAGCTTCCAGTTGCCGTCATAGACATAAGACGAACTGCCACGCAGCACTTCAATGCCTTCCGGGGCCTGGTCGACGATCTGGTCGATGATCAACCTGCTTTCGCCCAGAAATTCGGTCAGTGGCAGTACGTCTGCATTTAGGCTGCCAAAGAGGAATCCGCGATAGCTCTCGAAGTGCGGAAGCTGCTTCAGGTCGTGGGAGCCGTCGCAGTCGAACGACTCCGGATATCCACCGGTCTTGGCATCCTTGACCTTGAGCAGCTTGCCCGAGTTACTGAAGCTCCAGCCGTGGAACGGACAGGTGAAAGCGGGCTTGTTGCCGTATTTGCGACGACACAGAGTAGCACCGCGGTGTGCGCAGGCATTGATCATCCCGTGCAAATGGCCATGCTTGTCACGCGTGATGACGATAGGCTGTCGGCCCAGGGTCGTGGTGAAATAGTCGTTGACCTCGGGAATCTGGCTTTCATGGGCAAGGAAAACCCAGTTGCCCTCAAAGAGGTGCTTGAGCTCCAGATCGAATAATTCCTGATCGGTGAATATGTCGCGACGGCAGCGGAAGGCGCCACTTACCGGGTCTTCCTCAACGGCTTCGGCAATGCGACGACTCAGGCGGGCGGGATCGCTCTGATTGTTCATGGGGATGAACCCTCCTTATTTTTGTACAGGCGGGTCCAGCGTATGGAAGGTCAGCCATAGCCAACAGCCGATGGCTGCAATTCAAGAGCCGATTACTGCAAGGGGCTGCGGTAGCGTTGGTAAGTTTGGGAAGGCAATTCGCCGAACAGCTGCTTGTAGGACTGAGCGAAGCGGCCCGGATTAAGGAAGCCGTAGTCCAGCGCCACCTCGGTGACATTGCGAACAGGGCTGCCCGGATCACTCAATAGCAAGTGAACACGGTGAAGCTTACGACTCCGCACATAATGCAGCGGAGAAGTGGCGGTGAACCGCTCGAACAGGCCGTATAGGGAACGCTCGCTTACTCCTGCCAGCCGCGCCATCTGTCCGACAGTAAAGTCTTGCGTCAGGTGCTGCTCGATATGGGCCAACAGCGCGTCGAAGGATGACTTTTGATCCTGCGGCGGCACCACTAGACCATTATGGGGAAGCAGGCTGAGCAGCTTGCTGGAAAGAATCTTTGCGTAATAGTCTTGGACCTGTGGCGGAAACGCAGAATTTTCCGCCTCCGCACACAGTAGCTGAATGAGGCTGTCCAACCCTCCGAGCACCGGCAGGCTATGGCGGGTTCTGGCAAAACGGATGCCCGCTTCCGGTCGCAGCAAGTGATTCTCTTGGCAACTGCTGTCGAGCAGCCCCACCGGCATCTTGATGATTAGTTTCTTGCAGTCGTCCGAGTACGTCAGCACCACGGGCTCGTCCGGATTGATGATCATCAACTCCCCAGGAACGAAGTGGTGCTCGCCTTCGCGTCCTCTCCACTGGCAGTGCCCTGTCAGTAGGATCTGCAGATGGTAGATCGTATCCAGCGACGTGGTGGCGACCGTCACACGGCCGCCATAACTCAGCTGGCACAAGTCCATGCTCGCGAATTTGCGATGTTCCAGGCTGGCCTGAGGGCGGCCGTGGGAGGGGAGTTGGATGGAGTGAGAGCCCACGTGAGCGTTCACGTAGTCGGATACCTCATAGGGATCCGCCCGCGTGAAAATCTGGCTCCTACCGCTCAGAAACATGTTCTGCATGGTTATGGCTCATGCGCCTCATCAAAGCCTTTCTTATTAGTTGCCGGGCTTCATGGCCCGGCTTAGAGCGATGATGATCGAACGTGAGTCAAAGCGCTACATCCAACTATGTCGGCATGATCGCCGGTGTCTTCTTCGGCCTGATGTTCGGCTTCGGCGGTATCGGCGCCGCGCTCGGGCACCTGGCGGATATCCATGGCATCGAGTACATGTATAAGCTGTGTTCCTACCTGCCGTTGCTCGGCATCCTGACGATTCTGCTGCCTTCCACCAGACGCTCCTGAGGCGCTGCGTCAGGGAAGACTATGGTTACGACGGGATTCCAGTCCGCATGGAGGAAAGGCCATGAAGATCGCGGTAACCAGTGTGCTCGTCGACGAGCAGGCGAAGGCCTTGGCCTTCTACCGGGACGTGCTCGGTTTCGAGCTCAAGCACGACATCCCCATGGGCGAGCACCGCTGGCTCACCCTCACGTCGCCCGGTAATCCCAACGGGATCGAGCTGCTGCTGGAGCCCGATGCCCACTCCGCGGCCAAGCCGTTCAAATCGGCGATCAAGCAGGACGGCATTCCTTTCACCTTCTTCGCGGTCGACGACCTGCAGGCGGAGTACGACCGGCTTTGCGCGGCCGGCGTCCGTTTCACCGGGCCGCCGGCCGCCGTGGGGGCGGCTACCGTTGCCATCTTCGACGACACCTGTGGCAATCTCATCCAGATCGTCCCAGCAGAATTGAACCGCTGACGGCACCTGCGGAAAAATCGCGGGGAAAAATCGGGGAAAAATCGGGGTCTGTCCCCGAATAGCGCCGAATAGCGCACGTCGAGACGGCCGCCCCGCGTCAACGGGCCGCCCATACTACTCAGGCAGCCATTTTCTCGCATTGCTCCGCACAGGCGAGGCAAGCTTCGGCACAACGCTGGCAGTGATCGGCACTGTGTTTTTTGCATTCTTCGCCACAGGCACGGCACACCTGGGCACAAACCCGGCACAATTCTGCAGCATGATCGCTGCCCCGAGCCATGAATGCAGCCGCCATACGGCAAATTTGTGCGCAATCTATGTCTAGCTCGATACAGCGAGCCATCATCTTAACGTCGTCTTCTTTTAAGCAGGCAGAAGAACACATGTCGCAAATAACAGCGCAGTTGCTACATGCCTCCATACACGACTGGAAATCTTGATTCATGGATCTTCTCCTCTGTGGATTCGAATAGCCTGCGATGAGGAGGCTTACAGCTATGCCCTGAAGCAGGCTATGCAGTCGACCCATGTCTCAAGAGCAAGGTTTCTTCTGTTAGCCAAACTGACAGAATTGTAATGATCTGGGCGCCGCGCGAAATGCTGGGTGGCGTCGAGCGGCTTGGGCTTGAGAGGAAATCGGGGGCTGTCCCTCCCGACTTCTCCCGACTTTGTTCCTCCCGACTTTCCCCTGGTGCGCCCAAACGCACCAGATGGCGGATAACACTCTCGGCAGACTCCTCGACTGCGCCACCCAACAGGCAAGCACCGACGTTCCGGAGCAGAACGTTTCAAAAAGCGAGGGCAGTAAGAGCTCGCAGCGCGGTTGGCTCACAGCATCCGGTAGGCTGGGCTTCAGCCGCCACCGAAGAGGCGCGTCGAACCGGGCTCAGGCCAGGCCCACCTCCACTGCATCACCCTGCAGGCGCACCGGCCAGACCTTCAATTGCTGCTCGGGGTACTCCAGGCAGCTGCCGTCCTTGAGCCGGTAATGCTGTTTGTAGAGCGGCGAGGCGATGACGAGGTCGCCCTTGAGCTGGCCGATGATGCCGCGCCCGATGACGTTGGCACCGGATTTCGGGTCCTTGTTGGCGATGGCGAAGACCTGCTCGCCCGCCTCGCCTCCCAGGTAAAACAGCGCCACCTGCTCGCCTTCGAGCCAGGCGACCACACCGGAGTTGGCGACCAGGTCCTGGCGGCGGCACAGGGCGCGCCATTGGATGGAACGGGCTTCGGCGCGCAGGGCGTTGGACTGGCTCATCAGAGGGCCTCCTCGGTAACGGGAATCAGGTGAAGTTCGGATGCCGTGGCCGGGCGACGCTGGCCGCGCTCCTTGACGAAGTGCACATCGGGATCGCCGCGCTCGTCGTTGACGAAGGTGCGGAAGCGCTTGAGCTTTTCCGGGTCGCTCAGGGCGTTGGCCCATTCGCATTCGTAGGCGTCGACCACCTGCTGCATCTGCGCTTCGAGCTCGGCGGCCAGACCGAGGCTGTCCTCGATGATCACGGCCTTGAGGTAATCCAGGCCGCCTTCGAGGGACTCGCGCCACACCGAGGTGCGCTGCAGCTTGTCGGCGGTGCGGATGTAGAACATCAGGAAGCGGTCGATGTAGCGGACCAGGGTCGCCTCATCGAGGTCGGTGGCGAACAGCTCGGCATGACGCGGACGCATCCCGCCGTTGCCCGAGACGTAGAGGTTCCAGCCGTTCTCGGTGGCGATCACGCCGATGTCCTTGCTCTGCGCCTCGGCGCATTCGCGGGTGCAGCCGGAGACGCCGAACTTGATCTTGTGCGGCGCGCGCAGGCCCTTGTAGCGGTTCTCCAGATCCAGCGCCATGCCGACGCTGTCCTGCACGCCGTAGCGGCACCAGGTGCTGCCGACGCAGGACTTCACCGTGCGCAGGCTCTTGCCGTAGGCGTGGCCGGTCTCGAAGCCGGCGGCGATCAGCTCGCCCCAGATGTCCGGGAGTTCGTGCAGCTGGGCACCGAACAGGTCGATGCGCTGGCCGCCGGTGATCTTGGTGTAGAGGTCGTATTTCTTCGCCACGGCGCCCAGGGCGATGAGCTTGTCCGGGGTGATTTCGCCACCGGCGATGCGCGGCACGATCGAATAGGTGCCGTTCTTCTGCATGTTGGCCATGAAGGTGTCGTTGGTGTCCTGCAGCGGAATCAACAGCGGATCGGTGATCGGCTGGTTCCAGCAGGAGGCGAGGATCGAACCCACCGCCGGCTTGCAGATGTCGCAGCCGACATGCCCGCGGCCGTGCTTCGCCAGCAGTTCATCGAAGCTGCGGATACCCTCGACGCGCACCATGCCGTAGAGCTCCTGGCGGGTGTAGGCGAAGTGTTCGCAGAGGCTCTTGTCCACCTCGACGCCCCGGGCGCTCAGCTCGTGTTCGAACACCTGCTTGACCAGCGCCGCGCAGCCGCCGCAGCCAGTGGCGGCCTTGGTCGCGGCCTTCAGTTCGCCCAGGTCGGTGATGCCTGCCTCGACCTGGCAGCACACCGCGCCCTTGGTGACGTTGTGGCAGGAGCAGAGGGTGGCGGTGTCCGGCAGCGCGTCGGCACCCAGCGCCGGAGCGCCCTCGCCGGCCGGCAGGATCAGCGAGGCCGGCTCATTCGGCAGCTTGATGCCGTTCTGCGCGTATTGCAGCAGGGTGTCGTAGTAGCTGTTGTCGCCCACCAGCACCGCGCCGATCACGTTCTTGCCGTCGGGCGAGACCACCAGGCGCCGGTAGCTGGCGGTCGCCTCGTCGATGAAGCGATAGCTCTTGGCGCCCGGCGTGGCGCCCTGGGCATCGCCGATGGAGCCGACGTCCACGCCCAGCAGCTTGAGCTTGGTGGACATGTCCGCCCCGGTGAAGGGCGCGTGCTCGGCGCCTGCCAGCTGGGCGGCGACGGCGCGCGCCATGCTGTAACCGGGCGCCACCAGGCCAAAGACACTGCCGTTCCAGCTGGCGCATTCGCCGATGGCGAAGATCGCCGGGTCCGAGGTGCAGCAGTTACTGTCCACCACCACGCCGCCACGCGGCGCGATGTCCAGCGCGGCGCTGCGGCCCAGGGCGTCCTGCGGGCGGATGCCGGCGGAAAAGAGCACGAGGTCGGTTTCCAGGTAATCGCCGTCCTGGAAGCACATGCGATAGGCGTATTCCTCGCCGACGATGATTTCCTGGGTCGCGCGGGACAGGTGCACCCCCACGCCCAGCGCCTCGATGCGTGCCTTCAGCGCGGCGCCGCCTTCCTCGTCCAGCTGCACCGGCATCAGCCGCGGGGCGAACTCCACCACGTGGGCTTCGAGACCAAGACTCTTGAGCGCATTGGCCGCTTCCAGACCGAGCAGGCCTCCGCCCACCACCACACCACGGCGGGCGCCGGAGGCGGCGGCGCGGATGCCGTCGAGGTCGTCGAGGGTGCGGTAGACCAGCCGCGAGTTGCCTTCGGCGCCCGGAATCGGCGGCACGAAGGGATAGGAGCCGGTGGCGAGGATCAGCCTGTCATAGGGCTGGCGGCCATCGGCGGTGACGATTTCCTTCGCCGCCCGATCGATCTCAAGCACCGGCACGCCCAGGTGCAGCTGCACCCCGTTGGCGTTGTAGTAATGGGCTTCGCACATGGCCAGCGACTCGGCATCGCGCCCGCCGAAGTATTCGGACAGGTGCACGCGGTCATAGGCGCGCTGGCGCTCCTCGCCATAGACATGCACCTGGTAGCGGGCCAGGGCGCCCTGCTCCACCAGCTGCTCGACACAGTTATGGCCGACCATGCCGTTGCCGATGATGACAAGCGTCTCGCGCTTGATCGGAGTGACGAGAGAATTCATAGCCTTTCCTCAGTCGTAGCCGCTGCCGGGCCCAAAAAAAAACGCAAAAAAAAACGCCTGGAGCTGTCGAAAGCTCCAGGCGTCTTTGCCTGATATCCAGTTGTAGGGGCGGGGTCACCGGCCACCTAGCCCTTCGCCGCGCGGGTGCCGTGCTGATCAGGAACGACCAACCCAGCCTGGCGGGAATGCAAAGGTGTTAGCAGGGGTCGTGCCAGGCTTGGCAGCGCGCGGCTGACGCGGGCCTTAATCGGACGTTAAAACGCCCGCATTTCAGGCACTTGAGTAGTTTTTTGATGACGACGGACTGACCGCCCGACGCCGCAAACGAGCCCGCCAGGCGCCGCTACGACGAACCAAAGCAGTGCACCAAAGAAGCGACCGCCTTCTTTCGGTGCAATCTGAAGACGAAACGCCCGAACAGGTGCACGGCCTAGCACCCGCCTTTCGTAGGAGCGAGTGGGCCGAACGCGGGCGCGTGGTGCAGGCACCGGCTTTTCGTAGCAGCGAGCTTGCTCGCGAAAGCAGGGCCCGCCACGGCGCGATGGGTGGGTCGCTGCGATTGCTTCGCGAGCAAGCTCGCTCCTACAGTTCGTATGGACCGAACGCGGGTGCATGGCGCAGGCACCGGCTTTTCGTAGCAGCGAGCTTGCTCGCGAAAGCAGGGCCCGCCACGGCGCGATGGGTGGGTCGCTGCGATTGCTTCGCGAGCAAGCTCGCTCCTACAGTTCGTATGGACCGAACGCGGGTGCATGGCGCAGGCACCGGCTTTTCGTAGCAGCGAGCTTGCTCGCGAAAAAGCAGAGCCCGCCACGGCGCGATGGGTGCGGTCGCTACGGTTGGTTCGCGAGCAAGCTCGCTCCTACAGTTCGCGTGGGCCGAACGCGGGTGCATGGCGCAGGCGCCGGCTTTTCGTAGGAGCGAGCTTGCTCGCGAAAGCAGGGCCCGCCACGGCGCGATGGGTGGGTCGCTGCGATTGCTTCGCGAGCAAGCTCGCTCCTACAGTTCGTATGGACCGAACGCGGGTGCATGGCGCAGGCACCGGCTTTTCGTAGCAGCGAGCTTGCTCGCGAAAGCAAGGCCCGCCACGGCGCGATGGGTGCGGTCGCTACGGTTGGTTCGCGAGCAAGCTCGCTCCTACAGGTCGGCGAGCCACTTCGTCGCTCAGGGACGCTTCAATCCGTTCCTGCGCAGCTTGCGGTAAAGCGTGTTTCGGCTGATGCCAAGATCCTCGGCGACCCGGCTCATCTGCCAGTGACGAGTTTCCAGCGCCGTCAGCAGTGCCTCGCGCTCGGCGAGCGCCAGCGGGCGGGCTTCGGCGGCGGGCAGCGTCTGGACGGGGAGAACTTCATGCAAGGCGTGCAGGTCGATCCGGTCGCTCTCGGACAGGGCCACCAGGGTGCGCAGGACGTTGCGCAACTGGCGCACATTGCCCGGCCAGGAATGCGCCAGCAGCGCCTCGCGAGCCGCCGGTTCCAGCACCACGGGCTGGCCAGCGGCTTCTTTTTGCAGCAGGTAGTCGATCAGCTCGCCGCGGTCGCTCCGCTCGCGCAGCGGCGGCAGCCTGACATGCAGGCCGTTGAGGCGGTAGAACAGGTCCTCGCGAAATTCGCCGCTGGCCACCATGGTCTGCAGGTCGCGGTGACTGGCGCTGATCAGCCGCACATCCAGGGGTTGTGGCGCATCGCCCCCCAGCGGCACCACCTGCCGCTCCTCCAGTACCCGCAGCAGCCGGGTCTGCAAAGCCAACGGCATGTCGCCGATCTCGTCGAGAAAAAGCACCCCGCCATTGGCCTGCTGCAGCTTGCCGGCCATGCCCTCCCGGCGCGCACCGGTGAAGCTACCGCCGCGATAGCCGAACAGCTCGCTCTCGATCAGGGCCTCCGGAATCGCCGCGCAGTTGAGCGCGACGAAAGGTTGCCCGGCACGCGAACTGGCGCGATGAAGCGCACGAGCGACTGCCTCCTTGCCGGTGCCGGTCTCGCCATGCAGCAGTACCGGCACATCGCGTTCGAGAACCCTGAGGGCCCGGGCGAAACCGGCCTGCATACCGGGATCGGCCAGGCACATGCCGTCGACCGCGGGGGGTTGGGCAACCGGCGAGGCGGCCACCGTACGCACGCGGACTCCACGCAATTGGCCGTGCAGCAATTGCCCGTCCTGGGTATGCAGCGGCCAGCAAGCGCCGGGCTGCGGGCGGGCGCGTTCGAGCAATGCCTCCAGGCGCAGGGCCAGCACGCTTTCGATTGAGCGCCCCAGCAACGCCTCGCGCCGCAAGCCGAGCAGGTTCACCGCGGCCTCGTTCACGGCGCTGATCCGGCCACCGCCATCGAAGGCCAGCAGGCCTTCGCTGAGCAGCCCGATGTATTCGGCCCGGGCATGGAAGCGCAGCAGGTAACTGTCTTCACAATGACGCAGAAACAGGCAACTCTCGATCAGTTTGGCCGACAGGGTAGCCAGCGCCATGGCGTGGAAGGTGTTCTGCCGCGACAGCTCCTCGCGGGCGCTGGACACGTTCAGCACCGCCTGCAGACCGCCGGACGGATCGAACAAGGGAATCGCCGAGCAGGTCAGCCGCGTATGCCGGCCGCGGAAATGCTCGTCGCGGCGGATGGTCAGGGGCTGGCGCTCCACCAGGCAGGTGCCGACGCCGTTGGTGCCTTCGACGGCTTCGTTCCACACCGCGCCGAGCCAGAGCCCGGCGCGCTCGAAAGCCGGCCGCTCCGAGTCGTGCGAGACACTGTCGATCACCACCCCCTCGGTGTCGGTGAGCAGAACGGCATGACCGGCACCGCCCAATTGCTGATGCAGGCTGGTCATCTGCCAGCGGGCGACGTTGATCAGTTCGTGCAGGGGCTCGCGGTGTTCTTCCAGGCGCGGCCGCTCGATCACGCAGGGCGCGGTCCGGCCGCCTGGATCGAGCCGATGACGCTCCAGGCAGCGCTGCCAGGAGCGGGCAATGGCCGGATCGGCCGGAGCGGAAGGCTGGCCTTCGGCAAAGCTTAGGACCCGATGGGCGTGCCGGGTAATCCACTGGGACATCATCTTCTTGTTGTTCTCCGCGCGCAGGACAGCGTGGGTGCAGGAAACAGCTTAGCAGGCCGTTGAAAAACGTAGGCGAGGCAGGCAAGACAAGGCCGATGGCGGCCCCGCAAAAACAGCCGAAAAAAGCGGAGTTTAGGTGTTGAGCGCTGTACCGAAAGCGGTACAGCGTGTCACGTCCCCTGCCCCACCGGTGATACAGGCGGCGCCCAGCGAAAACCCCTTCGACAACGCTCATCCCAGGCGCAGCGCGGCTTTGCGCGTTCTGGCCCCGCCTTTGCTCTGCTGCAAGCACCCTCACAACAACAAGAGAATGCCGATGAACATCCAAGTCGATCCCCTCCAGGCCCAGTCTCCCACTGCCCAGCTCGCCGCCTGGGTTGAAAACCTGTCCCAGCGACTCGCCCAACGCGACATCGACGGCGCCCTCGAACTCTTCGCCGATGATTGCCACTGGCGTGACCTGGTGTTGTTCTCCTGGAACCTGATCACCCTCGAAGGCAAGGGCGCCGTGCGTGACATGCTGGAAACCCGGCTGGAACAGACCCGCCCGGACCACTGGCAAGTCGAAGGCGACGCGGCTCTGGCCGATGGCGTGCTCGAAGGCTGGATCAGCCTGGAAACCGAGATCGCTCGCGGCAAGGGTTACGTGCGCCTGAAGGACGGCCTGTGCTGGACCCTGCTGACCACCATGCGCGAGCTCAAGGGTCATGAAGAACCCCTCGGCCGGCGTCGGCCGCTGGGTGCCCAGCACGGACACGGCCTGGCCGACAAGCGCAACTGGCTGGAGAGGCGCCGCGATGAAAAGGCCAGCCTCGGCATCACCGAGCAGCCCTACTGCCTGGTCATCGGTGGCGGCCAGGGCGGGCTTGGCCTCGGCGCGCGGCTCAAGCGCCTGGGCGTGCCCACGCTGATCGTCGATAAGGCCGAGCGCCCAGGCGACCAGTGGCGCGGCCGCTACAAGTCGCTGTGCCTGCATGACCCGGTCTGGTACGACCACATGCCCTACCTGCCCTTCCCCGATCACTGGCCGGTCTTTACCCCGAAGGACCAGATCGGCGACTGGCTGGAGATGTACGCCAAGGTGATGGAGCTGAACTACTGGGCCAGGACCGAGTGCGTGAAAGCCGCCTATGACGAGACCGAAGGCCGCTGGACCGTGGAGGTGCTACGCGACGGCAAGCCGATGACCCTGAGACCCACCCAGCTGATCCTTGCCACCGGCATGTCCGGAGTGCCCAACGTACCGCAGTATCCGGGTGCTGAAAGCTTTGCCGGCCAGCAGCACCACTCCAGCAAGCACCCCGGCGGCGATGCCTGGCGCGGCAAGCGGGCGGTGGTGATCGGCGCCAACAACTCGGCCCACGACATCTGCGCCGACCTGGTGGAGAACGGTGTGGAGGTGACCATGGTGCAACGCTCCAGCACCCATATCGTCCGCTCCGACTCGCTGATGGACATCGTCTTCGGCCCCCTGTATTCCGAACAGGCGCTGGAAAACGGCATCACCACCGACAAGGCCGACATGCTGTTCGCCTCGATTCCCTACAAGGTGCTGCCCGAATTCCACCGCCAGGCATTCGAGCAGGTGAAGGCGCGCGACAAGGACTTCTACGACCGCCTGACGGCGGCCGGCTTCATGCTCGACTTCGGTGACGACGAGTCCGGGCTGTTCCTTAAATATGTGCGCCGTGGTTCGGGCTACTACATCGACGTGGGCGCTTCCGAGCTGATCGCCAACGGCACCATCAGGCTCAAGAGCGGCCCGGGGCTGAACGTCGACCACATCGAAGCGGATGCCGTGGTGCTCTCTGACGGCAGCCGCCTGCCGGCGGACCTGATCGTCTATGCCACCGGCTACGGTTCGATGAACGGCTGGGCCGCGAAGCTGATTTCCCAGGAGGTCGCGGACAAGGTGGGTCGCTGCTGGGGGCTGGGCTCGGGCACCACCAAGGACCCGGGCCCATACGAGGGCGAGCTGCGCAACATGTGGAAGCCCACCCAGCAGGACAACCTCTGGTTCCACGGCGGCAACCTGCACCAGTCGCGGCACTACTCGCTGTATCTGGCGCTACAACTCAAGGCCCGCTTCGAAGGACTCGACACCTCGGTGTACAAGCGCGCGCCGAGCCATCACAAAGGCTGACGCCAGCCGTGCCCGGCGCGCAGGCCGGGCCTCAGCCCTTCATCTCCCTCGCCAGGGCCGCCACCAGTTCCGCCGCCGGCAGCGCGCGGGCCAGTGGCGCGCCCTGCCCCGCCCACTGCACCGCGAAATCGTCGCACCCCTTGGCCGAGGCCGCCGCGTGCAGTGCCTTGGCCGCATCGTAGCTGATGGGGTAGTCCGGCACGACTGGCGCACTCGCGATGCCCACGTCGCTGAACAACCGGTTGACCAGCCCCCTCGCCGGTCGCCCGGAAATCGCCGAGGTAATGGCCGTCCGCTGCGCCCGCTCGCTACCCAGCGCCTCACGGTAACTGGCGTTCGCGGCCGATTCCGGACACAGGATGAAGGCCGTGCCCAATTGCACGCCTTGAGCACCCAGCTCCATCGCTGCCCGTATTCCACGCCCGTCCATGATGCCGCCGGCGGCGACCACAGGCAGCCGAACCTGGGTCGCCAGCAACCGGGTCAGCGCCAGAGTGCCGATCAACGCATCGCCCCGCTCAGGGTCGAACACGCCTCGATGGCCGCCGGCCTCGGCTCCCTGGGCGATGATGATATCGATCCCGGCCGCTTCGATCTGGCGTGCTTCATCGAGGGTGGTGGCGGTGGCCATGAGCCGAATCCCGGCGCCTTTCAAGCGCGCGATCCAGCTCGGCTCCGGCAGGCCGAAATGAAAGCTGACCACCGCGGGGCGCTCGCTCAGCAGCAATTCGAGCATCGCCGGGTCGGCGAGAAAGCTCCGGTAGATCTCGCGGAGGACGGTGGGCGGGCGGGTATCGAACTCGGCGAACAACGGCGCCAGATGCCGGCACCAGTCAGCCTCGCGGGAGGCGTCCGCCACGGCAGGGCGATGGCAGAACAGATTGACGTTGAACGGCCGACTGGTCAGCGCTCGCGTCTCGACGATCATCGCCCTGGCCTGTTCTGGCGTACTGGCGCCCAGGCCAATGGAGCCAAGGCCGCCGCTGTTGGACACCGCGGCGGCCAGCCGTGGGGTGGAAACGCCCACCATGGGCGCCTGGATGATGGGCAGGTCGATGCCTGGAATCATGTGCTCTCCTGGGGACGGCGAGACCTCAACCGCCACGATTCTGATATGCCGCCTCATGGCCTTCGGCCTCGGCCGCCCGTTCCACTTCCCGGGTCAGGTGCTGCCGGAGCCGCTCCAGACCCTCGGGCGACCAGCCGGGCGCGTCGCTGACAGCGACCCAGCCGTTGAGGTAATGCGCCGGGGCATAGACATGGCCATGTCCCATGGGCGCCGGCGAGTTGACCGCCATGTCGAGCGCCAGCTGCAGCATGGTCACCACCGGAAACCAGCGCAGTTGCGGCGAGACGTCCGGGCCACGCGGCTCGGCCATCCAGTCAGGGCGTCGATAGAGGTAACGATAACTGAAGAAGGTCACCGGATCGCTGGCGTATTGCAGGAAGACGATGCGCATCGGCCCCCAGGGCGCATCGGCTTCAGCGGGAAATCCGTCCTGGTTCATGAAGCGCACCAGCGAGCCATCGCGAAATTCCGGTAGCCAGGCCGGCGTGCCCGGGTTGCGCGCCTCGGTGATGGCCCGCCAGGTCCGGCTTTCGTAGGGCGGGCCGCTCCACAGTGCGCCGTCGATGGGGTCGCCGATCATCTCGTAGAGCGAGGTGGAGCGCTCCGAATGCATGGCACCCAGGCTCAGGCCGTGCAAGTAGAGCCTCGGCCGCTGCGCTTTTGGCAGGCTCGACCAGTGCCCGTAGATCCGCGAGAACAGCGCGCGCGCCGAGTCGGTGCCGTACTCGGCCTCCACCAGCAACGACAGCGGACTGTTGAGGTAGGAATACTGCATCGCCACCGTGGCGATATCGCCGCCATGCAGGTACTCGACCGCGTCCATCGCCGAAGGATCGACCCAGCCGGTGCCCGTCGGGGTGGCGATCACCAACAGCGAGCGTCTGAAGGCGCCGGTGCGGATCAGCTCCTCCAGCGCCAGCTCGGCACGCTGTTCCGGCGTCTCGGCGGCGCGCAAGCCAACGTAGATCCGGATCGGCTCCAGCGCCTCGCGGCCCGACACCGCGGCGATGTCGTCAGCCGACGGGCCCGAGATGATGAACTCGCGGCCCGCCCGGCCAAGCTCCTCCCAGCTCAGCCGCGAAGCCGGACTGCCGCCCTTCAGCGGCGAAGCCGGCTGTGCCGCCTGCGGGTCGATCAGCGCGTCGTACTGGGCAAAGGTGGCATCCAGCCCGCGCAACGCCAGGCGCAGCAGCACATCGTTGGTGACAGCCCAGAACAGCGCCACCGCCACCGCCACCCCGACCACGTTGGCCACCCGCCGTGGCATGAAGCGCCGCACTCTTCGCGCGACGAAGCGGTAGACCGCCCGCCACAGGCGAGCCAACGCCAGCAAGGCCAGGAAGGTCAGCGCCGCGATCAGGCAGACCTGCAGCGGGTGCCCGGTCATCACCGGCTCCAGGCCCATCAGCGAGCGGATCGAGTTCTGCCAGTCGACCGCCTGACGCAGGAAGATGATCGTCAGCACCACACAGAGCAGCGCGATGCCCAGGTTCACTGCGTCCCGCCAGTCGTCAGGCGGCTCGCGCAGCTCCATGTACCGCCACAGCCAGCGCCAGAACACGCCGATGCCGTAGCCGGCAGCGAACGCACAGCCCGAGAGGATGCCCTGGGTGACAGGGCTGCGCGGAATCAGCGTCGGGGTCAGTGCAGCGGCAAAGAACAGGGTCCCCAGCAGCAGTCCGATCCCGGAGAACGAGCGCCACAGCGTGACGAGATGGCCAATCTTCAACAGAACCCTCCTGGCGGGCGGCTGATTGGCCGTTGGGCAGCAGGGGCCGCACGCCGTTCCGCTCCAATCTGTGCTTACAGATCCTTTACCATTGCGTGACCGAGCCTGACATTAAGCCGTTGTACAGTGCACACTGGTTGCTCTGACCTCGCCAACGGTGGGGTCAGAGCAGAATGTTCGACAATCGGAGTAGCCAAGCCATCATGTCTCTTCGCAACCCCTTGCTGAGCATCACGGCAGCCTTCGTGCTGCTCGCTCAGGCCGCCGTGGCGCATGCCGCGCTACCGGATTTCACCTCCCTGGTGGAGCAGGCCTCGCCCGCGGTGGTGAACATCAGCACCAAGCAGAACCGCCCCACCCAAGGCGCGGGCGCACAGATGCCCGACCTTCACGGCCTGCCGCCGGGCTTTCGCGAGTTCTTCGAGCGGGGCATCCCGGGCGCTCCCGGCCGTGGCCAGCAACGTCCCGCCCAGTCGCTGGGCTCGGGCTTCATCATTTCCGACGACGGCTACGTGCTGACCAACCACCATGTGATTGCCGATGCCGACGAGATCGTCGTGCGCCTGCCCGATCGCAGCGAGATGCAGGCCACCCTGGTCGGCGCCGACCCGCGCACCGACGTCGCCCTGCTGAAGGTGGACGGCAAGGCACTGCCCACCGTGCAGCTCGGTGACTCGAACAGGCTGCGCGCCGGTGAGTGGGTGGTAGCCATCGGCTCGCCGTTCGGCTTCGACCACACCGTGACCGCTGGCATCGTCAGCGCCACGGGGCGCAACCTGCCGAGCGACGGCTACGTACCCTTCATCCAGACCGACGTGGCGATCAACCCCGGCAACTCCGGCGGGCCCCTGTTCAATCTCGACGGCCAGGTGATCGGCATCAACTCACAGATCTACACCCGCTCGGGCGGCTTCATGGGCGTGTCCTTCGCCATCCCCATCAGCGTGGCGATGAACGTGGCCGACCAACTGCGTGAAACCGGCCGGGTCAGCCGCGGCTGGCTGGGCGTGGTGATCCAGGACGTGAACCGTGACCTCGCCGAATCCTTCGGACTCGAGCGTCCGGCCGGAGCCCTGATCGCCCAGGTGGTCGCTGGTGGCCCGGCAGAAAAAGGCGGTCTGCGGGTCGGCGACGTCATCCTGTCGGTCAATGGCCAGGCCGTGGTGATGTCCGGCGACCTGCCCTACCTTGTCGGTAGCAGCAAACCCGGCACTAAGGTGCGACTGGAAGTGGTCCGCGATGGCAAGCGCCACAACCTCGACGTCGCCATCGGCGCGATGCCGGACGGCGACCCGCTGGCCGCCGCCGATGCGCCCAATGGCGCAGCCTTGAGCAGCAAGCGCCTGGGCGTGACCGTGGGGGAGCTCTCTGCCGAGCAGAAGCAGGCCCTCGGCCTGCGCGGCGGGGTCATGGTCCGCGAAGTTGGCCAGGGTCCGGCAGCCGCCATCGGCTTGCGCCAGGGCGATGTCATCACTCATCTGAACAACCAAGTGGTGGACTCGGCGAAGAGCTTCGTCCAGGCCGCCGAAGGGCTGCCACGCGATCGCTCGGTCTCCATGCGGGTTCTGCGCGAAGGCCGCGCCAGCTTCATCACCTTCCGCCTGCCGAACTAGCCATCAGGCACAGCACGCAAAAGGCCCGCATCCGCGGGCCTTTTGCATTCCTGGCGGGTCGCCTCAGGGGCGCTTTTCGTCAGGATGGGTTTCGTGCCCCATGGGGGTGGTGTCTGGCAGGGCAACGCCCGGCGCTTCGAAGTCCGGGCTGTGTACTTCCGAATCCAGCGGCATATGACTGTAGCGCTCGATCGAAGGGTCAGGCTGCGTGTGCTTTGGCTCGTCGAGCAGGCGCTTGGCCTCGCAGCGACCGCTCATGCCACGCACTAGCGCCAGACCTCCCACGGCCATTTGCGCCAGGCCGATCAGGCCGCCGCGGCGCATCCCCTTGCCCAGCAGGATCAGACCGCCACCCACCGAGGCCGCACGTTCCCAGCCATGCAGATTCTGCGGCTCGTTCTTGTCGGGTATCAACTTCATGTTGCGCGTCTCCTCAAGGTCATCGTTATAGATGACTTGCCGCGCCGGCCAGCGTTCCTTGAAGCGGCGCTGCGGATCAGATGAAGCACAGCGAGAGGAAAAACACGAGGTTCTGAAACGACTCAAGGGAGCCGAAGCCCCCTTGAGAATATTGCTGTGCAAGCGTGATTGTTGTTGTTTTGCTTGCCCCTCCAAGGGAGGGAGCGCCAACCGGCGCCAGGAGATAACGGATACTTTTGGATGCCGAGAAACCCACCAGTCGGGATGCTGCTCGTGCAGTCTTGTTCTTTTCACGCTGGTCGCTGGGGTCGCCCCCGGCCGAAACTCTACTCCAAAAGAATCAGTTAGCTTCGCCTCCGCTGTCTTGTCTTTATTATGCTAGAGCCGATTCATGTTGTTTTTATTAGGGTTTGTCACTTGTTATTGTTGTTCTGCAGAAAGCTAGAGCAGACTTTGTGCCATCTTTTGTAAATCCTTATATTTCAACAAGTTAATAAAAGAATTAAGCCGCGCAGGCATAAATTTCGTACCGCATTCGTTACCGTATCACCCGCCTCCGGTTACACATGATGTCGCACGGTAACAGCGCAGCGCAGGCGCCCACGCCCCCTTTCGAGGCAGCCCCGCACGCTCTCGCCATGCGCGCACCGGCTGTTCATGGAGGCGTCACCCGCAAGGGGTTACACTGGCCACTTTCCCTGACTCTCCCGCCCATGAACGCACCCTTGAGCACCCCGCTATTCACCCCCGCCTGGCAGGCCTCGCTGGAGCTCGCCTATGGTCGTGCGGGAAACGGCACGCGCCCGCTGCTGCGCCGCCACAGCGGCCCGCTGCGGGTGCAGAAGCACCTCTACGCCGAAGGCCCCGAGGTCTGCCAGCACATTCTCGTGCATCCCCCGGGCGGCATCGCCGGCGGTGACGGCCTGCGCATCAGCGCTCGTGTCGAGGCCCACGCCTGGGCGCAACTGACCAGCCCTGGCGCCGCCAAGTGGTATCGTGCCGCCAGCCCGGCCCATCAGGTGATCCACCTCAGCGTCGCCCCGGGCGCCACCCTCGAGTGGCTGCCCCAGGAAACCATCGTCTATTCAGCCGCCCAGGCCGAACTGAGTACCCGGATCGATCTCCAAGGGGATGGACGACTGTTCTACTGGGACATAGTCGCACTGGGCCGGCCGGCCAGTGGCGAGCGTTTCGACCGTGGACATTTCCAGTCGCGCCTGGACATCCGGCGCGATGGCGTGCTGCTCTGGCATGAGCGCCAGCGCCTGGTCGGCGGCGATGCATTGCTCGACTCACCGATCGGGCTCGCCGGCCAGCCGGTGTTTGCCACACTCATTGCCAGCGGCGATATCGATTTGGAATTATTGCAACAGTGCCGTGAACTCCGCGGTCATGCGGTCGTGCGCAGCGATCTTACCCAACTGCCGGGCGTGGTGCTCGGGCGGTGCCTGGCCAGCGAAGCGCTGCACGCGCGCGCCTGGCTGATCGACGTCTGGCGCCTGCTCCGCCCTGCCCTGCTCGGACGCCATGCCGTCCCTCCGAGAATCTGGAACACCTAGGACCCACCATGGACCTGACGCCGAGAGAAAAAGACAAACTGCTGATCTTCACCGCCGGACTGGTGGCCGAGCGCCGGCTGGCACGCGGCTTGAAGCTCAATTACCCAGAAGCCATGGCCTACATTTCCGCCGCGCTGCTCGAGGGCGCGCGCGATGGCCAGACGGTTGCCGACCTGATGCACTACGGCACCACCTTGCTGAAGCGGGAACAGGTGATGGAGGGTGTCCCCGAAATGATCCCCGAGATCCAGATCGAGGCCACCTTCCCCGACGGAACCAAGCTGGTGACGGTGCATCAACCCATTGCCTGATCGACCAAGGAAAACGTCATGCGCATACGAGACGCCCAGGAAGGAGATCTGCCCGGCATACTGGCCATCTACAACGAAGCCGTGCTGAGCAGTACCGCAGTGACCAACGAACACACTGTCGACCTGGAAAACCGCCGTGACTGGCTGCACGGCCTCTGGGCCCAGGATTTCCCGGTGCTGGTGGCGGTGTCCGACGAGGATCAGGTGCTGGCCTATGCTAGCTACGGCCCCTGGCGGCCGTTCGATGGCTTTCGCTTTACCGTCGAACACCGGGTCTACGTACGCGAAGACCAGCGCGGCGGCGGCATTGGCCGGGCAATTACCCACGAGCTGATCGAGCGGGCGCGTATGGCCGGCAAACACGCCCTGATCGGCGCCATCGAAAGCGAAAACCGCGCCTCGGTGCACATGCACCAACAGCTTGGCTTCCTCCACGTAGGCCAGCTCCGCCAGGTTGGCCGCAAGTTCGACCGCTGGCTGGACATCACCCTGATGCAACTGACCATCGCCCCGCGCGATCCCGCCGCACCTACTTCCATGCCCACGGAGCAACAGCCATGATTCCTGGCGAATACCAGATCGCGGAGGGCGACATCGAACTCAACGTCGGCCGCCGCACCCTGACCCTGTCGGTGGCCAACAGTGGCGACCGCCCGATCCAGGTGGGCTCGCACTACCACTTCCAGGAAACCAACGACGCCCTGCTGTTCGACCGCACGCAGGCTCGCGGCATGCGCCTGAACATCCCCGCCGGCACCGCGGTACGCTTCGAGCCAGGCCAGAGCCGCGACGTCGAACTGGTGGAACTGGCCGGCGAACGGACCGTGTACGGCTTTGCCGGGCGGGTCATGGGAAAGCTCTAGCAAGCTGCAAGCTAGGGCAAAGCAACCCGGTGCTTTTTTACGCACGCTTTTTCAACCTGGGCGAAAGCCAGGCGCTCCGTGAGCAGGCGAGCACGGCCTCGCTTTAGTTCGCGGCTCGCGGCTTGCGGCTCGTCCTCCGAGGGATCAGAAATGAAAGTCAGCAGACAGGCCTACGCCGACATGTTCGGCCCCACCGTTGGCGACAAGGTGCGCCTGGCCGATACCGAACTCTGGATCGAGGTGGAGAAGGACTTCACCGTCTACGGCGACGAGGTGAAGTTTGGAGGGGGCAAGGTCATCCGCGACGGCATGGGCCAGAGCCAGCTGTGTGCCGCCGAGGTGGTCGACACAGTCATCACCAATGCGCTGATCCTCGACCACTGGGGCATCGTCAAGGCCGACGTCGGCCTCAAGGACGGACGCATCGCCGCCATCGGCAAGGCCGGCAACCCGGATATCCAGCCCGGCGTGAGCATCGCCATCGGCGGCGCCACCGAAGTGATCGCTGGCGAGGGCATGATCCTGACGGCGGGCGGGATAGATACCCATATCCACTTCATCTGCCCGCAGCAGATCGAAGAAGCCCTGATGAGCGGCACCACCACCATGATCGGCGGCGGCACCGGGCCGGCCACCGGCACCTACGCCACCACCGTCACGCCGGGGCCATGGCACATGGCGCAAATGCTCAAGGCCGCCGAAGCCTTCCCGATGAACATCGGCTTCACCGGCAAGGGCAACGTCTCGCTGCCCGAACCGCTGATCGAACAGATCGCGGCCGGCGCCATCGGCCTCAAGCTGCACGAGGACTGGGGCACCACCCCGGCGGCCATCGACAACTGCCTGAGCGTGGCCGACCAGTACGACATCCAGGTGGCGATCCACACCGACACGCTGAACGAATCCGGCTTTGTCGAAACCACCCTCGGTGCCTTCAAGGGGCGCACCATCCACACCTACCACACCGAGGGCGCCGGCGGCGGCCATGCTCCGGACATCATCAAGGCCTGCGGCTTCCCCAACGTGCTGCCCAGCTCCACCAACCCGACCCGGCCGTTCACCCGCAACACCATCGACGAGCACCTGGACATGCTGATGGTCTGCCACCATCTCGACCCGAGCATCGCCGAGGACGTGGCCTTCGCCGAAAGCCGCATCCGCCGCGAAACCATCGCCGCGGAGGACATCCTCCATGACCTGGGCGCCTTCTCGATGATCAGCTCCGACAGCCAGGCCATGGGCCGCGTCGGCGAGGTGATCACCCGCACCTGGCAGACCGCCGACAAGATGAAACGCCAGCGTGGCGCCCTGCCCGGCGACGGCGCGGGCAACGACAACTTCCGCGCCAAGCGCTACATCGCCAAGTACACCATCAATCCGGCGATCACCCATGGCATCAGCCACGAGGTCGGTTCCATCGAGGTCGGCAAGTGGGCGGACCTGGTGCTCTGGCGCCCGGCCTTCTTTGGCGTCAAGCCGACGCTGATCCTCAAGGGCGGGGTCATCGCCGCCAGCCTGATGGGCGACGCCAACGCCTCGATCCCGACACCGCAGCCGGTGCATTACCGGCCGATGTTCGGCAGCTACGGCGGCAGCCTGCATGCGTCGAGCTTCACCTTCATCAGCCAGGCGGCGTTCGAGGCCGGCGTGCCGGAACAGCTGGGGCTGAAGAAGAAGATCGGCGTGGTCAAGGGCTGCCGCACCGTGCAGAAGAAAGACCTGATCCACAACGACTACACGCCGACCATCGACGTGGACCCGCAGAACTACCAGGTCAAGGCCGATGGCCAACTGCTCTGGTGCGAGCCGGCCGACGAACTGCCCATGGCACAGCGCTACTTCCTGTTCTAATAGCTACCGTTTCGGTGGGTCGAATGACCCACCACGGCTCGCCCCGGCAACGCCCCATTCGGAGCACGGCCGCCCTCAATGCCCGGTAGGCAAGAATGCTCCGCTTCGTCATCAATGATCTCGATACCGTCGGCCGGATTGGCGCCGTGCCGGCCATCCTGCAAGTGGTGTTGGACACCACCGGCCTGCGCTTCGCCGCCGTGGCCCGGGTGACCGACGACTCCTGGACTGCCTGCGCGGTACTGGATCGCATCGATTTCGGCCTTCCGGTGGGTGGCGAGCTGGATGTGGGCAGTACGCTGTGCCACGAGGTTCATGCCAGCCGAACGCCCATCGTCATCAACAGGGTCAGCGAAGACGAGCGTTACTGCAACCACCACACCCCGCGCCTGTACGGCTTCGAGAGCTACATCTCGATGCCGATCTTCCGCACCGATGGCACCTTCTTCGGTACGCTGTGCGCGCTCGACCCGCTGCCGGCAGAGCTCGACCAACCGCGCATCATCGCCATGATGGAATCCTTTGCACGGCTCCTGGCGCTGCAGCTGGAAGCCGACGAGCAGTTGCAGGCGACCCAGACGGCATTGTCCAGCGAACGGCAAACCTCGGAGCTTCGCGAACAGTTCATCGCCTTGCTCGGGCATGACCTGCGCAACCCCTTGTTTTCCATCAGCGCCAGCGCCGAGATGCTCCTGCGCAAGTCCCGGGATCCGCTGGCGTTGAAGGCCGCAGGACATATCCAGAGCGCCAGCCAGCGCGCTTCCCGCCTGGTGGACGATGTACTGGATTTCGCCCGTGGCCGGCTGGGCAACGGCATCCCCCTGCGCATCGCGTCCTGCCCGACGCTGGAAAAGACCTTCCACGAGGTGGTGGCAGAGCTGCGTGAGCACTATCCCGAGCGATTGATAGACATCGCCATCGAACCGCTCGGCAGCATCGATTGCGATTCCGATCGTCTGGCCCAGCTTCTCTCGAACCTGCTGGCCAACGCGCTGCTGCATGGCGCCGAGGACGGCCGCGTCAGGGTCAGCGCTCGGCGGCAAGACGACTGGCTGCTGCTTGAGGTGAGCAACCCGGGAACGCCGATCCCGCTCGAGCGGCTGGCACGCCTGTTCCAACCTTACTGGCGCGCCCCTGACGAAGCACCCGCACAGGGCCTCGGCCTCGGCCTGTATATCGTCAACGAAATCGCACGCTCACATGGCGGCTCGATGGAGGCCAGCTCCAGCCTCGAAGAGGGCACCCGCTTCTGCCTGAAGATACCACTGACGGCCCCTGGCAGCGCGGCGTGATCGGTTGTGCCCTTCCTCAAGGCGCGCGCCCAGGCCCCCGTAGGTCGGATTAGCGCAGCGTAATCCGACATCAGCCGCGCCGCGGCTCCCCCTCCCGCTCCGCACGTCAGTCCGCCGACTCGGCGACCGGCACCGGACGTCGCAGCAGCAATAGCGGCAGCACCGTAGGTCGGATTAGCGCAGCGTAATCCGACATCAGCCGCGCCGCGGCTCCCCCTCCCGCCCCGCGCGTCAGTCCGCCGACTCGGCGACCGGCACCGGACGTCGCAGCAGCAACAGCGGCAGCACCGTAGGTCGGATTAGCGCAGCGTAATCCGACATCAGCCGCGCCGCGGCTCCCCCCTCCCGCCCCGCACGTCAGTCCGCCGACTCGGCGACCGGCACCGGACGTCGCAGCAGCAACAGCGGCAGCCCAGCGGCCAGCACTACCAGACCCAGCAACGCCCCCAGGCCTGCATACACCGCGCTGGACCAGAACAGCCCCAGGCAGCTCAGGGCGAACAGCAGCGGCAACAGCGGATAGAGCGGCACCCGGAACGGTCGTGGCTGATGCGGATGGCGCTTGCGCAAGCGCATCAGCGACAGGGCGGTAAGGCCCATGAACAGCCAGAACACCGGCGCGGTATAGGCCACCATGGCTTCCACGCCACTGGCGCTGAAGGCGCCGAAGAGCACCAGCAGGAGAGTGATGCCGCCCTGCACCAGCAGGGCCCGCACCGGCGTCGCGCCGCGCTCGTTCCAGGCGCCCAGCAGACTCAACTGTGGCACGTCGCGGCCAAGGGCGTAATAGACCCGGGCACCGGTGAGCACCGTGGCATTGAGCGTGCTGAGCGCTGCAAAGCAGATCAGAAGACTGAGCAAGGCGGCGGCCCAGGGCCCGGCGACGATTTCCATCAGGTCGGCGCCCACCGCGCCCGAAGCACGCAGCCCGGCGAGTCCGAAGATCTGCAGAAAGGCAAGGTTGGCCAGCAGGTACAGCAGGGTGACCACCAGGGTGCCGATGAGCAGCACACGTACCATGTTGCGCCCGGGATCGCGCAGCTCCCCGGACAGGTAGGCCGCCTCGTTCCAGCCACCGTAGGTGAGCAGCACGAACACCATCCCCATGCCCAGCAGGCCAGGTGCCAGGCCAACAGGCTCCGCTGCGGCGACGGGCTCGGCGTTGCCGCCGATGAATAGCCCGGCCACCACCATCGACAGCACCGCGAGCAGCGTCAGGGCGCTGAGCACGAGCTGGGCGCGCTTGGATTCATGGGTACCGAGCATGTTCAGCGCGGTCAGCGCCAGCACCGAGAGCCCCGCCCACAGCGCCACCCCATGAGTTCCCAGCGGCAGCAAGCGCTGGGCGTACTCGCCGAAGATGAAGGCCACGGTGGCGATCGCGCCGGTCTGGATCACCGAGCCACGCGCCCAGGCGAACAGCAGAGCCACCCGTTCGCCCCAGGCATGGCGCAGATAGTGATACTCGCCACCGTGGTCGGGAAACGCCGAGCCAAGCTCGGCATAGCACAGCGCTCCGACCAGCATCACCAGCCCGCCGGCAAGCCACAACCCGATGTACACCAGGCCGGAGTCCGCGTGCATCGCCACCAGCGGCGGGAAGCCGAAGATGCCAACCCCCACCACGACGCCCACCAACACAGCCACGCCGTCGAGTACCGACAGGCCGGCCGAGTGCCTCCCCAGGGAGGCGGATGCATTCATGGGATCAGTTCCGGCGGGCGCTCCAGTTGGCCACGGCACCCTCCATCGACACCGGCTCGATGCTGTCACCGTTCACCGTGCCCACATAATGGCGGTCGTCAAGAGTGAACTCGATCTGGGTACCGTTCAGTCGACCCTTGACGATCCCCGGCTCGAGGCCTTCGGCTACGCCCTCGACCATCTGGAACTGCTGCATCAGGCTGACGCTGAAGTCACCCTCGGGCGTACTGATCTGCCAGTCGCCGTCGACCTTGGCCGGAACGATCCAGAGATAGATATAGCTGTTGGACACCACGTCGGTGTCATCCGGCTCCCATTCATCCATGCTGAACGCATGGGACACCACCCGGGTGCCAGGCTCCAGGGTGTCGAGAATCACCGGACGCAGCTGCAGGTTGACCCTGGGCAACAGGTACATGGTCAGCACCGTGGCGTCGGAGATGTCCTTTTCGAACAGGTCGCCTTCCTCGAAGGTGACCCGGTCGGTCACCCCGGCGCGCTCGGCATTTTCCACGGCCTCACTGACGCGCACCGGATTGAGGTCCACCCCGAGCGCTTGGCGGGCGTCGAAGTCACGCACAGCGGCGATGGCGATCCGGCCGTCGCCCGATCCCAGGTCAATGACGTAGTCCTCGGGCTGCACGTCGGCCATTTCCAGCATGCGCGCCACCACCGGCTCCGGTGTCGGCACATAGGGGACGTCCAGTTGAGGGGGCGTAATCTGTGCCTGCAGAGGCAGGCTGGCGGCCAGCAGCAAGGCAGGCAGGGCACGGGCGGACATCGAGCGAACGGAGGCGAGTGGCATCGGGCTGTGGCTCCCTGGGGCGGTTCGATTGCCGGCAAAAAAAATGCTGGCGCTCAACTCACGACCCGCTGGCTACGGCAAGGTTCGCCGCGGCGCATCGCCAGGAGCAGACCGACAAGCCAGCCGACCACTCGTCAGCCAATGAAATCGCCGCGTTGCGCTTGACCCGAGAAGGAGTAACCAAATATTTCAAAAGGCTCAGCGCAACTGGCTGTCCTTGCTGCCACGACGGTTGTAGCCGGCGAACTTCTTCGCCTCCTGGTCAGCCTCCGACTGACAGGCGACACACAGCCGGACGCCGGGTACGGCCTGCCGCCGCGCCTCGGGGATGGCCGCCTCGCAGGCTTCGCAATGGGTCAGGCTCTCGCCCTGACCCAACCGGCTACGCGCGCGCGCCACCGCATCCTGGACAGTGCTCTCGATCTGTTCGTGCACGGCCCCGTCGTTCGCCCAACCACTGGCCATCGGATACCTCCTGAAGGCGTCGAAAACAAGCAATGGAGGTTGGACAATACTGCACGACTCCGGATCGGTTGCAATCTCGCTTATCCGAGCGAAATGCACGGTTTTCGGCTAGGCTGATCAGCCGTCTCCATCCAACAAGGAACACATCCATGAGCGAAAATCTGTACCAGATCCCGGTCAAGAACATCAAGGGCGAGCCGGCGACCCTCGAGCCGTTCAAGGGCAAGGTGCTGCTGGTGGTGAACGTGGCGTCCAAATGCGGGCTGACTCCGCAGTACGAAGGCCTGCAGAAGCTCTATGAAGCCAAGCGCGACCAGGGCCTCGAGGTATTGGGTTTTCCGGCCAACAACTTCAAGGAGCAGGAGCCGGGGAGTGACGCGGACATCCAGCAGTTCTGCAGCCTGAACTACAACGTCGAGTTTCCGCTGTTTTCGAAGATTTCCGTGGTCGGCGCCGACAAGCACCCGCTGTATCAGCGGCTGACCGCAGCCAAGCCCGACGCCACCGGTGAAGGCCCGATGCGCGAACGGCTGCAGGGTTTCGGCATCGTCGCCAACCCGGTTCCGGAAGTGCAGTGGAATTTCGAGAAATTCCTCATCGGTCGCAATGGCGAAGTGGTCGGGCGCTTCGCGCCGGATGTGGCTGCTGATGACGAGCGCCTGGCGGCGGCGATCGACGCGGAGCTGGCCAAGCCCGCCTGAGGCCGGACGGACGGGGGCTCCGTGCTCCCGTCGCCCGCCTGGCTATTCCTTGACCTGCATGAATTCCTCGCCCCACTCCACATACTCTTCGGCCGTCGAATACTTGGCCGACAGCTCCGAGGCATTGAGGCCGCAGGCAGCGACCTGACGCTGTTCGCGCAGGCAGTCGTAGGTGGCCTTGATCGCGGCGAAGTAGGCGGCGTGGCCATTGACCACGATGCGTACCCCGAGTCGCGCCAGCCGCTCGTTGTCGCGCAACAGCGGATTGCCGTAGGTCACCAGCATCAGCGGCAAGGTCAGTTGCGCAGCGATGGCCTCCAGGTGATCGAAGTCGCGGATGCCCACCAGGCAGATGCCATCGGCACCCGCCTCCTGGTAGGCCAGCGCCCGCGCAACCACCTCGTCCACCTCGATTACCCCGGCGTTGGTGCGCCCGAGGATCGCCATGGCTGGATCGATGCGCGCCTCCAGCGCCGCCCGGATCTTGCCCGCCGCTTCGTCGATGCCGATCAGGTCGGTGGACTTGTGACCGAATTTGGCCGGCAGCAGGGTGTCCTCGATGGTCAGCGCGGCGACTCCGGCGCGCTCGAGCTCGGTCACCGTGCGCATGACGTTCAGGGCATTGCCGTAGCCGTGGTCGGCATCGGCGATGACCGGCAGGCGTGACACCCGGCCGATGCGGGTCGCCTGCTCGGCGAATTCGCTGAGCGTGATCAAGGCCACGTCGGGCGCCGCCAGTACCTGCAACGAGGCCACGGAACCGCCGAGGATACCGACCTCGAAACCCAGATCCGCGGCCATCCGCGCCGACATCGGGTCGAACACCGAGGCCGTGTGATAGCAGGCCGGCGAAGCGAGCAGCTTGCGGAAATCATTGCGCAGGCTGTGGTGGGAAAAGCGTTTGTGCATGGACAGCCATCCTTCAGGTGAGGCGGGAAGGGCCGCGCGCGGGGCACTCTGGGGCAGAGGACCGGACGCTCGTCCGAAAAGCACAGCCCGCTCCACAGGTTCTCGACGAGCGGACGCTCTGCGGATGGCTGAGTAGCTATTCTCGGCCCCTCGGAGAAGCGGATCAACGTTCGCTTCGCAATGTCCAACAGGCGGATCGCCACAGGCCCCTGACCGCCCCATAGAGGAAAAAGGCGATGTTCTCCAGGCAACGGATGCTGGCGATACTGGTGAGCCTGGCAGCTACCACCGCCGAGGCCCAGATGATGGCCCGGGACCTGGGCAGCTTCGAGTTGCAGATGGGCACCATCCCGGGCCGGAGCATGGCCCAGGGGCTGGTGCAGCCAGCCAGTCACGGCGCCTTTCATGGCGGGCTCGACTTGAACCACGCCAGTGGCTGGTACTTCGGCCAATGGCAGCCGGCCACGGGCTTCGCCGATGGCACCCTGCTCGAGCTCAACTCCTACCTCGGCTATGCGCGCCCCTTCGCCGAGCGCCCGGGTTATGAAGTCGGGGTGATCCGCTACACCTTCCCCGATCTGCGCGCCATCGACCGCCACGCCTTCTACGGAGGCCTCACCCTTGACCGCGGCCGCTTCGGCGCTTCGGTGAGCCACGAACCCTGGCGTACCGACAGCACCCTGCTGATGGACTTCGACCTGTCCCGCTACTGGGGAGTCGACCTGTCCCTGAAGTACTCCAACCATGCGCTGGCCCACCCCGCCCATCTGCCGGGCGGCCGCACGCTGAGCTCGTTCAACGACTGGTCGCTGAACCTCTCGCGGCACTGGCGCAGCATGCAGATGGGGATGACCTACACCGGCACGGACGTCAGTGGTACCGGTTGCATGGCCTATGCCGGCCACAACGAGCACTGCGAGGACTTCTTCATGCTGCGCTTCGAAAAGACCCTGCGCTAGACGCGCCCGGGCGATTGCCCGGCGGATCCGTTGCCGTATCATGACCGGCCCCTTGTCCTGCCGGTATTTCCATGCTTCGCCCGATGCGCGCCTGCGGCATTCCTGCCGTGCCTGCCTACCCCATCCCCCTTGCCAGAAATCCTGCCTGAGGCAGGCCCGGAGGAACCCATCCCATGCTGGTGATTCACCACCGCACCACGCCGCGCAGCACCTGTGACGCGGAACTGGAACTGACCTTCGAGGCGCGCAGCAAGAGCCGTCTGCGCTGCTTCACCACCACCGGCGAAGAGGTGGGCCTGTTTCTCGAGCGCGGCCAGCCGCCGTTGCAGGACGGCGAATGCCTCGAAGCCCAGGATGGCCGCATCGTCCGCGTGCGCGCCCGGCCCGAGGCCCTGTTGCACGTCACCTGCGCCAGCCCCTTCGAACTGACCCGTGCCGCCTACCACCTGGGTAACCGGCATGTCGCGCTGCAACTCGGCGACGGCTGGCTGCGCCTTCCCGACGACTACGTGCTGAAGGACATGCTGCTGCAGCTCGGTGCCCAAGTGGAGCTGATCGAAGCGCCCTACCAGCCCGAGCACGGCGCCTATGGGGGCGGCCATCACCATTCCCATGCCGGCGAGGCAGAATTCAGCTACGCGCCGAAACTCCATCAGTTCGGCGTGCGACCATGAGTGCTCGCCTGCTGCGCCTGGCCAGCCCGCAGCTGCCGATTGGCGGCTACAGCTATTCCCAGGGCCTGGAAATGGCCGTCGAGCAGGGCGTAGTGTGCGATGCCGCCAGCGCACACCGCTGGCTGAAGGATCAGTTGCTGCTCAACCTGGCACGCTTCGAGGCGCCGCTGCTGCTGGCCCACTGCCGCGCCGCGGCGGACGAGGACTGGCCGATGCTCGAAACGCTGGCCGAGCAGCATCGCGCCAGCCGCGAAACCCGCGAGCTACGCCTGGAAAGCCGGCAGATGGGCTACTCGCTGCAGCAACTGCTGCAGGGGTTACCCGAACTCGACGAACCCGCGCAGGCCTTTTACGCCCGCCTCGAGGAGCCTGGCCTGGCGCTCGGCTGGGCGCTGGCTGCGCGGGCCTGGGGCATCGCTCCGGAGGCCGCGCTCGAGGCCTGGCTATGGAGCTGGCTGGAAAACCAGCTGGCGGTGCTGATGAAGACCCTGCCGCTGGGCCAGCAGGCCGCGCAGCGACTCACCTCCGAGCTGCTGCCGGTACTCGACCAGGCGCTGCGCCAGGCGCAGGCACTGGACCCGGATGACTGGGGCAGCGCCCCCTTCGGCCTGGCGCTGACCAGCATTGCCCATGAACAGCAGTACAGTCGGTTGTTTCGCTCGTGACCCGGAAGCCGTGGGGGCTGGTCCGCGAAGCGGCTGAGGATAAATGCGGCGGATTGGCTGCCGTACCTCGTGCTGTTCCAGTCACCTGGATGCGGACGAGACCCCGATCGCCCCGCCCTGAGGTTCAGCATGCCGTGGAAAAGCCGGGCTCCGGCCTGCCGGGCAGCACCCGGTTCCCCGTCAGGAGGCCGAGCGCAGGCACCGCGCAGGGGGATGCAAGGCAGGACGCCGAGCAAGGAGCGAAGGGACAGGGACGTCCCTTCGTGACGGCCCCCGGAGCGGTGCCGGAGAGAGGAAAGTCCGACCGCAAGGCGGTCGGACCCGGATGCCGGGGTGGCCTTCTTTTTGGTTACTTTTTCTTGGCCACGCAAGAAAAAGTGACTCGCCGTGCAAGGCGAAACCTGTCGCCCGATACCCGGAAAGCGGCAGGCCCAGGCTCCATGAGCGGCATCGGCCAAGCAGCCCACCTCACCCGGAGCACTGCGCCACAATCGCTGACTGCAAACCCAGTTCCGGCCCGCCGCAACGACACGCGTCGGCCACACCATGAGGACTCCACAAGATGAACACCCAACCCCTTCGCGTCGGCATCGGTGGCCCGGTCGGCTCCGGCAAGACCGCCCTCACGCTCGCCCTCTGCCAGGCCCTGCGCAAGCGCTACAACATCGCCGTGGTCACCAACGACATCTACACCCAGGAAGATGCCCAGTTCCTGGTGCGCAACGAAGCCCTGGCTCCCGAGCGGATCATCGGCGTGGAGACCGGCGGCTGCCCACATACCGCCATCCGCGAGGATGCCTCGATCAACCTGGAGGCGGTCGAACAGCTCAACCGGCGTTTCCCGGGGCTCGACCTCATCATCGTGGAATCGGGCGGTGACAATCTCTCGGCCACCTTCAGCCCTGAATTGTCCGACCTGACCCTTTATGTGATCGATGTGTCAGCCGGCGACAAGCTGCCACGCAAGGGCGGACCCGGCATCTGCAAGTCCGATCTGCTGGTGATCAACAAGATCGACCTGGCTCCGCTGGTGGGCGCCTCGCTGGAGGTCATGGACCGCGACGCGCGAAAGATGCGCGGCGACCGCCCGTTCGTGTTCAGTAACCAGAAGGTCGGCCAGGGTCTCGACGAAATCATCGCCTTCATCGAAAAGCACGGCATGCTCAACGCCGCCTGAGCAAGGCAAAAAAAATCCGATGCCGGAAGACCTGGCATCGGATGTCGGGGCAAGCCCGGCAGCAAGCTGACACAGGCCGGCAGCGCTCCCCTCAGGGTGCGCTGCGGCCCGTTGCCGGTTACTTGCTCATCTTCATGGTGCCGTGCTCGGCCAGATGGGCATGCCAGGAAAAGGCCTTTTCCAGCACGTGCGGAGTATGGCCGCCACGCGCCTTCGCCTCTTCGAGGTAGTCGCGCGCCTGCTGCTTGTAGTCAGGGTGCAGGCAGTTCTCGATCATGCGCTCCGCCGCTTCGACCGGGGCCAGGCCACGCAGGTCCGCATAGCCCTGCTCGGTGATGATCACGTCCACGTCGTGGTTGGTGTGGTCCACGTGGGACACGAACGGCACGATGGAGGAAACCTTGCCGTCCTTCGCCGTGGAGGTGGTCACGAAGATGGAGATACGGGCGTTACGGGCGAAGTCACCCGAGCCACCGATACCGTTCATCATGTGGGTACCGCTGACATGGGTGGAGTTCACGTTGCCGTAGATGTCCGCTTCCAGCGCCGTGTTGAAGGAGATGATGCCCAGCCGGCGGATGACTTCCGGATGGTTGGAGATCTCTTGCGGACGGAACACCACCTTGTCGGCGTACTTGGCCAGGTCGGAGGCCAGGCTTTCCACGCGCTTCTTCGACAGCGAGAAGGCGGTCGCCGCCGCGAACTTCACCACACCGGCGTCGATGAGGTCGAACACGCCATCCTGCAGCACTTCCGACGCCACCGTCAGGTCGCGGAACTCGGAGGTCTTCATGCCGTTCAGCACCGCGTTGGCCACCGAGCCCACGCCGGACTGCAGCGGCGCCAGGCTGTTGGTCAGACGGCCCAGGCGCACTTCCTCGCGGAGGAAGTCCAGCAGGTTGTCGGCGATCTTCTGGGTCTGCTCGTTCGGCTCGAACAATGGCGAGGGGATGTCCGGCTGGCTGGACAGCACGATACCGCGCACCTTGGCCGGATCCACCGGGATGCCGATGGAGCCGATGCGGGTGCTGACGTCGTAGACCGGGATGTCCTTGCGGGTGTTCTCGCCGGCCGGGCCGGGAATGTAGACATCGTGCATGCCTTCGTACTCGCGCGGAGCGGAAGTGTTCAGCTCGACGATCACGTGCTTGGCGTTCTGGACGAAGATCGGGGAGTTGCCCACCGAGCCGGTCGGGATGATCTGACCGTCTTCGGTGATGGCTGCAGCTTCGATGATGGCGTAGTCGACCTGCGGCAGCACGCCCTGACGGAGCAGCTCGGCGGTGTGGGACAGGTGCTGGTCGATGTACAGCACTTCACCGGCGTTGATCTTCTTGCGCTGGACCGCGTTGCCCTGGTACGGAATCCGCTTGTTGATGATGCCTGCTTCAGCCATGGACTGGTCAGCTGCCGGGCCCATGGAGGCGCCGGTGAACAGGTTGACCTTGAACTTCTCTTTCTGGCCGCGCTCGGACAGCGCCCGCGGGAACTCCTTGGGCTCACCGAACAGGGTGAAGCCACTCATGCCCAGGGTCATGCCGTCTTCGATCCAGGACGCTGCCTCTTCTGCCGAGACGACCTTGTCCAGGAACGCAGCGTTGCGAATGTACTTGCTCAAATCCGTTGCCATGAACTCACCTCTGAAACTCATCGAATGCTCGTCCGTGATGGCTGTGCCAGCCCTGGCACAGCACACTGACGGACACGGATGCAGCGGCTTCGGTTCCGGGAGGCGAGAACACCGTGGTTCCTGCCGTTCACCGCACTGAAGCCCCACAAAATCATGCGGGCGTTTTGAAACCTCGGTAGTGTAGCCGTTTGGGCCATTGGAAGGCCGCCAGCTATACGAAGGTACTACAGGCAGCGCCTGGATGGCAGATTGTTACCAACCTGCGCGGGCCATTGTGCCTGCTGGCGGGCCGGCAGGTGAGCCCTCTCGCCACCACGGCGTACCGCCGTGCGGGGGTACGCCGTGGTCCCGGATCAACGAAACGGCGGTTCGTCGAAGCTGCGCAGCTTGCGTGAATGCAGCGTATCGAGCTGGCTGCGCAGCAGTTCCAGCGCGGCGATACCGATGCGCAGGTGCTGGGTGACCGCACGCTCGTAGAAGGCGTTGGCCGAGCCAGGGAGCTTGATCTCGCTGTGCAGCGGCTTGTCCGACACGCACAACAGGGTGCCGTAGGGAACCCTCAGGCGATAACCCTGGGCGGCGATGGTGCCGCTTTCCATGTCCACCGCCACCGCCCGCGACAGGTTGATCAACGGCCGTTCCTGGGCCCAGCGCAGTTCCCAGTTGCGATCGTCATAGGTCAGGACGGTGCCGGTGCGCAGGCGCCGCTTGAGCGCCTCGCCGCGATCGCCGGTGACCATGGCCGCCGCTTCCTGCAGCGCCATTTGCACTTCCGCCAGCGCCGGCAGGGGGATATGCGGCGGAAGCACACGGTCAAGGATACCGTCGCGACGCATGTAGGCATGCGCCAGCACGTAGTCGCCGATGGTCTGCGACTGCCGCAGGCCGCCGCAGTGCCCGATCATCAGCCAGCAATGGGGACGCAGCACCGCCAGGTGGTCGGTGATGTTCTTGGCGTTGGACGGCCCGACCCCGATGTTGATCAGGGTCACGCCATGGCCGTCCTCGGCGATCAGGTGATAGGCAGGCATCTGGAAGCGGTGCCAGATCACTCCGTCGATCACCGACTGCGCTTGATCGTCGCTCATGTCCCTGCTGATCACCACATTGCCCGGCAGGATCAGGCGAACGAAACGATTGTCGCCGCGCAGTTGCTCGAGGCCATGCCGGACGAACTGGTCGACGTAGCGGTGGTAGTTGGTCAGCAGGATCCAGGGCTGCACATGCCGCCAATCGCCGCCGGTGTAGTGCACCAGGCGGCGCAGCGAAAAGTCCACCCGGGCGGCGTCGAACAGGCCCAGCGGCAGCGGGTCGGCGTGCTCCCAGTCGTACAGGCCGTCGGCGATGTTGTCGGTGGCGGCGGCCAGGTCGGTGCTGGGAAACACCCGGGCAAGTTCGGCGGCCGTGACACCGGTCCCAGCGAGCTCATCGCCCTGCTCGACCACGTAGGGATAGGGGATGAAGCGATCGCTGACGCCCACCTCGAGCTTGACGTTGAAATCCTCGAGCAGCGGACCGAGCTGATCCAGCAGGTAGCCGCGAAAGGCCCCCGGCTGGGTCACGGTGACGCTGTAGCTCCCTGGCACCTGAACCTTGGCGTAGGCGCGGGTAGAGGCCGGCACCTCGCCATGGCATTCGTAGATCAGGCGCAGCTCCGGATAGCGGAACAGGCTGTACTCGGCCTCGCTGGGCTCGACACGATCCTTCACATAACGCTTGAGGGCCTGGCTGAGACTCGAGGTGGCGCGCTGATAGAGTTCGGCAAGCCGATCCACGGCCTCTTCGGCAGTCTGGGCAACGACGAAAGCTTCGCTGGACACTAGAAGGTTCCTTGTCTGGTTTACGCTATCTTGCCGCGTTTCCGGCATGCCTGGGTAGCGCAGGTACCCAGGCCATGGCCCGATGCAGTATCGGTTCGACCGAAAGCCCCGGAGGCAAGGCGCCGTACCGGTCGAGGGTGGCTGCGCACCAGCCGCTCCCATAGTGACCGGTCCACTGACGCGGCGGCAGATCCAGCCGCCAGAGGTTGCATGGGATTAGCCTCCGCTGGGATCCGTACCGACTTCAGCCCAGACCGCCCCGCCGTCGGTCGTTTCTCCGCTCCCCCGGCCACCGCTGCGTAAAAATCCTCAGGACGCCGGGAACTAACTTCACCGCTTTAAATCGGAGGTCATGGCGCTGGTCACGGGCCTGGAATGCAAGGAAGTATCACTCATCGCGAGGAAGTAGCGTGGCCAGTAACGACGATATCGCCCGTCTCATGAGACACGCCGGAGGCTCGCCCGAGACCTACCGGGAATTCGAACCAGACAGCCAGGCGCCTGCGTGGGCGCTGCTGCAGGCTGTCGCCGATACCCATCACAAGAACCCACCCGAGTTAGAAAAGCGCCCTTCCTGCCAGCTGGAACGCTCACTGAACTGTGTTCGAGGGAAATGAAACATGCCGCTTATCTGTCTCTCCTCCCCCAAGGGTGGCGTGGGAAAAACCACGCTGACTGCCAATCTCGCCTTCGCGCTGAGACGTCAGGGCATGCCGGTCACGGTCATCGATTTCGACGTTCAGAACACCTTGCGTCTGCACTTCGGTATTCCACTGGGCGACCCGAACGGTTTTGTCGCGCACGCCCTCGATCAGTCGAACTGGCGCCACCATGCACTGGCCGGCAGCGAGGGCGTCGGAGTGATCCCCTACGGCCGTGCGGACGAGCTGCAGCGCATGCGCTTCGAACGACGCCTCAGCGAGGACCCGGGCCTGGCTGCCCGCGGACTGCAACACCTCCTGGCGGTTCCCGACATGGTGGTCCTGGCGGATACCTCGCCCGGCCCTTCCCCCGCGCTCAAGGCCCTCGATCGCCTGGCTGACATCCGCCTGGTGGTGTTGATGCCCGATGCCGCGTCCGCCTCGCTGATGCCGCAGATCGAGCAGGGCCACTTCCTTTCCCTGCACCAGCCGGTGCATTACATCCTCAACCAGGTGGATCGTCGCCGGCGGCTCAACCAGGACACCACGGAGATGTTCCGGGCGCGCCTGGGCACGTCGCTGTTGGGCATGGTCCGGCGCGACGAAGCCCTGGCCGAGTCGCTGGCGATGCAATTGCCCGTGTTCGCCTCGGCACCGGCCTGCGCATCGGCCCATGACATCGGCCTGATCGGCCAGCAGATCGGCGAACTGATCGAGACGCTCCAGCAGCCTCTTTACGAACACGCTTAGGGACAAGCCCATGACCCACCCTCGCGCCTTATCCGCGTCCACGCGGCTGGCAGCCTGTGCCTCGCTGTTGGCTGCCTGCCCCGCGTTCCTGCTGTTCGTCGTGGTACCGCTGAGCGTACCCATGCAACTGTTGCTGGGCGGCAGCATGATCGTGCTCATGCTGCTGCTGAACAACAACCGCAAGTCGTTCGGCGTCACCCTGGTGCTGGTCACCCTGTCGCTGGCCGTCTCGACCCGCTACCTGTACTGGCGGACCACCGAGACACTGGTGTTCGGCAACGGGCTGGAAGCGACCCTGGGCATCGGCCTTTACCTGGCGGAGCTGTACGCCTACGTGATCCTGTTGCTGGGATATTTCCAGAGCATCCTGCCGCTCCGGCGACGGATCGAGCCCCTGCCCGCGGCGGTCAGCCAGTGGCCCACGGTGGATGTCTACGTGCCCACCTACAACGAGAGCCTCGACGTGGTGCAGGATACGGTGCTCGCCGCGCTGGACCTGGATTACCCGGCCGACAAGCTCAGGGTATATCTGCTCGACGATGGCCGCCGACCGGAATTCAAGGCATTCGCCGAGGCCGCCGGAGCGGGCTACATCACCCGTTCGGACAACAACCACGCCAAGGCGGGCAACCTCAACAATGCGCTCAAGCAGACCGATGGCGAGCTGATCTGCATCTTCGACTGCGATCACATCGGCACCCGCGCCTTTCTCCAGTCGACCGTCGGGCTGTTCCTCAAGGACCGCAAGCTCGCGCTGGTGCAGACCCCACACCATTTCTATTCGCCCGATCCTTTCGAGCGCAACCTGGCTTCCGGCAAGGAGGTGCCCAATGAGGGCGAACTCTTCTACGGGCCGGTGCAGCAGGGCAACGACTACTGGAACGCCACCTTTTTCTGCGGATCCTGCGCGATCATCCGCCGCAAGGCACTGGAACAGACCGATGGCTTCGCGGTGGAGACCGTCACCGAGGACGCCCACACCGCGCTCAAGCTGCAGCGCAAGGGCTGGAACACCGCCTTCATCGCCGCGCCCCTGGCGGCGGGACTGGCCACCGAGCGACTGTCGCTGCACATTGGCCAGCGGATGCGCTGGGCCCGGGGCATGACGCAGATCTTTCGCCGCGACAACCCCTTGCTTGGGCGCGGGCTGAAGCTGCCGCAGCGATTGTGCTACCTCAACGCCATGATGCACTTCCAGTTTCCCCTGCCGCGCATCGTGTTTCTCACCGCCCCCATGGCCTTCCTGCTGCTGGGGCAGAACATCATCGCCTCGTCCGCCGCGGCGATTCTGTCCTATGCACTGCCGCACCTGGTTCACGCGATCATCACCAACGCCCGCATCCAGGGTCGCCACCGCTACTCGTTCTGGGGCGAAATCTACGAGACCGCTCTCGCCTTCCATCTCGTGCTGCCGACCCTGGTCACGCTGTTTGCGCCAAAGCGTGGCAAGTTCAACGTGACCGACAAGGGGGGGCTGCTGGACCGCAACTTCTTCGACCATCGGATGGTTCGTCCGCACCTGCTGGTCATCGCCCTGCTGGTTCTGGCGATCATCGTGGGACTGGTCCGCCACTACTGGGTCGAGGGCATGCCCTTTGGGTCCGACGTCCTGGTGATCAACATTCTCTGGGCCTGCTTCAGCCTGGTCACCCTGTTCGCTGCGGTGGCGGTGGCCAAGGAAAAACGCCAGGTGCGCACCGCCACCCGGCTGCCGCTGAGGATGCCGGCGACGCTGTACCTCGCCAATGGGCATACCTTGCAGGGCACTACCCAGGACGTGTCCATGGCCGGCCTCAACATTGTCGCGACCGCTGGCGAAGCCGAAGTGCTCGGGCAGATCGAGGACGTCGAACTGACGGGCTGGAATGGCCGCTCGACCCTGCTCCCGGTGGAGTTCACCGGGGCCGCCGATGGCCAGATCAGGGTGCGCTTTCTGCCGCTGACCATCGCCCAGCGGCGGACGCTGGTGCGCCTGGTCATGGGACGTGCCGATGCTTGGCTGCGCCAGGGGCCGATCGAACCCGACCGCCCGCTGCTGTCGCTGTTCGGCGTATTCAGAAATGCCGCCGGGCTGTTCCGGTCGCCGCGGCGCAAGCCGGCGGTCCGCCAGCCCGCGGCTCAGCCGGCCGGGCCCGTGCTTTCCCCTGCCAACCTCGGTTTGCTGCCTGCGCTGCAGCGAGGCCGCGCGGTGCCGACGCTGCTCGGTTTGCTGTTCCTGCTCGGCGGCTGCCTGGCCTGGTCCAGCGGGGTGCTCGCCGAAGAAGCCGCAGCCCCTGCCAAGCCGGCCGTCGTCTCACCGCAGATCGAATTCCTGCAGTTCAATCAGATGGGAATGAGCGGCAGGCTGACCCTGCGCGGCGCACGCGCCGAGGCAGGGCTGCCCTTCTCGATCCGCCGCCAGCAGGTGGTCACCGAGGCCCAGCTGTTTCTGCACCTGGAACACCCGGCGCACCTGCCTGCCGGCGCGCAACTGGAGCTGCTGCTCAATGGCGAAGCCCTGAGCACACTGGAACTGGCTTCGGACACGGCGGTGAACACCCTCGTGCAGGTGCCGGTCGACCCGCGCCTGCTGCTGCCGCGCAACCGCCTCAACCTGCGTCTGGCCAGCGCCGCTGCGCGTTGCGACGACCCGGAAAACTCCGACCTGTGGGTCACCATCGGCAGCGATTCGGCATTGTCGCTGGCGCTCGACCGGCTGCAGATGCACAACGACCTGGCGATCCTTCCCGCACCCTTCTTCGACGAAGGCCAGATGAGCCCGCTGGTATTGCCCATGGTGATGCCCGCCCAACCAGGCGAGGGCGTGCTGCGCAGTGCCGTGGTGGTCGCCTCCTATTACGGCAGCATGGCACGCCAGGTTGGCGCCGATTTTCCGGTGCTGCTGGATGAACTGCCGCCGGGCAACGCGATCGTCTTCCTGCAGGGGGAGGAGCCGGTGGCCGGCATTGCGCCACCCGAGAGCGCCACTGCCAGCCTGGCCATCATCAGCAACCCGAGCGACCCGCTGGGCAAGCTGCTGTTGGTCAGCGGCGGCACGCCAGAGGAGCTCTATATCGCGGCGGCGAACCTGGTCATGAACGAGTCCGGGCTGCGCGGCCAGCGGCTGGAGGTCGGGCGTCTGGAGCCCACCCCGCGCCACCCTTACGATGCGCCCAACTGGATCGCCAACGGCCGCCCGGTGCACTTCCACGAGATGGCCGACCAGCCACTGTCCAGCGACAGCCTGACACCACCGACCATGAGCATCAGCTTTCACGCCGCGCCGGACACCTTCGCCTGGAACGGCGCCAACATCCCCATGAAGCTGCACTACAGCTTTCCCGACGCCCCCTGGATCGATGCCAGCCGCTCGCGGCTGGACATTGCCCTCAATGGCCGCTACCTGACCTCGCTACCGGTCCTCAAGCAGGGCGTGGTGGAGAAGATCCGCAATCAGCTGGGCGAGCAGACGCGCCAGGTGGAAGCGGAAATCGAGATCCCTTCCAACCTGATCGTCGGCGACAACCGTCTCGACTTCTTTTTCAACATCAAGCAACCGGAAGGGGCCGACTGCCATTTCATTCCCGCCGCCCCGACCATCAGCATGATCGACGAGGGGTCCTACATCGACTTCAGCGAGACCAAGCACTTCACCCAGCTGCCCAACCTCCCGCTGTTTGCCCGTTCGGGTTTCCCCTATACGCGCATGGCCGACCTGTCCGAAACCGCAGTGCTGCTGCCGGCGACCCCGAGCCTCAGCGAGATCCAGGCGATGCTGAACATGCTCGGGCGCTTCGGCAAGACCACCGGCTATCCGGCGCTGGGCGTGGAAGTGCTTACCGGCGAAACGCGCCTGGCCGACGTGTCCGGGCGCGACCTGCTGGTCATCAGCCACCTGGACAGCGCCCTGGCGCTGCCGGACATGCTCGGCGGCATGCCCCTGCGCCTCGAGGGTGAAGGGCTGCAAGTGGCGTCACCGCCGCCGGCGGAACTGGCCAGGACCATGATCCTGCTGGGCGACTGGAACTACCAGCTGGACGAGGCGAGCCGTTACCTCTCGGGCAACCCGGAGTTTCGCGGACTGGTCGGCCGGCAATCGCCCTACGATCCGACGCGGGTAATGGTGATGGCGCTGGCCAGCGACGAGCAGTGGCTGCCGCGGATGATCGCCAGCCTCGAGCACCCGCGCGTCCAGGCCAACATCCGCGGCGACCTGGCGTTCTTCGAGAGCGAGGAGCGCGTCCACGGCTTTCGCATCGGCGCGCTCTTCGCCCAGGGCGAGCTGCCCTGGGCCATCTATGTTCGCTGGCTGCTCAGCGAGCGCCCGCTGCTGCTGATGACCCTACTGCTGACCTCCACCCTGCTGATCGCGGCTGGCCTGTACCCGCTTCTTCGTGAACACGCCGCCCGGCGGCTGAGCTGACAAGGAATTTCCATGACCAACGGAACGATGAAGAAGTTGCCCCTGGCCCTCTACCTGATGAGCGCCGTCGCCGCACCCTCTGCGATGGCTGCGGATGTCCGCGGCACCGACCTCTCGGCCCTGCTGGAGCAGGCCGAATTCTGGGAAGCGCGCAACCGTCCGGACCTGGCGAGGGAGAGCCTCGAATGGGCGCAGACGGTGCAACCGGACAGTGAACGGGTTCTCTATCGCCTGGGCCTGGCCTCGCTGAGTGACGACGAGGCCGCCACCCGCCGGTGGCTGCAACGGCTGCGCGAGATACACCCGCAGAGCCAGGGCGTCGCCTATCTCGAACAGGCACTGGCACACCAAGGGCTGGACCGGCGGCAGGTGGAGCCGATCCGCGAGCTGGCGAGCCGCGGCGACACCGAGGAGGCCGCACAAGCCTACCGGGCACTCTTTGCCGGCAGCCTGCCGCCACCCGACCTGGCGCAGGAGTACTACCAGACCCTGGCCGGCCAGGAAAACACCTGGGACGAGGCTCGCCAAGGCCTCGAGCAACTGGTCCGGCTGCAGCCGAACAAACTCTCGACGCGGCTGGCCCTGGCGCGCACCCTCAGCTACCGCGAGTCGACCCGGCGCCAGGCCATCGACATGCTCGCCGGGCTCGACACCCAGGTGCCGGGCCTCCGGGCGGAATGGCGCCAGGCCCTGCTCTGGCTGGATGCGAGCAAGGCGGACGAGGCGCTGTTCGCCCGCTATGTCAGCGTCGCCCCGGAGGACACCGAAGTGGCCGAACGCTTCGCCGAAGCGCTGGCGGCCAAGCGCGTCTCGCCATCCGACCGCGCACGCCTGGCCGGCTATGCCGCCCTGGAGCAGGGCCGCATCGACGCCGCCATGGCCAGCTTTCTCCAGGCCGTACGGCTCGAGCCGCGTGATGCCGAAGCCTGGGGTGGCCTCGGCATTGCCAAGCTGCGCCAGCATAATTACCAAAGCGCCGAGCAGAATCTTCACCAGGCCATCACCCTGGCTCCGGCGCAGCGCACCAAATGGGCCGATGCGCTGGCTGACGCGCAATTCTTCCAGCAGATCGAACAAGTGGAACTGGCCCGCGACGATGGCCGCCTCGAAACCGCCGCGGACATGGCCCGACGTATGGCGCAGGGCCCGGCCCGCCACGTACGGACGGCCCGGCTGATGGAAGCCGAGATCCTCCTGCGCCAGGGGCAGCCTGCCGAGGCGGAGCTGCTGTTTCGCGACGTCCTGGCCAGCGCCCCGGGTGACGAGTCGGCCCTGCTCGGCCTGTACGGCAGCCTGCAGCGCCAGGCACGGCATGGCGAGGCGCAACGCCTTCTCGCCGACCACCCGCGCCTCGATCCGGCTCGCCTCGCCGAGGTCCGCACCGTCGAGGCGCTGGAGCTGAGCAACCGTGCCGACCGGCTGCGCCGCGACGGCGATCTGGACGCCGCCGCGCGGCTGCTGGGCGAGGCCGCGAGGTTGGCTCCCGACAATGCCTGGGTGCGCCTGGCCCGTGCCCGCCACTACGCCAGTCTCGACGAAACCGAACAGGCGCGCCGCCAGATCGCTCCGCTGGAGCAGGCCGCCGACGATCCCGAAGCCTGGCATGTCGCCAGCCTGTTCGCCGTCGATGAGCGTCGCTGGAAGGACGCCGACGCCCTGCTTGGCCGCATCCCAGCGACCCTGCGCGACGCCCCCGATCATCGGGCACTGGCGCAGCGGGTGGCGATTGGTCAGCGCATAGACGCAGCACTCGACAGCCGGGGCCGCGGCGACCGCCAGGCCACCCAAGAGGCGCTGAGCGCCCTGCGCCAGCTGCAACCGGACGATCTGGCCAGCCGCGGCGAAATCGCCCTGGCCCTGGCTCAACTGGGTGACGCCGAGGGCGCCCTGGTGCGGGTTCGCAGCGACCTGGAAGAGCCAGCCCCGGAGGACGCCGCCGGATTCCTACCACATCTCTCGGTGCTGGTCATGACAGGCCAGCTCAACGAAGCGAGCAGTCTGATGCACAGCATCGAGCGGGGCAGCGACCTTGCCCCCGATGGCCGCCAGGCGCTACGCGCCCTGCGTAACGGCATGGTGGTGGCACAGGCAGACCAGATGCGCAATAGCGGCGACCTGCCCGGCGCCGAGGCCGCACTCGAGGCGAGCCTGGCCGAGACGCCCGAGGACGACCTGCTGTTGCTCGCCTTGGCGCGCGTCTACGAGGCGAAGCTCAGGACCCACGACGCCGCCGGCATTTATGCCCGGGTACTGCAGCGCTCGCCAGACAACCCCGATGCCTTGCACGGTGCGGTCAACATCGCCCTGGCCAACCGCGACCCCGAGCAGGCGGCGCGCTTGCTGGCCGATTCGGGCAGCGTGCTGGACGACCGCACCAGTCTGTTCCTGTCCGCCCGGGTAGCCGAGGCGCGTGGCGAATACCGGCGCGCCATCGCCCTGCTGGAAAGCGCCCGCGACGCCCAGCAGCTCCCCCGCCCGGGCCTCTTGCCGGTCAATCTCCCGGTGGAGGAGTTGCTGCGGCACAACCTCGACCGGCAGGACACTCGCCAGCCCAGCGCCGGCGCCATGCCGGGCCTGACACCCGGCATGGCCGGCACTACCCAGGCCTCGGATCTCGGCCGGGACATCGAGCGCATGCTCGACAGCCTGCAGGAGCGCACGGCGACCCGGCTGCAGGCCGGCCTCGGTATTCGTAAGCGCTCGGGCGACAGCGGGTTGTCCGAGCTGACCGAGATCAGCGCGCCCCTGCAGGCCTCGCTGGTGCCTCTGGAACAGGGCCGCCTGGAGCTCAGCGTCACCCCGGTGCGCCTGGACGCCGGCCGTACCCGTGGCGGCGATGCCCGCCTGTATGGCAGCCAGGCCCTGCTAGCCAACCCCGAGGCGGCGGGCCGACGCTCACAGGATGATTCCGGCGTCGGCCTGGAAGTGGGTTACACCACCGACGCGTTCAGCGCCGACCTGGGCAGCACGCCACTGGGCTTCGAGAAGACCAGTGTGGTCGGCGGCCTCGAGTGGACAACGCGCGTCGACGACCGCAGCGGGCTGACCTTCGGCCTCGAGCGGCGCGCGGTCACCGACAGCCTGCTGGCCTATGCCGGCGCACGTGATCCCATCTCCGGACGCAGCTGGGGCGGTGTCACCCGCACCGGGGCAAGCCTGCAGTACGCCTGGGACAACCAGACCGCAGGCTTCTACCTCGGCGGCGGCTACAACCACTACCGCGGCGACGGAGTCGAGAACAACAGTTCCACCGGGGTCAACGCTGGCGTCTACACCCGCCCGATACGCGGCCCGCTGCATGAGCTGCAGACCGGGATCGCGGTCAGTTGGATGAGTTACGACAAGTACCAGGGCGGTTTCACCCTGGGCCACGGAGGCTATTTCAGTCCCAGCAATTTTGTCGCGGTGTCGCTGCCGATCCAGTATTCGGGCCGTTCCGACCCATGGCGGCTGAAGGCACATATTGCGCCGGGTTACCAGTCGTTCCGTGAAAGCAGCGCGGACTTCTTTCCCGGCGACGCCGCCCTGCAGGCACAACTGATGGCAGGCAACGCCATCCAGGCCCGCTACGCCTCCAACAAGGACAGCGGACTGGCGCTCGGTGCCGGGGCGAGCCTGGAGTACCGGCTCGGTAATAGTGCCCGCCTCGGTGCCGCGCTTGGCTATGACAGCTTCGGTGATTTCTCCGAACGCAGCGCGCTGCTCTACCTGGCCTACAGCCTCTGACCGCCTGGCCCGGCCACCGTCCTCGACGGTCGGCCGGGCGCTCCGCGCACCGGGCCGCTGCAGCCGGTAGGCGCTTTTGATGCTAAGCTGCGCCGCCATGAACAACTTCAATTCCCGCCCCGTCGTCCTCTGCCTGTCCGGCCACGACCCCAGTGGTGGCGCCGGCCTGCAGGCGGATATCGAAGCCCTGCTCGCCCAGGGCTGCCATGCTGCCCCCACCCTCACCGCACTCACCGTGCAGGACACCCGCGACGTGGTGGACTTCCGCGTACTCGACCGCGCGTGGGTGCTTGCCCAGGCCTACGCCGTGATCGACGACCTGCCGATTGCTGCGGTCAAGCTGGGCATGCTCGGCTCGGTGGAAATGGTCGACACCGTGGTGCAGATCATGCAGCGCCTGCCCGGTGTCCCGCTGGTCTGCGATCCTGTCCTCCGGGCGGGTGGCGGCGGCGCGCTGGGCAAGGACGATGTCGGCTACGCCATGCGCGAACGCCTGCTACCGATCGCCACCATCGCCACACCGAACCTGCCCGAGGCACGCATCCTCGCAGAGCTGCCCGAGGGCACGGCCGACGAGTGCGCCGAAAAACTCCTGCCGTTCATCGAGCACCTGCTCATCACCGGCGGCCATGGCGAAGAGCAGCAGGTTCACAACCGGCTCTACTCGCGCCAAGGCGGGCACCACGACTTCACCTGCGCGCGTCTTCCAGGCAGTTACCACGGCTCCGGCTGCACCCTGGCCAGTACCCTGGCCGGTCGCCTGGGTCATGGCGAGCCCGTGATCAGTGCCGTGCGCAGCGCACTGGACTATACCTGGCGGACCCTGCGCGATGCCGAGGCTCCTGGACGGGGCCAGTACATTCCGCGCCGCCTGCCCCTGGATCTTCCTTGAAGGGACTCCCATGAGCCGTCAGACACGTGGTCTCTACGCCATCACCGACAGCCGACTGCTGGCCGATGGTCGCCTGTTCCCCTATGTCGAGGCTGCGCTCAAGGGCGGCGCGCGCTGGCTGCAGTACCGAGACAAGTCGGGCGACGAAGCGCGCCGGCTGCGTGAGGCGCAGGTGCTTCAGGAGCTCTGCGAGCGACACGGCGCCCAACTGATCATCAACGACGACGCCGAGCTCGCCGCACGCCTGGGCGTCGGTCTGCACCTGGGACAGGAAGACGGCTCGCTGTCTGCCGCCCGCGCCCTGCTCGGCCGCCGGGCGATCATCGGCGCCACCTGCCACGCGCGGCTGGATCTGGCCGAGCAGGCGCTGCGCGAAGGCGCCAGCTACCTGGCGTTCGGCCGCTTCTTCGAGTCCCATACCAAGCCTGGCGCGCCGTCCGCCACGCCCGAACTGCTGGAGCAGGCCCGTGCCCGCTTCAACCTGCCGCTGGTGGCCATCGGCGGCGTCACCCTGGACAACGCCGGTGAGCTCATCGCCCGTGGCGCCAGCCTGGTCGCGGTGATCCACGCCCTGTTCGCGGCCGACTCCGTCGTCGAGGTGGAGCGCCGCGCGCGCGCCTTCAGCGCGCTGTTCGCTACTTCTTCGCGTTGACGGCCCGCCGGCCGTCCGGCTTTACGAGAGGCTTTTGCATGTCCCGTTCCGAAATCCTGTTCAACAGCGCCCAGAAACACATCCCCGGCGGCGTCAACTCCCCGGTCCGCGCCTTCCGCAGCGTCGGCGGCACCCCGCTGTTCTTCAAGCACGCCGAAGGTGCCTACGTCATTGACGAAGACGACAAGCGCTATGTCGACTACGTGGGCTCCTGGGGGCCGATGATCCTTGGCCACAGCCACCCCGAGGTGCTCGACGCGGTGCGCCGCCAGCTCGAGCACGGCCTATCCTATGGCGCGCCCACCGCCATGGAAACCGAGATGGCCGAGCGGGTCTGCAGCCTGGTGCCGTCCATGGAGATGGTGCGCATGGTCAGCTCCGGCACCGAAGCCACCATGAGCGCCCTCCGCCTGGCGCGTGGCTATACCGGACGCGACAGCATCATCAAATTCGAAGGCTGCTACCACGGCCACTCCGACAGCCTGCTGGTCAAGGCCGGCTCCGGCGCCCTGACCCAGGGCGTGCCGAGCTCGGCGGGGGTTCCGGCGGATTTCGCCAGGCACACCCTGACGCTGCCGTTCAACGACCTCGCCGCGGTGGAAGCGACGCTTGCCGAAGTCGGTCAGCAGGTGGCCTGCATCATCGTCGAGCCCGTGGCCGGCAACATGAACTGCGTGCCCCCGGCGCCGGGCTTTCTCGAGGGCCTGCGCGCCCAGTGCGACAAGCACGGCGTGGTCCTGATCTTCGACGAAGTGATGACCGGCTTCCGGGTGGCCCTCGGTGGTGCCCAGGCGCATTACGGCGTGACCCCCGACCTCTCCACCTTTGGCAAGATCGTCGGCGGCGGCATGCCGGTGGGCTGCTTCGGCGGCAAGCGCGCCATCATGGAATGCATCGCGCCGCTCGGCCCGGTCTACCAGGCCGGCACCCTGTCGGGCAATCCGCTGGCGATGGCGGCGGGCCTGACCACCCTCAAGCTGATCAGCCGGCCGGGTTTCCATGACGAGCTCAGCGACTACACCCGAACCATGCTCGAGGGGTTGCGCGAGCGGGCCAAGGCGGCCGGGATCCCCTTCGTCACCACCCAGGTGGGCGGCATGTTCGGTCTGTACTTCAGCGAGGCCGAGGCGATCAGCACCTTCGAGGACGTGATGGCGAGCGACGTCGAGCGTTTCAGAAAGTTTTTCCACCTCATGCTCGAAGGCGGCGTGTACCTGGCTCCCAGCGCTTTCGAAGCCGGCTTTACCTCCATCGTCCATGGCGAGACCGAACTTCGGCTCACCCTTGACGCCGCCGAGCGCGCCTTTGCCCGGCTGAAGTGAGACCACCATGGAGCTCCTGCAACAGGCACTGCTGACCCTCAGCGCGGGCGCCAGCGCGGTCTGGGTCGGCCGCTACTGGCACCACGCCGATGGGCAGACCCAGCCACCGCTGTTCTGCGCCATGCTGGCACTGCTGCTGGCCACCGGTGCCGGGGCCAGTGCCAGCGCCCAGCTCATGGGCGTCGACAGCGGGGACGCCCGGGACTGGCTGGAACGCGCCACCTATCAGCTCGGCCTGCCCCTGGCGGCAGTCGCCTGCCTGAGCCTGGCGCGTGGCTGGCGCTGGAGCCGTTCGACCTGGGGCCGCCTGGTACTGGGCCTGTGTGCCTTCTTCGAACTGGCCCGCCTGCTGGACTGGAGCACGCCCTACGCGCTCGGTCTGGGACTGGCCAGCGCGCTGGTGGTGCTCTTCGCCGGACTGCAGCGTCCCGGCGCCACCACGCTTGGCCCTGCACTGGTTGCGGCCGTGCTGCTGCTGGGCACCCTGCCCTTCGCCGGCAGCCCGCTGGCCGCCTGGCAGGCGCTCCTGCTGGCCATCGCCAGCCCGCTGCTGGCATGGCTGGTGAGCCTGCCGCCGGCGCCGCCACGCGACCAGCCTCAGGTCGGCTGACACCCGTCGGCAGAAAATTGTCCGGCGAGGCTTGCAAAGCCTTTGTCAGCCAACCGCGGCTTATCCATAATGTGACGGTCGGCGCGTTCCTGTGCCGGCCATCGTCACTGCCTGGCACTCGAGGCTACTCGATCCATGATCCGCGCCGGCCGCATGCTGTCACTCGGCTGCCTGATGCTCCTCTCCCTGTGGGCCCATGCTGGCGGCAATTCCTTGCTGATACCGGCCACTGCCCGCTGCGCGCTGAACGCCATTCCCGAGGAGCTGCCCGAAGCCGTGCGTATTTGCCAGCAGGCCGCCAGCGAGGGCGATGTGCAGGCTGCCTACGAACTCGGCGACTTCTACTACAGCGGCCAGCGCGCGCCCAAGGACCTGCCGCGTGCTCGCCACTGGTTCGAACAGGCTTCGCTCAAGGGCCATCCGCAGGCCCAGCACCAGTTGGGGGTGATGTTCTTTCGCGGTGAAAGCGTGCCGGCCAACAACGTCCAGGCCTACATCGTGCTGAAAATGGCCGCCATCAATGGCGAAGACCAGGCGCTCGACACTGCCGACCGGGTATCCGAGCAGATGCGCCGCGACGAACTGGAGATCGCCACCCAGGTGCTGGGACAGATCTTCCGCAACTTCATGATGGATCTGCAGACCGCCGGCGAGCCGCGTTAGAACAGGCAAAAGCGGGAAAGAGCGGCTAGAGGCTGGTCGGATAAAGCGATCCGAGCCTGGCCTTGACACCGCGCCCACACCCGACGCCCCCGTCCAGCCTCTAGCCTTCAGCGCTTTGTATCGGCTTTTCGACCCCTCAGCCTCTGGCGCTTTCCTCGGCTTCTAAGCGCCCTTATAATCTCCGGTCATTTTTTGAGCAATCGCCGGAACGCCATGACCCGCAAGCTTTACATCGAAACCCACGGCTGCCAGATGAACGAGTACGACAGCTCGCGCATGGTCGACCTGCTGGGCGAGGATCAGCCGCTGGAAATTACCGATGATCCGGCCGAAGCGGATGTGATTCTGCTCAATACCTGCTCGATCCGCGAAAAAGCGCAGGACAAGGTATTTTCCGCACTGGGCCGCTGGCGGCCGTTGAAGGAACGCAATCCCGAGCTGGTCATCGGCGTCGGTGGTTGCGTGGCCAGCCAGGAAGGCAGTGCGATCCGCGACCGGGCGCCCTATGTGGACGTGGTATTCGGCCCGCAGACATTGCACCGCCTGCCCGAAATGATCGACGCCGCCCGCGCGACCCGACAGCCGCAGGTGGACATCTCGTTTCCCGAGATCGAGAAATTCGACCGCCTGCCCGAACCCCGGGTGGACGGCCCCTGCGCGCAGGTCTCGGTGATGGAAGGCTGCAGCAAGTACTGCACCTTCTGCGTGGTGCCCTACACCCGCGGCGAAGAAGTGAGCCGACCTCTGGCCGATGTGCTGGCGGAGATCGTCCACCTGGCCGAACACGGCGTACGCGAGGTCACCCTGCTGGGACAGAACGTCAACGGCTATCGCGGCGACATCGGCGACGGCCGACTCGCCGACTTTGCCGAGCTGCTGTACGCCGTCGCGGCCATCGAGGGTATCGAGCGGATTCGCTACACCACCAGCCATCCGCTGGAGTTTTCCGACGCGCTGATCCAGGCCCATGCGGAGATTCCCGAGCTGGTCAAGTTCATCCACCTACCGGTGCAGTCGGGTTCCGACCGGGTGCTCGCAGCGATGAAGCGCAACCACACCGCCCTGGAGTACAAGTCGCGGATCCGCAAACTGAAAGCGGCGGTGCCGGACATCAGCGTCAGCTCCGACTTCATCGTCGGCTTTCCCGGCGAGAGCGAACAGGACTTCGAGCAGACCATGAAACTGGTGCAGGACGTCGGCTTCGACTTCTCCTACTCCTTCGTCTACAGCGCCCGTCCAGGCACGCCGGCGGCCGACCTGGCCGACGATACCCCCGAGGAGGTCAAGAAGCAGCGCCTGCAGATCCTGCAGACCCGCCTGTCCCAGCAGGGCTTCGAGATCAGCCGGCGGATGGTCGGCAGCGTGCAGCGCATCCTGGTCAGCGATTATTCGAAAAAAGACCCGGGTATGCTTCAGGGCCGCACCGAGAACAACCGTATCGTCAACTTCCGCAGCAGCAATCCGCGGCTGATCGGCCAGTTCGTCGAAGTGCATATCGACGACGCCCTGCCGCATTCATTGCGCGGTAGCCTTGTCCACACAACTGAACACTCCGAGGCGGTCTGATCCTTCCACCGTCCGGGCTTCGACCAGCGTCGGCTTTCGCGTTGCGGGAACCGGCGCTATTCTCTATTCATCTCCATAAAAACGGTCTCTCCACAACCCTTGAACGCTCCCATAGAACCGCACCGCTTTACGCTCGAACCCTTCGAAGCCCAGCGCTTCGCCAATCTCTGCGGGCAGTTCGACGAGCACCTGCGGCTGATCGAAGAGCGTCTGGCCATCGAAATCCGCAACCGCGGCAATCAGTTCGAGTTGATCGGCCCGCTTGCCGTGGCCCGCTCCGCCGAGTCCCTGCTGCGGCGCCTCTATCGTGAAACCAAGAGCAGCGAACTCTCTCCCGACACCGTACACCTCTACCTGCAGGAGTCCGGCATGGAAGAACTGGCCAACCCTGCTGCGGCGCAGCACGCGGTGACCCTGCGCACCCGCAAGGGCAACATCCGCCCCCGCGGCGCCAATCAGCAGCGTTACGTCAAGGCAATCCTCGACAACGACATCAATTTCGGCGTTGGCCCGGCGGGTACCGGCAAGACCTACCTGGCAGTGGCCTGCGCGGTGGATGCGCTGGAGCGTGAACAGGTTCGCCGCATCCTGCTGGTGCGTCCCGCAGTAGAAGCTGGCGAAAAGCTCGGCTTTCTGCCGGGCGACCTGGCACAGAAGATCGATCCCTATCTTCGCCCCCTCTACGACGCGCTCTACGAGATGCTCGGCTTCGAACACGTGGCACGGCTGATCGAAAAGCAGGTCATCGAGATCGCTCCACTGGCCTACATGCGCGGCCGCACCCTCAACAACAGCTTCATCATTCTCGACGAGAGCCAGAACACCACGCTGGAGCAGATGAAAATGTTCCTCACCCGGATCGGCTTCGGCTCCACCGCAGTCATCACCGGGGACATCACCCAGGTCGATCTGCCGCGGGGCACCAAGTCGGGCCTGGCCCATGTGATAGAGGTGTTAAGGGACGTGGAGGGCATTTCCTTCACGCACTTCCAGCCCAAGGACGTGGTACGCCATCCGCTGGTGCAACGCATCGTCGAGGCCTACGAGCGCTTCGAAGATCAGGCCGGCAAGCCCAACGGACAGCGAGGCGCCGCGGGCGATGATTGAGCTCGACCTGCAGCGCGCCAGCGAGTCCGCAGCGCCCGACGAGGCGGACTTTCGTCGATGGTGCGAACTGGCACTACGTCAGCGTAGCGCCGACTCGGAACTGACCATCCGCCTGGTCGACGAACCCGAGGCACGCGAGCTGAACCGCACCTACCGCCAGCGGGACTACGCCACCAATGTGTTGTCGTTTCCGGCGGACATCCCCGACGGACCGGATGGCCCGCTGCTGGATATCCCGCTGCTCGGCGATCTGGTGATCTGCGTACCGGTAGTCGCCCGGGAGGCGGCGGAACAGGGCAAGGCGCCCGAGGCCCACTGGGCCCACCTGGTGATCCATGGCTGCCTGCACCTGCTCGGCTATGATCACATCGATGACGCCGAGGCCGAGGAAATGGAAGATCTGGAGCGCGGCCTGCTGGCGGAGCTGGACATTGCCGACCCCTATGCCGATGACGAACACTGAGGGCTTTCGAGTCAATCGAAATGAGCGAAGACCGATCGAGTAACGGGCAAAGATCCTGGCTGGACAAGATCACCCAGGCTTTTGCCCATGAACCCCGGAATCGCCAGGAACTGCTTGAGCTCCTGCGCGACGCCCACAGCAACAAGCTGCTGGACAGCGAGGCCCTTGCCATCGTCGAGGGCGCCATCCAGGTCGCCGACCTGCAGGTGCGCGACATCATGGTGCCGCGCTCCCAGGTCATCAGCATCAAGGCCAACACCAGCCCGCGCGAGTTCCTGCCTGGCATCATCGAGGCAGCGCACTCGCGCTATCCGGTGATCGGCGAGAGCATTGACGAGGTCATCGGCGTCCTCTTGGCCAAGGATCTGCTGCCGCTCATCCTGCAGGCGGACCAGCCCGGGTTCAACCTGAAGGACCTGCTGCGACCCGCCACCTTCGTACCCGAGTCCAAGCGGCTGAACGTGCTGCTGCGGGAGTTTCGTGCCAACCACAACCACATGGCCATCGTCATCGACGAATACGGCGGCGTGGCGGGACTGGTGACCATCGAAGACGTGCTGGAGCAGATCGTCGGGGATATCGAGGACGAACACGATATCGAAGAAGACAGCTACGTTCGGCAACTGCCCAGTGGCGATTATCTGGTGAAAGGGCTGACGCCGATCGAGCACTTCAACGAGTTCTTCGACACCGGGATACCCGATAGCGAATTCGACACCGTGGCCGGGCTGGTGATGAGCACTTTCGGCCACCTGCCCAAGCGTAACGAAATCGCCGAGATAGATGGCTTTCGCCTGCGCGTGCTCAATGCCGACAGCCGGCGCGTGCACCTGCTGAGGATCACGCGGCTGGAGGGTTAGGCTGAAGCGGCGCCAACCCGCCGGGACTGCCAGCGAGCCCGGGCCGGCACGCTACTATCCTGAGCCTCCGGCCCCAAGCGCATCGAGCCGGCTCGGTGCGCCGAGGCCTGCCGCTTTTCCAGCCTCCAGCTTCCCGGTGCTCTCAACGGCCTTTTTATTCTCCCGAGTATGCAGATGAAGTTGCTGTTCAACGCCGGCTGGCCCGGCCATCTGCTGGCGCTGGTCGCCGGCGCCCTGACCACCCTGTCCCTGGCTCCCTTCGATATCTGGCCAATGGCTCTGGTGTCGGTTGGACTGTTTTACCTCGGGCAGCGCAGCCTGAGCCCGGGACAGGCGCTCCATCGCGGCTGGTGGTACGGACTCGGGCTGTTCGGTTCGGGGGTCAGCTGGGTCTATGTCAGCATTCACGACTTCGGCGCCGCACCGCCGTGGCTGGCCGGGCTGCTGACCCTTGGATTGGTTGTCGGGCTGTCGTTGCTGCCAGCCCTGCTCGGCTGGCTATGGGCCCGCTGGCTGCGTCAGAAAGAGGCGCCGCTGAGCGACGCGCTGGTCTTCGCCGCCCTGTGGCTGGCTATGGACGCCTTTCGCAGCTGGTTTCTCACCGGTTTCCCTTGGCTCTACGTCGGCTACAGCCAGCTCGACGGTCCGCTGTCGGGGCTCGCGCCGCTGGGGGCCGTCTGGCTGATCACCTTTGTCGTGGCCCTGAGCGCCGCGTTACTGGCCAACTTGCCGCGCCTGCTGGCGCACCGGCGCGGCCTTGTCGCGGCACTGGTCGTGCTCGTCGCCCCCTGGGTCGCTGGCATGGGCCTCAAGGGCTACGCCTGGACCAGCCCCCTGGGCAAACCCCTGCAGGTCGCCGCCATGCAAGGCAACATCCAGCAGAGCCTGAAATGGGAGCCTGGCCAGCTCGAACGCCAACTGGTGCTGTATCGCGATCTCACATTCCAGAGCCGTCCGGTCGACCTGTTCGTCTGGCCGGAAACCGCCCTGCCGATCGTCATGGACCGCGCCGGCGGCTACCTGGAAATGATGGACAACTTCAGCCGTGAGCGTGGCGCAGCACTGCTCACCGGAGTCCCGGTACGCCAGCCCAACGAGCGTGGCGAACTGCGCTACTACAACGGCCTGACCGTGGTCGGCGACGGCGCCGGCACCTACCTCAAGCAAAAGCTGGTGCCCTTCGGTGAATACGTGCCGCTGCAGGACCTGCTGCGCGGGCTGATCGCCTTTTTCGACCTGCCCATGTCCGACTTCGCCCGTGGCGATCAGGACCAGCCCCTGCTCATGGCCCGCGGCCACCTCATCGCACCCTTCATCTGCTACGAGGTGGTCTACCCGGAGTTTGCCGCAAGCCTGGCAGCGCAAAGCGATCTCTTGCTGACCGTCAGCAACGACGCCTGGTTCGGCCGCTCCATCGGTCCCCTGCAGCACCTGCAGATGGCCCAGATGCGCGCATTGGAAGCCGGCCGCTGGATGATCCGTGGCACCAACAACGGCATCACCGTGCTCATCGATCCCTTCGGGCGCATCACCGAAAGGGTGCCGCAGTTCGAGGAGGTGGTGATGTACGGCGAAGTCCAGCCGATGCAGGGCCTGACACCCTACCTGCGCTGGCGCTCCTGGCCGCTGATCGTCCTCTGCAGCCTGCTGCTGGGCTGGGGTATCGTCAGACACCGGGCCGTAGGTCGGATTAGCGCAGCGTAACCCCAAGCCGTAGGTCGGATTAGCGAAGCGTAATCCGACGTTCACCAAAGCCCGGGAAGACCCCCCCGCGCGTCAGGTTACGCCTGCGGCTTACCTGACCTACAAGGCCCGATAACCCCACGCGCCGTAGGTCGGATTAGCGCAGCGTAATCCGACGTTCACCAAAGCCCGGGACGACCCCGCGCGCGTCAGGTTACGCCTGCGGCTTACCTGACCTACAAGGCCCGATAACCCCACGCGCCGTAGGTCGGATTAGCGCAGCGTAATCCGACGTTCACCAAAGCCCGGGACGACCCCGCGCGTCAGGTTACGCCTGCGGCTTACCTGACCTACAAGGCCCGATAACGCCACACACCGTAGGTCGGATTAGCGCAGCGTAATCCGACGTTCTCCTTCATCGGCCTTCCCGTAAAGCACCGGATACACCAACTGACCGGCCACCTCGTTCAGCAGCATCCCGTTCTGCCAGACGGCCTTGGACTCCGGCAGCCAGCCACCCAGCGGCCTGCCGTTGGGAACGCCGATGAAACCGACCGGGGCCGCGATGACTTCCAGGCCGTTGCGCTCGAAACTCCAGCGCGAGCGCGGCATGTGTGACGCCGAGGTCACCAGCACCACGCGGCTGATGCCAGCCTGGCGCAGGATCTCGGCGCTGAAGACGGCGTTTTCCCAGGTGGTTCGGCTGCGCTCTTCGAGCCAGCGGGTCTCGACAGCAAAGTCCTGGCTCAGGGTGTCGGCGAACAACCGAGCCTCGCTTGGCGGAAGGCGGCCGAAATGCAGCCCGCCGCTGACCAGGATCGGCAAGCCCGATGCCTTGGCCAGGCGCGAGGCGTAGCGCATGCGCTCCAGGGCGATATGGCTTGGCTGATCGCTGCCCCAGGCCGCATCGGCCAGTTCCCTCCCGGCCCCGAGGATGACGATGGCCTCAGCCTGCTGAGCCAGGCCCGGCCATTTTGCGGGAGGCAGCGCCGGCTCGTGCTCCATCAGCCGCGCGGCATGTTCTACCGTGACCGGCATGGCCATGATCCACAGTCCGCCGAATCCCAGCACAAAGCACAGCGCCGCCAGGCGCGGCGCCCGGCGTCGCAGCCACCAGGCGGCGAGCAGCAGCAGAAGGAGCCCGCCGGGCGGCAGGATCAAGTGCTTCAGAATGTAGCGAAGCGGCATGGGGTCGATCCCTGACACAGAAGGTGCCCAGACTCTACCAGCTCAATGCCGCCGATAACCCCCGGGCCGCTGCCGCGCACGCATCAGCTCGGAGCCGCAACTGGGGCAACTGGCGACACCGGCATGATCAGGCAAGCGCACCTCGCAGCCACAGAGCGCGCAATCGAGCTGCATCGCGGCAGCTTTCCCACGCAGCCGCGGAGAGCGGCGCAACGGACCGCCCGGGCGCACCGACGCGCGAAGCGACTGCCGGTTCATCAGGGCATGCTCCCGGGCCGCGGCATGCCAGCCCGACAGCCACTGGGCATCCTGCGACAGGTAAGCCTGGATCAAGGCCAGCTCCGCTGGCGTCAGGCCGTGCACGTCCAGTTCGACGCGGCCATCGGCCTGCGCCAGGGCCAGGGCGACGCGCTCCAGCACCCGTTCGTACAGGTTCTCGTTGTCGGCTTGCCGGATTCGTCCCATCACCGTTCCTCCAGGTTCTGCCCGTCCTGCAAGCTTAGTCCCGCGGCCGTCGATGCGCGCCGGCCGCGACGGATGGAATTTAAACGGGCAGCGAAATTCCCCCGGCCGAGAGGCCTCATGTATGCTACGGCGTTTCCATGCGCTCGCCTCGCCTCGGCTCGCCCGCGCGCGACGGCGCCCAGTCCCCTGCCAGCACAGTAGCCATGCACGAACAGTATCTGCCCCGCGAGATCGAAGCCGCCGCCCAGGCCCATTGGGATGCGAACAAATCCTTTGAAGTGGCCGAGCAGCCCGGCAAGGACACCTTCTACTGCCTGTCGATGTTCCCCTATCCCAGCGGCAAGCTGCACATGGGGCACGTGCGCAACTACACCATCGGTGACGTGATCGCCCGCTACCAGCGCATGCAGGGCAGGAACGTGCTGCAGCCGATGGGCTGGGACGCCTTCGGCATGCCGGCGGAAAACGCGGCGATGAAGAACAAGGTCGCCCCGGCCAGGTGGACCTACGAAAACATCGACTACATGAAGACCCAGCTCAAGTCGCTGGGCCTGGCGATCGACTGGTCGCGCGAGGTCACCACCTGCAAGCCGGACTACTACCGCTGGGAGCAGTGGCTGTTCACCCGGCTGTTCGAGAAGGGCGTCATCTACCGCAAGAACGGCACGGTGAACTGGGACCCGGTGGACCAGACCGTACTGGCCAACGAGCAGGTGATCGACGGCCGCGGCTGGCGCTCCGGCGCGCTGATCGAAAAACGCGAAATCCCCATGTATTACTTCCGCATCACCGCCTACGCGGAAGAGCTGCTGGCGAGCCTCGATGACCTCGACGGCTGGCCCGAGCAGGTCAAGACCATGCAGCGCAACTGGATCGGCAAGTCCCGCGGCATGGAAATCAGCTTCCCCTACGATGCCGCCAGCATCGGTAGCGAAGGCACCATGAAGGTCTTCACTACCCGCCCCGACACCCTGATGGGCGCCACCTACGTGGCCGTGGCCGCCGAACACCCGCTGGCCGGCGTTGCCCTTGCAAGCATGGCCGCCGACAAGGCTGCCGAGCTGCAGGCGTTCATCGACGAATGCAAGCGCGGCGGTGTCGCCGAAGCCGACATCGCCACCCAGGAAAAGAAAGGTCTCGCCACGCCGCTGAAGGTCCAGCACCCACTGACCGGCGAACTGCTGCCAGTATGGGTCGCCAACTACGTGCTGATGAATTACGGCGAAGGCGCGGTGATGGCCGTCCCGGCCCATGACGAGCGCGATTTCGCCTTTGCCGAGAAGTACAGCCTGCCGATCAAGCCGGTGATTCGTACCGCCGCCGGCGACCAGACGCCCGCGCCCTGGCAGGATGCCTACGCCGAACACGGCACCCTGATCAACTCAGGCGACTTCGACGGCCTGGACTTCGACGGCGCCTTCGACGCCATTGAAGTGGCCCTGCAGCAGAAGAACCTCGGCCAGGCCCGCACCCAGTTCCGTCTGCGCGACTGGGGTATCAGCCGCCAGCGCTACTGGGGCTGCCCGATTCCGATCATCCACTGCGACAGCTGCGGCGACGTGCCGGTCCCCGAAGACCAGCTGCCGGTGGTGCTGCCCGAAGACGTGGTACCGGATGGCGCAGGCTCCCCGCTGGCGCGGATGCCCGATTTCTATGAGTGCAGCTGCCCGAAGTGCGGCGCGCCGGCCAAGCGCGAAACCGACACCATGGACACCTTCGTCGAATCGTCCTGGTACTACGCCCGCTACGCCTCGCCGCAGTACACCGGCGGCATGGTCGACCCTGCCGCGGCCAACCACTGGCTGCCGGTGGACCAGTACATCGGTGGCATCGAACACGCCATCCTGCACCTGCTCTACGCCCGCTTCTTCCACAAGCTGATGCGCGACGAGGGGCTGGTCAGCTCCAACGAGCCGTTCAAGAACCTTCTGACCCAGGGCATGGTGGTCGCCGACACCTACTACCGGACCCTGGAAAACGGCGGCAAGGACTGGTTCAACCCGGCCGACGTGGAGGTCGAACGCGACGCCAAGGCCCGCGTGGTGGGCGCCAAGCTCAAGAGCGACGGCCTGCCGGTGGAAATAGGCGGCACCGAGAAGATGTCCAAGTCGAAGAACAACGGCGTCGACCCGCAGTCGATGATCGATGCCTACGGCGCCGACACCTGCCGCCTGTTCATGATGTTCGCCTCGCCGCCGGACATGAGCCTAGAGTGGTCCGACGCCGGTGTCGAGGGCGCCAGCCGTTTCCTGCGCCGGGTCTGGCGCCTGGCCCAGAGCCACGTCTCTGCCGGCCTGCCGGGTGCGCGCGACAAGAGCGGCCTGAGCGACGCCCAGAAGGACGTGCGCCGCGCCATTCACAGCGCCATCAAGCAGGCCAGCACCGATATCGGCCAGCACCACAAGTTCAACACCGCCATCGCCCAGGTGATGACCCTGATGAACGTGCTGGAAAAGGCTTCCACCGACAGCGAACAGGACCGCCCCCTGCTGCAGGAAGGCCTGGAAACCGTCGCCCTGCTGCTGGCGCCCATCACCCCGCACATCAGTCACGAACTGTGGCAACACCTTGGCAAGAAGGGTGCGGTGATAGATGCCACCTGGCCGCGCGTCGACGAGTCGGCGTTGGTGCAGGACACCCTGACCCTGGTGGTTCAGGTCAACGGCAAGCTGCGTGGCGAGATCCAGGTGCCGGCCGAGGCATCGCGCGAGTCGATCGAGGCAGCGGCACGGGACAACGAGAACGTGCAGCGCTTTACCGAAGGCCTGAGCATCCGCAAGGTGATCGTGGTGCCGGGCAAACTGGTCAACATCGTGGCGAACTGATCCGGCAAGGGTCGAGGAAGAGGTAGCAATGATCAAGAGGAATCTGGCGGTAGTGGGCCTGGCCCTGCTGCTCAGCGCCTGCGGCTTCCAGCTGCGCGGGAACGGTGGCGGCGAGCAGTTCGCCCTGCGTGAGCTGGACGTCCAGGCGCGCAACACTTACGGAGAGCCGGTTCGCGTGCTGGAGGAGATGCTCCAGAGCGGCGGTCTGCGCCTGCATCCAGGTGCCGACTACACGCTTCATCTGGTCCGCGAGCAGTCCCGCCAGCGTACCGCCAGTTACACCAGCTCCGCGCGCACTGCCGAATACGAGATCACCAGCAGCATCGATTACCAGTTCCTCGATCGCAACAAGCTGCTGCTGCTGGAAGACCGTGTCGAGGTACAGAAGGTCTTCGTCCACGACGCCAGCAACCTGGCCGGCTCGGGCCAGGAGGTTGACCAGCTGCGCGCCGAAATGCGCCGCGAGCTGTTGCAACAGTTGGTGGTGCGCTTGCAGCGGATCACTCCCGAGCAACTCGACGGGCTGCGCCAGACCGCCGAAGCGCGCGCCCGTGCCGAAGCCGAAGCCCGTGAAGCCCTGTCTCGCGAGACCGCCGCACCGCTGCAGTCGCCTATCCAGATACCGATGCGCTAGCTGAGCCGCGACCGCGCCCGATGAAGCTCTCACCGGCCCAGCTCGGCAAGCACCTGAACGGCGCGCTGGCTCCCATCTATGCGGTCAGCGGCGATGAGCCGCTGCTCTGCCAGGAAGCCAGTGACGCCATCCGCGCTACTGCGCGGCGTCAGGGCTTCGACGAGCGCCAGGTCTTCAATGCCGACAACAGCTTCGACTGGGGGCAACTCATCGAGGCCGGCGCCAGCCTGTCGCTGTTTTCCGAAAAGCGCCTGCTGGAGCTGCGCATTCCCAATGGCAAACCGGGCGACAAGGGGGCTGCAGCCCTGCTCGGGTACCTGGCCCGTCCTGCCGAAGACACCCTGCTGCTGATCAACCTGCCCAAGCTCGACGGCAGCGCCCAGAAGAGCAAGTGGGCCAAGGGCCTGATCGACAGCCCGCAAGTCCAGTTTCTGCAGATCTGGCCCGTCGACGTGGCCCAACTGCCCCAGTGGATCAATCAGCGACTGGCCCAGGCCGGCCTGGCAGGCACGCCTGAAGCGATCGAGTTGATAGCCGCCCGCGTCGAAGGCAACCTGCTCGCTGCGGCGCAGGAGATCGAGAAGCTCAAACTGCTCGCCGAGAACGGCCAGGTCAGTGTCGATACCGTGCAGGCCGCCGTGGCCGAGAGCGCCCGCTTCGACGTGTTCGGCCTGATCGACGCGGCCCTGGCCGGTCACGCGGCCCATGCCCTGCGCTCGCTCCAGGGACTGCGCGGCGAAGGCGTGGAATCGCCGGTAATTCTCTGGGCGCTGGCCAGGGAGCTGCGCCAGCTGGCCAACCTTGCCGGACTGCAGGCCCAGGGCGTCCCGCTCGATCGGGCATTCGGACAGATGCGTCCCCCGGTCTGGGACAAGCGCCGGCCCCTGGTGAGCAAGGCCTTGCAGCGCCACGGTGTGGGCGGCTGGCAGCAGCTGCTCATCGAAGCCCAGCAGATCGACGCACAGATCAAGGGACAGGCCCCGGGTGATCCCTGGACGGGCCTGGCCAGCCTGTGCCTGCAACTCGCCGGGCAGCGCCCACCGGTCGGCGCGCGGCACAGCTAGCCATCCGCTCTTCCACGCCGCACTGGCTGGCCTTACACTCGCGCCAGGCAACGCAGGAGGAGCCAATCATGAGTCAGAAGAGGCCGAACAAGGCCAAGTCCCTGGTGGCGCAACCGCTGTTTCGCAGCCGTCAGGAAAAGCCCCGCAAAGGTAAAGGCAGCTATCGCCGCGAAGCCTCCCGGTCCCAGGATCTGGAGGCTTCGGTCCTTCTGGCGGCCTGAAACGCCAAGCCCCTCAAAGCATGTTATGGTCTGCAGCCGATACCTTTTCGAGTTGCGGTTTCATGCTCCAAACCAACCTGCCCGTTCTGCTTCGACGTGTCGCTCTCGCCGGGGCTGCCCTGACGCTGATGGCGGCCTGCGCGGCCGAGCCGCTGCAACGCAGCCTCGAGACGACGGCACAGCCGACACCTGCGGCGAGCCCAACCCCGCCCTCCGCGCCCGGCCTGCCGGCGGCGACCCAGCAGAGCTTCGATCAATGGCGCGATGGCTTTCGCGTCGAGGCGCTGGCAGCCGGCATCCTGCCGCAGGTGTTCGACCAGGCGTTCGCCGGGGTAACCCCCGACTCGTCGGTCATCGAAGCCGACCGCAGCCAGCCGGAGTTTGCCCGACCGGTGTGGGAGTACCTGGATTCGGCGCTTTCCAGCCAGCGGGTCGGCAACGGTCAGCGCCTCCTGCGCCAGCACGCCCACACCCTCGACCGCATCGAGCGCCGGTATGGCGTGGAGAGGCATGCGCTGGTTGCGATCTGGGGGCTGGAGAGCAATTTCGGACAGATCATGGGCAACAAATCGGTGATTCGCTCGCTGGCTACCTTGGCACATGAGGGTCGTCGCCCCGAATTCGCCCGCAGTCAGTTGCTCGCCGCTCTGCGCATCCTGCAGGACGGCGACATCGGCCCCGAACGCATGCGCGGCTCCTGGGCCGGCGCCATGGGCCAAACCCAATTCATCCCCACCACCTATCAGGACTACGCGGTCGATTTCGACGGCAACGGCCGACGCGACATCTGGGGCAGCGAGGCAGACGCCCTGGCGTCGGCGGCGCACTACCTGCAGCGCTCCGGCTGGCAGAGCGGCCAGCCCTGGGGATTCGAAGTCCGGGTACCCTCCGGCTTCGACTACGCCCTGGCCGACCCGAGTATCCGCAAGCCCTTGGATGAATGGCGCCAGCTCGGACTCACTGGCATCCCGGCAATGGACGGCGAGACCAGCGCCGGGATGCTGCTGCCGGCGGGTCATCGCGGGCCAGCCTTCCTGGTGCTGAACAATTTCCGCACCATCCTGCGCTACAACAACTCGTCTTCCTACGCGCTGGCCATCAGCCTGCTGGCAGAGCGCATGCAGGGCGGGGGCGAAATCGCTGGCAGTTGGCCCAAGGGGGAACGCCCGCTGTCCCGCAGCGAGCGCATCGAACTGCAGGAGCGCCTGACTCGGCAGGGCTTCGAATTGGGCGCCGCCGACAGCATCATCGGCGCCAACACCCGCAAGGCGATCCGCGACTACCAGCGGCGCCTCGGCTGGCCTGCCGATGGTTACCCCACCCACCAGCTGCTCGAACGGCTGCGCCAGGAGCCCCTCGCTGAGCAGTCGGCGCGGCTCTAGCCGATACGATTGAGCGGGACCTGCGGCCCCGGGTCAGGTTGCGCAGGTCGGCATAGCGGGCGGGCTTGCCGCAAGTAGAAGGGCCAGAGAGTACCCGGGGGCAGGCCACAGGGCACCGGCCCGCCCTGAGTGGCTTCACACGGGTTCGTGATGAGGGGTGCGGTAGATCAGATCGCACAGGTACTTGGGCAGCGGATCGATGATGATTTCCTGACCCTGATACATCCCTTCGGCCTCACGGGCCGAGAACACGCCCTGAAGCATTTCGCTCCGCCCCTCGCGGGCAGCATAGTCGATGATCTGATCGCCCACCTCGACCCAGAAGTGCGGTTTCAACACTCTGTCGCCCAGACGAACCTGGCCGAGCATCGCGCGGTGAGGAATCCGATTCCAGCTGAGGCGGGTCACGACCAGGCGGCTGGCCGCATCGGAAGGATAAGGGGAATCAACGAGATCGGTAAGCAGGTCACGCAATACACAAGCGTTCATGGAGCAACGGACCCTCTTAGGTAGTCAGCTAAGCATTTAAGCAACTATATACCTTGGTCTAATGGATTGTAATGGCGCAATTTGCTTGCCATGCATGATCGAGGACTTAGGCCGCCGGTCGGTTCGTCCGTCCAGCGCTGTGCTGGTTGAAGCGCGCAGGGACGGTCGCTCGGCTGAGCCCATCACAATCCTCGGGCTGGAATGCCGGCTCGGCCCCCTGAAATGCAAACGCCCCGACCTGGGGTCGGGGCGTTTGCATTAGGCTGCCATGGCGTTCGCCCAGCCAGTTGCAGACCGCTGGTTCAACGCGGCTGGCTCAGCTCAGCTTGGCACCATGAACCTGCTGATCGGCGTGGTAGGACGAGCGCACCAGCGGACCGGACGCGACATTCTTGAAGCCCATCTTCCGGCCCTCTTCAGCGAACCAGGCGAAGGTGTCCGGATGCACGAAGCGCTGCACCGGCAGGTGGCTGCGCGAGGGCTGCAGATACTGACCCAGGGTCAGCATGTCGATCTCGTGCTCGCGCATGCGCTGCATCACCTCGATGACCTCCTCGTCGGTTTCCCCCAGCCCGAGCATCAGGCCGGACTTGGTCGGCACATGGGAAACGCGCTTCTTGAACTGCTCCAGCAGGTCCAGCGACCATTCGAAATCGGAGCCCGGCCGCGCCGCCTTGTACAACCGCGGAACGGTTTCCAGGTTGTGGTTGAACACATCCGGCGGCTCTGCAGCGGTGATGTCGAGCGCGATTTCCATGCGCCCACGGTAGTCGGGCACCAGGGTCTCCAGCTGCACGCCAGGGCTCAGCGCGCGAATCTCGCGCAGACACTCGGCGAAGTGCCCGGCGCCACCGTCGCGCAGGTCATCGCGGTCGACCGAGGTGATGACCACGTATTTCAGGCGCAGGTCGGCGATGGCCACCGCCAGGTTCCTGGGCTCATCCGCGTCCAGCGGCTTGGGCCGACCGTGACCGACGTCGCAGAACGGGCAACGGCGGGTGCAGATGTCACCCATGATCATGAAGGTCGCCGTACCGCCAGAGAAGCACTCGCCAAGGTTGGGGCAGGAGGCTTCCTCGCAGACACTGTGCAGCTTGTGCTTGCGCAGCAGCTGCTTGATGCGGTCGACTTCGGGCGAGACAGGGATGCGTACCCGTATCCAGTCCGGCTTCTGCGGCAGCTCTTCGGTCGGGATGATCTTAACCGGGATGCGCGCGACCTTTTCAGCACCGCGCAATTTGACACCGGCTTCGACCTTGGCCGGACGCTTGCCTACCGTTTCAGTGCTCATTCGCTTGGATTCCGCCCGTCAGGGTCTTCTGTTCCGTATAGCCGATACGCTCGACCAGCCGCTGGCGCAGCCGGTCGCGTACTTCGTTGAAGTCTACAGGGCCAACGAGGTCGCGCAACTGCGTCATGGCGAGACCGGCGTGGCCGCAGGGGTTGATCTGCCGAAACGGCGCCAGGTCCATATCCAGGTTCAACGCCAGACCGTGAAAGGAGCGGCCGTGGCGAATGCGCAGGCCGAGCGAAGCGATCTTCGCGGCCTCGACATAGACGCCTGGCGCATCGGCCCGGGCGCTGGCCTGCACGCCGTAGTCGGCAAGCAAGTCGATGAGGCCCTGCTCGATCAGGCTGACCAGTTCGCGCACGCCGATACCCAGGCGGCGCACGTCCAGCAGCAGGTAGACCACCAACTGGCCGGGGCCGTGGTAGGTCACCTGCCCCCCGCGATCAGCCTGGACCACCGGGATATCGCCCGGAAACAGCAGATGCTCGGCCTTGCCCGCCTGGCCCTGGGTGAATACCGGGTTATGCTGCAGGAACCAGATCTCGTCCGGGGTCTCGGCGCCGCGCTCGTTGGTGAAGCGCTGCATGGCCTGCCAGGCCGGTTCGTAGTCCAGCAGGCCCAGTTCGCGGATCGAGACGCAACCGGTCATCTACAGCACCATGTGCACGCGGCCGGTGGCACGCAGGTCCTGGTGGATGGCTTGCAGCTGCTCCACGCCGGTGGCAGTGATCTGCACCTGTACCGACAGGTAGCGGCCGTTGCGGCTGTCACGCACCACCAGAGTCGAGCTGTCGAAGCCCGGGGCATGACGCTCGACGATCTCCACCACCAGCTCGGTAAAGCCGTCGCCTGCGTCGCCGATCACCTTGACGGGGTAGCGTTCGCAGGGAAACTCGATTTTCGGGGCATCAGTCATAGGGGTCACCAGGGGCGCGGGGCGCCCCACTCCATCAGTTGAACAGGCCGAAGATGAACAGCCGCAGGCTGTCCCACAGACGACGGAAGATGCCGCCTTCCTCGACCGGGGTCAGGGCGATCAGATCGCTGGCATGAACCACCTCCTCACCCAGCTTGACTTCGACCCGGCCAACCACGTCGCCCGATTCCACCGGTGCGATCAGTTGGGAATCGAACACCATCTCGGCCTGCAGCTTGGCCACCTGGCCACGCGGCAGGGTCAGGATCAGGTCACGTGCGAGACCCGCCGAGACCTGCTCGGCCTCGCCCTTCCAGACCCTCGTCTGGCCCAGCTCGGTGCCCTTGCGGTAGAAGGTGCGGCTCTCGAAGAAGCGGAAGCCGTAGGTCAGCAGTTTCTGGGTCTCGGCGGCGCGCACCTGCTCGCTGCTGGTGCCGAATACGGAGCTGATCAGCCGCATGCCTTCGCGCTCGGCGGAGGCCACCAGGCAATAGCCGGCTTCCTCGGTGTGGCCGGTCTTCAGGCCGTCGACGGTGTTGTCGCGCCACAGCAGCAGGTTGCGGTTGGGCTGCTTGATGTTGTTCCAGACGAATTCCTTCTGCGCATACAGGGCGTAGTGCTCGGGGTCGTCATGGATGATCGCGCGAGCCAGCCTGGCCATGTCGTAGGCCGACGAGTAATGGTCGGGATGCGGCAGGCCGGTGGAGTTCACGAAATGGGTATTGGTCAGGCCCAGCCGTTGCGCGGTGGCGTTCATCATGTCGGCAAAGGCGTCCTCGCTACCGGCGATGTGCTCGGCCAGGGCGACGCTGGCGTCATTGCCGGACTGGATGATGACGCCGCGCAGCAGGTCACCGACCGACACCTGGGTGTGGACCTGAATGAACATCCGCGAGCCGCCGGTGCGCCACGCCTTTTCACTGACGGTGACCATGTCCTCCTCGCTGATGCGCCCCCGATTCACCTCCAGGGTGGCGATGTAGGCGGTCATCAGCTTGGTCAGGCTGGCCGGGGGCAGGCGTTCATGGGCGTTTTCCTCGACGAGGATTTCACCGCTGGACGCCTCGATCAGCACGAAGGATTTGGCAGCCAGCTGAGGCGCGGCCGGGATGGCGTTGGTGGCCGCCGAGGCCAAGGGACTGGCCACGAGCAGAACGAGGAGGACCAGACGTTGTACAGCGTGGGAAATGTTCATCGTTTTCCGGGACTAGAGTGGCAATGGACTAATCGGGCATTACACGGCGCGGGTTACCCAATTGGGCGAGCCGGAGGCTGTCCTCGAGACGCGAGGCTTCGGCCGCCGACTTGATCGGACCCAGGCGTACCCGGTGCAGGACCTGCTGGTTGTGAACCACAGAACTGATGAAGACCGGCGCATCGACGACGCCGCCCAGCTTGTCCTTGAGCAGTTCGGCGGCATCGGGGTTGGCGAAGGCGCCCACCTGCAGGAACACGCCCTGGGCGGCGCCCAGCGGGCCGCTGCCTGACACCTGCGCCGGCACCACCGCGCCGGCATGCTGCTGGGCTGGTGGCGTGTATTCCTGCGGGGTGACACTGGCTGGCTGGCCGGCTGCCACCTGCCTGGGTTGCGCCATGACCTTGGGCACCGGTCGTCCCTGGTCGGCCCACCAGCGCTCGGGATCGATGGCTTCCACTTTGACCCGCGCCACGCCGCGTTCGGCGAAGTCGAGTTTCTTGGCGGCAGCAAAGGACAGGTCGATGATGCGGTCGGAGTAGAAAGGACCCCGGTCGTTCACCCGCAGGATCACCACCTTGTTGTTCTCGAGGTTGGTGACCCTTACGTAGCTTGGCAGCGGCAGGGTCTTGTGTGCCGCGGTCATGCCGTAGAGGTCGTACTCCTCGCCGTTGGCGGTGGCCTGACCATGGAACTTGGTGCCGTACCAGGACGCGGTGCCCACGGAGCTGTAGCCGCGAGCATCCGGGATCGGGTAGTAATCCTTGCCAAGCACCCGGTAGGGGCTGGCCTTGTACGGCCCGTAGTGCGGGGTGGGCACGGCGTCGGGAATCTGCGAGACGTCGACATCCCACCAGGGTGCGCCGTCCTGGTTGGGACGCGGATAGGGTTTGACCGCGGCAGCACCGGTTGCCGCCGGGGCCTCGGGCGCACGCTTGCCGGCGCAACCGGCGAGCAGCACCAGGGCGCCGCAGAGTGTCAGCAGCGCGGCATGGCGAGCGATCATGGCTGCCCCCGCGCGATGGCCAGCTTCTCTGCCAACTGTTGCACCGCCATGGCGTACATAACGCTGCGGTTGTAGCGCGTGATGACGTAGAAGTTGGGCAGCCCGACCCAGTACTCGTCGCCTTCGGCGCCGGCGAGGCGGAACGCCGTGACGCGGGTGTCGTCGGCCAGGGGCGCCTCGGGCGCCCAGCCCAGTTCGCGCAGCTCGGCGGCGTTCTTTACCGATTCGAGACCTTCGGTCAGGCCTTCCTCGGCGCGCGGGCCAGAGACCTGGGCGGGGGTCACCACGCCTTCGCCGCTCCGCCAGCCATGCTGCTTGAAGTAGCTGGCGACACTGCCGATGGCATCCACCGGGTTGGTCCAGATGTCGATACGGCCGTCGCCGTCGAAATCCACCGCGTAGGCGCGAAAGCTCCCCGGCATGAACTGCGGCAGCCCCATGGCACCGGCATAGGAGCCCTTGAGGCTGAGTGGGTCGACCTGCTGTTCGCGGGTCAGCAACAGGAACTCCTTGAGTTGCTGGCGGAAAAACGGCTGCCGCGGCGGATAGTCGAAGCCGAGCGTGGAGAGCGCATCGATCACCCGATGGCTACCGGTGTTGCGCCCGTAGAAGGTTTCCACGCCAATGATCGCCACGATCACCTCCGGGGGCACACCGTATTCGCGGTCGGCGCGCTCGAGTGCCTCCTCGTACTGGCGCCAGAAGTCCACCCCCTGGGCGACTCGCGAATCCGTGATGAAGATCGGCCGGTACTCGCTCCACGGCCGAACCCGCTCGGCCGGCCGTGAAATGGCATCGAGGATGCCCTGCTTGCGCTCGGCCTCGCGGAACAGTGCCTTGAGCTGCTCGCCGGCAAAGCCGTATTCGAGCGTCATTTCCTCGACGAAGGCATCGACCACCGGACCCTCGTAAGCAGCCAGCGCCGGCTGCGCGCCCGCGAGCATGCCGGCAAGACCCAATCCGTGCAGAACCCGTTTCATCCAGTTACGTCCAGATCCATTCAAGGCAGTCATCTCAAACCTGCGTGATCCACTTGCGATGGGTGTGGATCGACATCAAAACCCCGAACCCTGACATCAGGGTCACCAGCGACGTGCCGCCATAACTCATGAAAGGCAGGGGCACTCCTACCACCGGCAAAAGGCCGCTGACCATGCCGATGTTGACGAATACGTAGACGAAGAATGTCAGCACCACGCCGCCGGCAAGCAACTTGCCGAACAATGTCTGTGCCTGCGCGGTGATGGTCAGGCCGCGGGCAATGAGCAGTCCATAGAGCAGCAGCAGCAGGCAGACGCCGACCAGGCCGAACTCTTCGGCCAGAACGGCAATGATAAAGTCCGTGTGGCTTTCGGGCAAAAAATCCAGGTGGGACTGGGTGCCCTGCAGCCAGCCCTTGCCGAACACGCCACCCGAACCGATGGCGGCCTTGGACTGGATGATGTTCCAGCCCGTTCCGAGCGGATCGCTCTCCGGGTCGAGAAAGGTCAGGACCCGCTGCTTCTGGTACTGCAGCAGCACGAAATACCACATCGCGACCGCGATCGGCACTACCGCCGCCACCGCACCCAGGATCCAGCGCCAGCGCAGCCCGCCGATGAACAGCACGAAGGCGCCCGACGCCAGCACCAGCAGCGAGGTGCCGAGATCCGGCTGGCGCACGATCAGCATGAACGGCAGCGCGATCAGACCCAGCGCCGCCAGCGTGTGCATGAGCCCGGGCGGCAGGCTGCGCCGGGACAGGTACCAGGCGATGGTGGCCGGCATCACCAGCTTCATGATCTCCGAGGGCTGGAAGCGGATCACCCCGGGAATGTTGATCCAGCGCGTGGCGCCCATGGCGTTGTGTCCGGCCACCTCCACCACGACCAGCAGGGCGACGCCACCCAGGTAGGCCACCGGGACCCAGCGCGCCATGAAACGCGGCTCCAGCTGGGCGATGACCAGCATGACGACGAAGCCGATGCCAAAGGAAATGCCCTGGCGGGTGACCATGTGCCAGTCCTTGCCGCTGGCCGAGTAGAGCACGGTGAGTCCCACCGAGCAGAGCATCAGCAACAGCAACAGGGTCTGCCCGTCGACGTGGATCCGCTGCAGGAAACTGATCCGGCGACGGAAGACATCCTGGTCGGACAAGGTCCGATCGAAGGTCGCGGTCATCGCTGGGACACCTCGGTAGCGGCCCCGGGCGTGGCGTACTCGGCCCTGAGCTGGCCGCTTTCGTCGAGCAGCCAGGCATCCATGACCTTCTTCACCACCGGGGCGGCGACGCCCGAGCCGGACTCGCCGTTCTCCACCATCACCGCCACCACGATCTGCGGGTTTTCCGCCGGCGCGAAACCGACGAACAGGGCGTGATCGCGATGCCGCTCGTTGAGCCGGCCGCTGTCGTACTTCTCGCCCTGCTTGATGCCCACCACCTGCGCCGTACCGCTCTTGCCGGCGATACGGTAGACCGAGGTGTCACCCACCTTCTTGGCGGTGCCACGAGGGTGGTGCAGAACCGATTCCATGCCTTGCTGGGCATAGTCCCAGAAGCGCGGATCGCGCAGCTCGATGTCCTCGAAGGGCTCGTGGTCGTCACGCGGATTGTCGCCGATGCGCTGGGCCAGGTGCGGGCGGATCCACTTGCCGCGCGTGGCCATCAGGGCAGTGGCCTGGGCCAGTTGCAGCGGGGTGGTCTGCATGTAGCCCTGGCCGATGCCGAGAATCACCGTCTCCCCCGGGTACCAGGGCTGGTTGAAGCGGGCGCGCTTCCACTGCCGCGACGGCATCAGCCCGGCCGACTCCTCGTTCAGGTCGATCGCCACGCGGCGGCCGAGACCGAACTGCGTCATGTACTCGTGCATGCGGTCGATACCCATCTTGTGGGCCATGTCGTAGAAGAAGGTGTCATTGGAACGGTAGATCGCCATCTCCATGTCCACCCAACCGTCGCCGCTGCGGTTCCAGTTGCGGTACTTGTGCTGCACGTTGGGCAACTGATAGAAGCCCGGGTCATATACCCGACTGGCTGGACTGATCACCCCGGATTCGAGTCCGGCCACAGCCATCATGGGCTTGATGGTCGAGCCAGGCGGGTAGAGGCCGCGAAGGACACGGTTGTACAGCGGGCGGTCGATGGAGTCGCGCAGGTCGGCGTAGGCCTTGAAGCCGATGCCGGTGACGAACAGGTTCGGGTCGAAACTGGGCTGGCTGACCATCGCCAGCAATTCGCCGGTCGCAGGCTGCAGCGCCACCACGGCGCCACGACGTCCGTCCAGCGCGCGCTCGGCGGCATCCTGCAGGTCCAGGTCGAGGCTCAGCACCAGGTCCTGGCCCGGCACCGGGTCGGTGCGCTTGAGCACCCGAAGCACCCGGCCACGGGCGTTGGTTTCCACCTCTTCGTAGCCGACCTTGCCGTGCAGCGCGTCTTCGTAGAATTTCTCGATGCCGGTCTTGCCGATGTGGTGGGTGCCAGCGTAGTCCACCGGATCGATGGTCCTGAGCTCCTGCTCGTTGATTCGCCCGACATAGCCCACCGAATGGGCGAAGTGCTCGGCGTGGGGATAGTGACGCACCAGCTGCGCGGCCACTTCCACGCCGGGCAGGCGGAACTGGTTGACCGCCACCTGGGCGATCTGCTCTTCATTCAATTCGAACAGGATGGGCACCGGCTCGAAGGGACGGCGGCCCTGCAGCACCCGCCTTTCGAACTGCTGGCGATCCTCCGGCGGCAGCGCCAGCACTTCCACCAGGGCATCGAGCACCGCGCGCCAGTCCCCGGCGCGTTCACGGGTCACGGTAAGGCTGAAACTCGGCCGGTTGTCGGCCAGGATGCGCCCCTTGCGGTCGTAGATCAGCCCTCGCGTAGGCGGGATCGGCTGCACATGGACGCGATTGTTCTCCGACAGCGTCGAGTGGTACTCGTACTGCACCACCTGCAGGTAGTAGAGACGCGCCACCAGCAGGCCGATCAGCAGCAGGACCAGCACGCCGCCCACGATCACCCGCAGACGCACTTGACGGGCGTCTTTCTCGTGATCTTTCAGCGGAATGGGCTGCGGCATCGAGCGGTACTACTTGTGATAAGGATGACCCGAAAGCACCGTCCAGGCCCGGTAGATCTGCTCACCGATGAGAATGCGCACCAGCGGATGCGGCAAGGTCAAGGGCGACAGCGACCAGCGTTGCTCACTGCGTGCGCACACTTCCGGCGCCAGGCCCTCCGGGCCGCCCACCATCAGATTCACCGTGCGTGCGTCGAGCCGCCAGCGCTCCAGTTCGGTGGCCAGCTGCTCGGTGCTCCACGGGCGTCCTTGGACCTCGAGCGTGACGATCCTTTCGCCAGGCTGGACGCGCGCCAGCATGGCCTCGCCTTCCTGGCGAATCAAGCGTGTTACGTCGGCATTCTTGCCACGAGTTTGTAACGGGATTTCCACCAGTTCCAGGGGCAGCTCCGGCGGCAGGCGCTTGACGTACTCCTGCCAGCCATCCTCGACCCAGCGCGGCATCCGCGAGCCGACCGCGACAAGCTTGAGTCGCACGCCCTACTCCACGCCCGAACCCGGCTCGTGCTGCGCGCGGCTCTGCTCGGCGCCCTGCCAGAGACGTTCGAGGTCGTAGAACTGGCGGGTCGCCACCTGCATCACATGGACCACCACGTCGCCCAGGTCGAGCAGCGCCCACTCGCCCCCGTCGAGCCCTTCGCTGCCGATGGGCCGAACGCCCTGCTCCTTGGTCTTTTCCAGGACATTCTGGGCGAGCGACTTGACGTGACGGCTGGAGGAGCCGCTGGCGATCACCATGAAATCGGTGACGCTGGTCTTGCCGCGGACATCGATGGTGGTGATGTCCTGTCCCTTGAGCTCTTCCAGGGCGTCGGTCGCGACCTGAACCAGTACTTCGTTTTGCATGTGTGTCTACTAACCTCAGTCTGTCGCCCGGTAAAGTCCGTGCGCATTGATATAGGCCAAAACGGCATCCGGCACCAGGAAACGCACCGAGCGCCCTGCGGCCAGCAGTTGGCGGATCTGGGTGGCCGAAACCGCCAGCGGTGACTGCCAGATGAAGGCAATCTGCCCGCCCGGCCCGCTGAGGGCCATGGGATCGGCTTCACTGCGCGCCGCCAGCAGGTCGCGCAATGTCTCCGGTGCTTCGCTGTCGGCGTCCGGCCGCTGCAGCACCAGGATATGGCAATGGTCCAGTAGCTCGGTCCAGCGGTGCCAGCCGGGCAGCCCACAGAAGGCGTCCCAGCCCAGCAGCATGAACAGTTGCGCCTCGGCCCCGAGCTCGCTACGCAGCGATTGGAGGGTGTCGAGGCTGTAGGAAGGTTTGTCCCGCGCCAGCTCGCGTGCGTCCACGCTCAGCGGCGCCAGGTCACCGACTGCGCAGCGCACCATCGCCAGGCGGTGCTCGGCCGAACTGTTGGGCGTTTCCCGGTGCGGCGGTCGCGCACTGGGAATCAAGCGCAGCTCGTCCAGCCCCATCACCTCGGCCACCTCCAGCGCCGCGCGCAGATGACCGATATGGACCGGATCGAAGGTGCCGCCGAGCATGCCGATACGCAGGGGGCGGGTCATCAGGTACGCACGTGGCCGTCGCCGAAGACTACATACTTCTCGCTGGTCAATCCTTCAAGCCCGACCGGACCACGGGCATGCAGCTTGTCGGTGGAGATGCCGATCTCGGCCCCCAGCCCATACTCGAAGCCATCGGCGAAGCGGGTCGAGGCGTTGACCATCACCGAGGCCGAATCGACCTCGGTGAGAAAGCGTCGGGCATCGGTGAAGTTCTCGGTGACGATGCTGTCGGTGTGCCCGGAGCCGTAGCGGTTGATGTGGGCGATGGCCTCGTCCAGCGACGCCACCAGGCGGATCGACAGGATCGGCGCGTTGTACTCGGTGGCCCAGTCCTCCTCGCTGGCCACCAGCACGCCCTCGCCCAGCAGTTCGCGGGTAGCCGGGCAGCCGCGCAACTCCACGCCCTTGTCGCGGTAGATGGCCGCCAGCGGCGGCAGCACGGCCGCCGCCCTGGCCTCGTGCACCAACAGGGTTTCCATGGTGTTGCAGGGAGCGAAGCGCTGGGTCTTGGCGTTGTCGGCCACGCGAATGGCCTTGTCCACGTCGGCAGCGCTGTCGACATAGACGTGGCAGATGCCGTCCAGGTGCTTGATCACCGGTACCTTCGCGTCGCGGCTGATGCGCTCGATCAGGCTCTTGCCGCCCCGCGGGACGATCACGTCGACGAATTCGGGCATGCTGATCAGCGCGCCGACGGCGGCTCGGTCGGTGGTCTGCACCACCTGCACCGCAGCGGCCGGCAGACCGGCCTCGGCCAGGCCGCGGGCGATGCACTCGGCGATGGCCTTGTTGGAGTGGATTGCCTCGGAGCCGCCGCGCAGGATGGTGGCGTTGCCGGACTTCAGGCACAGGCTGGCGGCATCGATGGTCACATTCGGCCGCGACTCGTAGATGATGCCGATCACCCCCAGCGGCACGCGCATCTTGCCCACCTGGATGCCCGAGGGCATGTAGCGCATGTCGCGGATGGCGCCGATGGGGTCGGGCAGCGCGGCGACCTGGCGCAGGCCCTCGATCATCTCGTCGATGCGCGCCGGAGTCAGTGCCAGACGGTCGAGCATGGCCTCGTCGAGGCCGTTGGCGCGGCCGCCAGCAAGGTCCAGCTCGTTGGCCATGACCAGTTCGTCACGGGCCGCATCGAGCGCGGCGGCAGCGGCCTGCAGGGCGCGGTTCTTCTGCGCGGAGCTGGCGCGAGCGAGCACCCGCGAAGCTTCGCGCGCGGCCTGGCCCAGGCGGGCCATGTAGTCAAGCACGGACTCGGTCATCGGTTAGCGACCCTGCATTGGGAAAAGCGGATGATTATAGCAGTCCCGGCATCGGCGCACAGTTGTCAACGGAACTATAGCGCCCGGCGGAAGGATCAAAAGCTGCAAGCCCAGCGTGGGCGCCGACAATCCATATCAACGCCGGCACGATAATCCCCGCCGACCCCGCCTAGACTCTCCTGTAGCCCCCCGAACGGCCGTAAGGACCCCTGATGACCGACTGGCTAGCCGCCATTACCGCCTGGTTGAACAACAACCCCCAATACCTGGGCGTCGCCCTGCTGCTGGCCTGTTTCGCCGAGTGCCTGGCCGTCGTCGGCCTGCTGGTGCCGGGTACCCTGATCGTGCTGGCCCTGGCGGTGCTTGCCGGCAGTGGCGTGCTCAGCCTCGGAGAGACACTGATGCTGGCCTATCTCGGCGGACTGGCTGGTGACCTGGTGTCCTATGCCCTGGGCCGCCGCTACCACCAGAACATTCGCCGCCTCAAGGGCCTGCGCGACCACCCCGAGTGGCTGCTGCGGGCCGAGCTGTATTTTCGCCGCTACGGGGTGGCGAGCCTGCTGGTGGGCCGCTTCATCGGCCCCCTGCGGCCCATGCTGCCGATGACCGCCGGCATGCTCGACATGCCGTTCCCGCGTTTTCTGCTGGTGTCGCTACTGGCCTCGGCCGGCTGGACGCTGGCCTATCTACTGCCCGGCTGGACCACCGGCGCCGCCCTGCGCCTGCCGCTGCCGGAGGGTTTCTGGCCGGAAGCCGCAGTGGTCGCCGGCTCGCTTGCGGTGCTGGTGGGCGGCAGCTTCTACGCCAGCCTGCGCGGCCTGCGCCTGACCAGCCCGCTGGTCGCCGGGCTCTGCGCGCTGGGTCTGCTCAGCCTGTTCCTGGGCTGGCCACGGATGGTGGAATTCGACCAGGGTCTGATGCAGGTGATCCAGCAGGAGCGCAACTCAGGCTGGGACCAGACCATGATCTTTCTCACCCGCCTCGGCGACCGCGACATCCAGGCCGCTGCCGGAGCGCTGCTGTGCCTGGTACTGCTGGCCTGGCGTCAGTGGCGGCAGGCGCTGTTCGCCGGACTGGCGCTGACCTCGACCGCCGTGGCAGTCACCGCGCTGAAACAGACTTTCGCCCGGACCCGCCCAGACGTGTTGCTGGAACCCCTGACCAGCTACAGCTTTCCCAGCGGCCACACCTCGGCCTCGTTCGCTTTTTTCCTGGTGCTGGGGGTCTTGGCCGGACGTGGCCAGCTGGTGCGCATGCGCATGACCTGGATGCTGATCACCTGCCTGCCAGCCAGCCTGATCGCCGCTTCGCGGGTGTTTCTCGGCGTGCACTGGCCCACCGATGTGATCGCTGGCGCCCTGCTCGCGGCGAGCTGCTGCGCGGCCTGCCTGGCGCTGACGCAGTGGCGCCGCCCGTTGCAGCCGCTGAGGGCGCGGCCCTGGCTGTCCATCCTGCCGCTGTGCCTGGGCCTGCTGGTGGCCTATGCGATCTGGGCGCTCCCCGCCGGCGGCGAACTCTACCGTTACCGCTGAGCTTCAGTCGACGGGGGCGCCATCCTGCATCTGCTCGAGCAGTTCCTGGATCAGCGCGAGACGCGCTTCGGCCAGGTCGGTTTGCAGCAGAAGCAGTTTCTGCTCCGGCTTGAAGGGCAACAGGTAGGCCAGGCGATAGGCCAGGTCACTCAGGCCGCTGGCGGCGCCGCGCATGCCCAGCGCCTCGACCATCGGGTGTTCGCCCAGCGCCTCGAGCAGCGCGACCAGGTCCGGGTAGTCTTCGCCCAGCGACGGGTTCTCCGGCTCCGGCAGCCAGTCCACCTCGGCCAGGGTCAGCTGGTCCGGCTGCACCCCCGACTCCATTACACTGAAGCGGCGCCCACCTTCCACGCGAATCCCCAGCAACCCGTTCGGCCGCTGTTCCCAGTCGCGGATCAGGGCTTCGCAGCCGATCGCGGCGAAGGCGCTGGCCGCCGGCCCGACCTCGAGCCCCTCTACGATGCGCACCACCCCGAAGCCTTCACCCGCTTTCATGCAGCGCGCCACCATGTCCAGGTAGCGCGGCTCGAAGATCTGCAGATCAAGCATGCAGCCGGGATAGAGCAGGGTATTGAGCGGAAACAACGGCAGATTCATCGAGCCTCCAGTCAGCCTGTCAAGGACACCGCCAGGGGGAGCAGCACCGCTGTCATCACGCCCATCAGGCTCATCGCCACGGCGGCGAAGGCCCCGCATTCATCGCTTTCCTGCAGTGCCTGGGCCGTGCCCACGGCATGTGCCGTGAGGCCCAGCGTGATGCCGCGGGCGGCAGGATGTTCGACGCCCATCCAGTTCATAAGTGCCGGTCCGAACATGCCCCCCAGCACCCCGGTGACCAACACGAAGACCGCCGCCAGCGCGGCGACACCGCCAATCTGCTCGGCCACCAGCATGGCGATGGGCGAGGTCACCGATTTGGGTGCCAGGGTCGCCAGCATCAGCTCGCTGGCGCCGAACGCCCAGGCCAGGGCGACACCGAGCGCCGTGGTGACCGGCCCGACGATGAGCAGGGTCAGCATGATCGGACCAAACAGCCGGCGAATCCGCTTCATGTTGAGGTACAAGGGCACCGCCAGGGCCACCGTGGCCGGCCCGAGCAGCACGCTCAGCAGCCAGGCCCCCTCGCGGTACTGGGCATAGGACACCCCACTGACCAGCAGCACCCCGATCACCAGCAGCATCGAACCGAGCACCGGCTGCAGGAAAATCCACCGGGTGCGCTGATAGGCGGCCATCGCCAGCTGGAACGCGGCCATGGTGATGCCCAGCGCAAACAAGGGATGCTCCGGAATCGATTGCAGCGCCGCCTGCCAGTCCAGACTCATGTATCACCCCCGCGCCGCGCCTGGCGGCGGATCAGGAACTGCATCAGCCAGGCGCTCAGCACCAGCGACAACAGCAGCGACAGCACCAGCGCGCCGACCAGGGGCCAGAATTGCTGGAGAATCTCATGGGTATAGGCCATCACGCCCACCGCAGGCGGCACCAGCAGCAGCGGCAGGTAGCGAAGCAGCGAACGCGCCGCTTCATCCAGCGGCTCGCCAACCCGACCCCGACAGAAGAGAAACACGAACAGCAGCACCAGGCCCACAATCGGCCCCGGCAGCATCGGCACCAGCAGGACGCTGATCGCCGTGCCCAGCAGCTGGAACATTACCAGCCAGGTCAGACCGCGCAACAGCATGGGGAGCCTCCGGCAAAGTACCGATTATAAACCAGCCCGCGCAGCCCGGCCGATGCCTGTGCGATGCGGCATACTGTACCCCCCAGCCCAGGACCCCGTCGTATGCGCTTGCTGCCCGTTTTCGCGCTCTTGCTGCTCACCGCCTGTGACAACAGCGGCCCGGCCACCACCCCTGACGCGGTCCTGCCCGATGGGGGGCACTTCCGCGGCGAGCAGGCCGAGGGGCGTCCGCATGGTCAGGGCCGCATCAGCTACCCCAGCGGGGGCTTCTACGAGGGCCAGTTCCATGACGGCCGCTTCGCCGGCCACGGGGTCTGGCAGGGCGCCAGCGGTGATCGCTACGAGGGCGAGTTCCGTGATGGCCTGTTCCACGGCCTGGGGCATTACCAATATGCCGACGGCGCCCGGTATCGGGGTGAGTTTCGCCTTGGCCGGATGCACGGCGTCGGGGTATTCGAGCAGGAAGGCCTGACCTACCGCGGCGCCCTCGAAGACGATCGCTATCACGGCGAGGGCGTGCTCGAATTGCCCGGCGAACGCTTCAGCGGCACCTTCCGTGCCGGCCAGCTCGAAGGCCTGGGCGAATACCGAAACGACGACGGCGACCACTATGCGGGCGAGTTCGCCGCCAGCCAGTTCCACGGGCAGGGTCGCTACCGGACCGCCTTTGGTGAACAGTGGAGCGGTCAGTTCGCCGCCGGCGAGCCCAACGGGCCAGGCGAGCACCTGGCCGCCGATGGCAGTCGCTACCAGGGCGAGCTGCGCCAGTGGCGTTACCAGGGCCAGGGCAGGCTCGAGCGGGCCGACGGCAGCGTCTACACCGGGCAGTTCAGCGATGGCCGCTTCGCCGGCGAAGGTGAACAGGTACTGGCCGATGGCACCCGCCGCGCCGGCATCTGGCGCCAGGGACGGCTGCTCGCCGCGCCGGATGGCCGCCCCCTCGCCGACCCGTTGGACCTGGCCCTGCTCGAACAGGGCCGACTGCTTGCCGATACCCTCGCCGCCCTGCCCCCCTCGACATCGGCCGCCGAACTCTACAGCCTGATCGTCGCGGGCGACGGTCGGCAGAGCGTGTTTCTCCGCGAGGCCGACTTTGTCGGCCAGTTGCTCGCCGAACGCTTTGCCGCCCACGGCCAGATCAGCCTGGTCAACCACCGCGACCACCTGAAGGACCGGCCCATGGCGACGCGCGAGTCGCTGTCGCGGGCAATCCAGGCGCTGGCGGCGAACAGCGGCGAGGAAGACCTGATCCTGCTCTATCTCACCAGCCACGGCTCCGCTGACCACGAACTGATCCTGCACCAGCCCGGTCTCAGCCTCGCCGACCTGCCGGCCGGCGAGCTGGCCTGGCTGCTCGAGCCGCTGGCCGAGCGCAACAAGATCGTCATTGTCTCGGCATGCTACTCGGGGGGGTTCATCCCCGTACTGGCCGACCCGCGAACCCTGGTGATCACCGCGGCGCGCGCCGACCGCACCTCCTTCGGCTGTTCGGAAACCAGCGATTTCACCTATTTTGGCCGAGCCTTGTTCGCCGAGGCCCTGCAGGAAACCCGAGACCTCGGCGAGGCCTTCGGACGGGCCCGCGAGCAAGTCGCCCTTCGCGAGGAGGCCGATGCGTTCGAAGCCTCCGAGCCCCAGATGTCCGAGGCGCCGCTCGTGCTCGAGCATTGGCGCAGGATCCTGAACACAGAGCAAAGAGAGACCCCATGACAGCCAAGCGCATTCTGCTTGCCGGCGCCACCGGCCTGACCGGCGAACACTTGCTGGACCGGATCCTCAGCGAACCCCTGGTCGAATGCCTGCACGCGCCCACCCGCCGGCCGCTGGCCGAACACCCCCGGCTGGTCAACCCGGTGGGAGAATTGCGGACCCTGCTGCCACAGCTGGACGATCCGGTGGATACGGCGTTCTGCTGCCTCGGCACCACCCTCAAACAGGCAGGCTCCAAGGAGAATTTTCGGGCGATCGATCTCGACCTGGTGGTCGCCTTCGCCGAACGCGCACGGGCATTGGGCGCTCGTCACCTGCTGGCGATCAGTTCGCTGGGCGCGGACCCGCAGAGTTCGTTCTTCTACCTTCAGGTGAAGGGCGAGCTCGAAGCGGCGCTGCAGGCCCAGGGCTGGCCCCAACTGACCCTGGCCCGGCCCTCGCAACTGATCGGCCCGCGCCTGGAAAACCGCCCCGGCGAACGCCTGGTCGCCCCGCTTTCCCAATTGCTGCCAGGCAAGTACCACGGCATCGAAGCCTCGACCCTGGCCCGCGCGCTCTGGCGCCTGGCGCTGGAAGAGGGCGAAGGCGCGCGAGTGGCGGAGTCGGACGAACTGCGCCGGCTGGGCAAGTAGCGGCCAGCCTCAGAACCGGATGAAGTGCTCGCGATAATGGCGCAGCTCGGCGATCGAGTCGCGGATGTCGTCCAGCGCGAGGTGGGTCGCACTCTTCTTGAAGCCGTCGCGAACCGTCGGCGCCCAGCGGGCGGCCAGCTCCTTCAACGTCGAGACGTCCAGGTTGCGGTAGTGGAAATAGGCCTCGAGCTGTGGCATGTGCCGGTAGAGGAAGCGACGATCCTGGCAGATGCTGTTGCCACAGATCGGCGAATTGCGCTCGGGCACCCACTGGCGGATGAACGCCAGGGTCATGGCCTCGGCCTCGGCGGCATCGATACGGCTCTCGCGGACCCGCTGGGTCAGGCCCGAACCGCCGTGCTGACGGGTGTTCCACTCGTCCATGCCGGCAAGGATCTCGTCGCTCTGGTGGACCGCGATCACCGGTCCTTCGGCCAGGGTGTTGAGCTCGCTGTCGGTAATGATGGTCGCCATCTCGATGATGACGTCGGTATCGGGATCCAGCCCGGTCATTTCCAGATCGATCCAGATCAGGTTCTGTGAATTCTGCATGGCGACTCCTCGGCTCAGGCGCGCATTCTAGCCCGATCGTGCCGTGGCGTCAGTTGGCCGGTCGCCACAGCAAGAGCCGCGACTGGCGCCAATCGTCCAGCTCGACAACTTCCTCGGGTTCGACCCCGGGCACCGCGAAGCTGTTGCTGATCAGCAGCGCCCCGGGCCTCATTTCTTCCCGCGCCTGCATCCACAGCCGCGGCATGGGCGCCGGCGAGAGAAAGCAATAGACCACATCGTAGCCGCCCAGATGAACCTGCCAGAGGCTGACGAAGCGCACCCGGCAATTGCGCCGGCCGAGGCAGCGCAGCCAGGAGAGTGCAAAGGTCAGCGGCGCGGTTTCGACCCCGACGAAGTGCGCCTGCGGATAGGCGCGCGACAACCGCACCAGCGTGCCCGCCAGACCGCTGCCCAGATCGATGAAGCGAAAGTCCTCCGGCAGCCCGGCCAGGCGCTCGCGCAGCCGTTGCTCGGTGGCGCGACCGGTGAGGTAGAGCGGCACCCGCTCGGCGAAGGCGTTCCAGTTGAGCAGCAACAGGATCAGAAAGCCGCCGAGCGGCAGCCAGGGCGGGATCGTCTGCCAGAACAGGCAAGCCAACAGCGGCATGAACAGCAGGTTGATCGGCAGCCACCAGCGTGACAGCCCGAGCGCCTGACCCAACGCGGCGGCCATCGCGCCCTGCAGCCAGGCGGCGCCAAGCATGCCCGGGCCCCACCCGGCCAGACGCGCCAGCAGCCACAGCACGACGCCACAGGCCGCGACGCCCAGCAACTGGGCCAGCAACGCCAGCACGGCGGGATAACGAGTCATCGCAACGCGCAACATGATCATCCGGCAAAATCCGCAGTGTAACCGAGCCACAGCGCCTTACAGAGCCCCGTCGCGGGCATGCTAGACTCGCCTCCCACCACGACCGAAGCACACAAAAATGGCCAAACGCCAGCTCAACCGCCGGCAAAGCTGGCGCATCGAGAAGATCCAGCAGGAACGCGCCTCGCGTGCGGCACGACGCGAATCCAAGGCGCTCGATGAGCTGGAGGGCGGTGATCTCGGCCCGGAACAGACGGGCCTGGTGATCGCCCACTTCGGCGTGCAGGTGGAAGTCGAAGCCCTGATCGGCGAACAGGCCGGTCAGGTGTTCCGTTGCCACCTGCGGGCCAACCTGCCGCCCCTGGTGACCGGCGACCAAGTGGTCTGGCGGCCGGGCAACCAGGGCATCGGCGTGATCGTCGCGCAGTTGCCCCGCCACACCGAACTCTGTCGCCCGGACCCGCGCGGCCAGCTCAAGCCGGTGGCGGCCAACGTCGACCTCATCGTCATCGTCTTCGCCCCGCTGCCCGAGCCGCATGCCAACCTCATCGACCGCTACCTGGTGGCCGCCGAACACGCAGGCATCCAGCCGCAGCTCCTGCTGAACAAGGCGGACCTGATCGACGCACAGAACGAGACCGCGCTCAATGCCCTGCTGGAGGTCTACCGCAGCCTTGGCTACCCACTGCTGGAGGTCTCGGCGCACCAGGGCGATGGCATGGCCGAGTTGCAACGGCGCCTGGACGGCAAGACCGCCGTGTTCGTCGGCCAGTCGGGGGTGGGCAAGTCATCGCTGGTCAACAGCCTGCTGCCGGGCATCGATACCCGGGTCGGCGCGCTGTCGGAACTGACCGGCAAGGGCACCCACACCACCACCACCGCAAGGCTGTTTCACTTTCCCGGCGGCGGACAGCTGATCGACTCCCCTGGGATCCGCGAATTCGGGCTCGGGCATGTCAGTCGCGATGACGTCGAGGCCGGCTTCATCGAATTTCGCGACCTGCTCGGACGCTGCCGCTTCCGTGATTGCAAGCACGACCGCGAGCCCGGCTGTGCCCTGCTTGAAGCCCTCGACCAGGGGCGGATCCAGCCCCAGCGAATGGATAGCTACCGCCACATCCTGCGCAGTTTGCCCGAAACGGACTATTGAACACCGGCTTCCCGGCGCTGATCGCCCCCGGCAACAGCCCTTGCCTGCAGCCGTTGCACAAAGTGGCCGCTCCCACCCGAAGTTCTACAAGTCGTCGGACCGCGTCGAGATATCTAACGAGGCAGTACAACTCTTGTAAGACTTGAACAACTTTCCCGGCGTGTCTGTTTTATGAAATACCGTTCGGGCATGAAACCAATGCTTGCTCACCTGATCTACCTTCCATATATTCGAACTACAGACATATGGAGGTCAGCAACATGTCCCGCCTTGCGGAATTCAGGAAGCTCGAAGAACAACTCGCCGCGCAGCTGCAGGAGCTTGAGAAACTCAAGAATGACGAAGGACTGAAGCGCGAGATCGAGTTCGAGCAGAAACTTCGCGACCTCATGCTGCAGTATGAACAGGACCTGGGGGGTATCATCGACATCCTTGAGCCAAAGCCCCGCCAGGCCGCGCCCAAGGCTGCCGCGCAGCCTGCTGCGACCCGTCGAGCCCGGCAGGTCAAGGTCTACAAGAATCCGGAAACCGGCGAAGTGGTCGAAACCAAGGGTGGCAACCACAAGGTACTCAAGGCCTGGAAGGAAAAGTACGGCGCCGAGGCCGTCGACAGTTGGGTACAGTAAGCACAAGACTCCCCCAGAGGCGCCGAAAGGCGCCTTTTCCATAACTGCCGCAACCACCGCCACCCTCCCTCTCACACGCCAGGCCTGCTTCTGCACCGACAACTTGCCGGCAACTTTCATTCCTGCCGCCAGATCTTAGAAACAAGCGAAGGCGAGCCCTGCCACCTGCTACGAGAAGTTTCCTGTGGCTCTTCGAAGCCTGCCGGGAAGATGGCCACCCCTATTGCATAGTTTCGTCAAGCGGGTCAGCGCAACATTCGAAACCGACTCCAGTGCTATAAGCGCATGACCCCATGCGACCGACCGAACTGCCGGGTGGTGGCGGTGGTGCCACCGGCCTCCGGCGTGACTGCTTCCCACCCACGTCGGTTTACGGCTATGGCTGACTCGACCTACGGCAAGCTGTGGCAGGGCGGGCTGGCAAACCCCGAGCATTGGCCAGTCGGCCAAACGCTACCCATTCATCGGTTTAGGTTTTCCGGCTCCCAGGTTCGGCAAGATAATGGCAATATGCCGATACAACGCGATGGATGCGCTGCCAGCTACTGTCGCCGCCACCCGATCCCGGCACGGCATCCGAGACCGCCCCATGTCTTCGCCCGCGCAACGCTCCCACGTCGAAGCACTGCTGCGCCACCCGCTGGCGCCGCTCCGTGGCGACTTGCGCAAGGCTTATGACGCGTACCAGCTCAAGCACTATTGGCGGTTCCTGCTGCTGGTCAACATCCTGGCCCACCTGGCCTTCCTGTCGTACGGCTTTGCCGACGCCCTGGTGCTACCTGACCTGCGCTGGCGATCGCTGATCGCGCGTGCCGCCTTTCTCAGCCTGCTCTTTCCAGCGGTCATGCTGATCTTCTGGCGCTGCCGCAATGCTCAGTTACTGGATCTGGTCCTGCCGTCCTGCATCGTGTTTTCGGCCATGTTCTGGTTCGGGCTGCTGGCGACCACCGAATACCCCACCGGCAACTACCTCTACGCCTCCCTGGTGTTCATCGTGCTCGCCAACCTCTGCGTGCAGGTGCGCTTCCTGCCCTCGCTTGTGACGTCGCTGCTGATCACCCTGGTGGTGCTGGTCGGCGGCGCCTGGCTGAACCGTGGGGTCGAAGGAGCCATGAAGATCTTCATCCTCGTGTACTTTCCAGTGCTCTTCTTCAGCCTGTTCATCAGTTGGAGCACCACCCTGGACCGGCGCCGGACCTTTTTGCGCTCGGTACTCGACGACATGAACCGAGACGCGCTGTCCCAGGCAAACGAGCGCCTGCAGGAGCTGGCCCACACCGACGCCCTCACCGGCCTGCACAATCGCCGCCACTTCGAGGAATCCGCGCGGCAGGAAATCTCCCGTGCCCGGCGGCATCGGCAGCCGCTGTGCATGCTGGCCATGGACGTCGACCATTTCAAGCTCATCAACGACGGTCACGGACATGACGTGGGCGACAGGGTATTGCAGGTATTGAGCGTGACGGCACGTTCGCAGCTGCGCGAGATCGACGAACTGGCGCGCTTCGGCGGCGAGGAATTCGTCGTGCTCTTGCCCAATACCCCACGGGAACAGGCACAGCAGGTGGCCGAACGCCTGCGCCTGGCCATGGCCGAGCGCGTGGTCGAGGCCGGCAATGGCCAGACGTTGCGCTGCACCGTGTCCATCGGCATCGTCCAGCTGAACGACGACACCCCCGACCTGCACGCCCTGCTCAAGGCCGCCGACCGTGCGCTGTACCAGGCCAAGGAGTCCGGCCGCAACCGCACTTGCGTGGCTTAGCCCAGCGCCCGTGCCAGTCGCCAGGCCGCCTTGCCAGAAGCGGATGACGCTTTGCCGATATCGGCTATTTCCCCCTGATGCCCATGCCTAGAGTGACCTGAACAAAGACCAACCGGTTTGATCAGGAAACGAGCATGTCCAGCCTTAACCTGCGTGTCGACCGCATCGACAGCCTGACGCCCCGTATCCGCCGGCTGCTGCTGGTGAGCGAAGACGGTTCCGCGCTGCCCTCCTTTGCCCCCGGCGCCCACCTCGAACTGCATGTGCCCGGCGAGCGGCCGTTGCTGCGCGCCTATTCGTTGGTGAATCTCTCCGGCAGGGAGTTCTACGAGATCGCCGTGCAGCTCGAGGAAAGGGGCAGCGGCGGTTCGCGCTGGGTCCACGGCCTGGAACCCGGCCAGCGGCTGACCGCCGAGGCGCCACGCAACCACTTCCCACTGTCCGAAGTGGGCGATCACGCACTGCTGATCGCCGGCGGCATCGGCATCACCCCGATTCTCGGCATGGCCCGGGCCCTGCGCCAGGCAGGCCGCAACTTCGCCCTGCACTACGCCGGCCGCGAAGCCTCTCGGATGGCCTATCTCGACGAGGTGCGCGCAATGCCCGAGGCGCGCACCTGGATCAGCGCCGTGCCGGCCAGCGGCCGCATGCCCCTGGCTGCGGTACTGGCCGAGCCGGTCGCCGGCCGCCACCTCTATGTCTGTGGCCCCAGGGGGCTGATCACCGAGGTCCTGGACACCGCCCGCCGCATCGGCTGGGACGAGGATCAGCTGCACAGTGAACTCTTCGCCGGCAGCCTGGAGATCGAGGGTGAAACCGCCTTCGAGGCCGAGCTGCGCGCCAGTGGCGTGACCCTGCAGGTGCCCGCCGGGCAGAACCTGCTGGAGGTGATGATCGAGGCCGGCCTCGATCCGCTGTTCGATTGCCGCCGCGGCGACTGCGGCGTCTGCGTGACCCAGGTGCTCGAAGGCGAAGCCGAGCACCGCGACATCTGCCTGTCCGAGCGCGACCGCGCCTCGGGGAGTTTCTGCACCTGCGTGTCCCGCGCCCGCGGCGGCCGCCTGGTGCTCGATCTGTGACGAGGGAAGAACCGATGATTCCATCGAACCAAGACATCGCCGCGCTGGTGCGGGGCGACAGCGTGCACAAGAGCGTCTACACCGACCCGGTGCTGTTCCAGCTGGAAATGGAACGCATCTATGGCCAGGCGTGGATTTACGTTGGCCATGACAGCCAAGTGAAGAACGTCGGCGACTACCACACCACCCGCCTCGGCGATCAGGACGTGATCATGGTCCGCGGCGCCAACAAGCAGGTCAACGTGCTCTACAACCGCTGCCCGCACAAGGGCGCCAAGCTGGTGGCCGATGGCGACGGCAACGTCGGCAAGTTCTTCCGCTGCCCCTACCACGCCTGGACCTTCAGGCTCGACGGCGAACACCTTTCGGCACCGCTGAAAAGCGGCTTCGAAGGCACCTGCTACGACCCCAGGCACCCGGACTTCCAGATGGTCAGCGTGGCCCGGGTGGAAAGCTACCGGGGCTTCGTCTTTGCCAGCCAGGCCGCCCACGGCCCGGACCTGAAGACATTCCTCGGTGGAGTGATCAGCTCCATCGACAACCTCTGCGACCGCTCGCCGGTGGGCGAAGTGGAAGTCGCCGGCGGGGTGTTCCGGGTCATGCAGCGTTCCAACTGGAAGGTGTTCTACGAGAATCTGCACGACACCATGCACGCCCGGGTGACCCATGAGTCGTCCTTCGAGGCTGCCCGCAGCGAAGCCAGCGCCATCGGCGAAATGCCCTTCGAACTGCTGATCATGGACGGCAACGGCGAGCCCTACGACTTCTGGGAAAAGCTCGAACTGCGCGCCTACCACAACGGCCATGGCTACATGGAAGGCATCTTCGACCCGGCCGCCGCCACTCGCGACCCGGTGTCGCGCGCGCATTTCCAGGCTCTCAGCGAGGCCCATGGCGAAGACCGTGCCCGGGAAATCCTCGGCATGAACCGCCACAACACGGTGATCTACGGCAGCGGCTCGCCGCATACGGTGTTCCAGCAGTTCCGGGTGATCCGCCCGGTCTCGGTGGACCGCACCCTGGTGGAGATCCAGACCTTCCGCCTCAAGGGTGCCCCCGACGAGGTGTTCGACCGCGCCCTCACCTACGCCAATGTGATCAACTCACCCTCCTCCAACGTGATGCCCGACGACGTGGAAGTCTATGCCCGCTGCCAGGAAGGCAACCTGACCCGCGGCGGTGACTGGATCAGCATGCACCGCTACGCCGGCAGCGACACCGAACTGCCCGATGGTGCGGTCTCCACCAACGGCACCAGTGAACTGCCGATGCGCAACCAGTTCGCCGCCTGGAAGCATTTCATGACCGCCACCCTGATCGCCAAGGAGAGCACCCATGCAGCCTGATCGCCGCTTCGACGTCAGCACCCGCGACCTGCAACCGATCCAGACCAGCCATGAACTGCTGAAGGACGTGGAGCAGTTCATTTTTCGCGAGGCCCGTCTGCTGGACGAGCGCCGTTTCTGGGAATGGGACGCGCTGTTCACCGACGAAGGCATGTACTGGGTGCCCCAGGCCCACGAACAGGACAACCCCTTCGAGCACATCTCGCTGTTCTGGGAAGGCCGCATGCTGCGCGAGGTGCGCATCCGCCGGGTGGAGAACGCCCGCAACTGGTCGCAGCAACCGGTGACCCGCACCGCACATCTGGTGGGCAACGTGGCCATCGAGGGCCGCGACGCGGTGGGCCATCTGGTGGTGAGCGCCACCTTCCAGGTCAGCGAATGGCGCCTGGACCAGCGCCAGCTGGCCGGCCGCTACACCTACAAGCTGGCCGAACAACCCGGTGGCGGCTGGAAGATCGCGCTCAAGCGGGTCGACCTGATCAACTGCAACGACATCTTCGCCAACCTGGAGGTGTTCGTCTGATGAGCCGGCCCGCCGTCCTCGCCCTGCACTACCAGAACGATGTGCTGCACCCGGACGGGCGCATCCGCGTGGGCCTGGCTGCCGAGGACCCGGCCCGCCAGCGCGTGCTGGACGCCGCCGCGGCACTGCTCGGTGGCGCACGGCAACGCGGCTGGCCAATCATCCATGTCCGGGTGGCCTATCGCCCGGACTATGCCGACCTGATCCAGAACGCGCCGATCCTCAAGGCCGTGGCCGCCATCGGCGCGGTGCAGGAAGGCAGCTGGGGCGCGGAGTTCTACGAACCGCTGGCCCCTAAAGCGGAGAGCCCCGACGAGTACGTGGTCAAGCATTCGCGGATCAACGCCTTCTACGGCACGCCGCTGGACATCCTGCTGCGCGCCCTGAAGGCCGAGCGGTTGCTGATCGCCGGGGTGGCCACCCATTCGGTGGTGGAAAGCACCGTGCGCCATGCGGTGGATTGCGGCTTCGAGGTCACCGTCGCCGCCGATGCCTGCGCCTCGGCCAGCCCCGCCGCCCATCACGCCTCGCTGGATAGCATGCGCCTGATCGCCGAGATCGGCGACGTGCGCAGCGCCCTGGAGACCCTGCAATGAATGACTTCTACAGCCTGGCCGGCAAGGTCGCCATCGTCACCGGCAGTACCCAGGGCCTGGGCACCGACATCGCCCGCCGACTGCTGGCCGCTGGCGCCCGGGTGATGCTGCTCGGCCGCAACCGCGAGACCGGCATGGCCCTGGCCGCCGAGCTCGGCGAGGGTTGCCGCTTCTGCCCATGCAACGTCGAGCTGGACGAGGACATCGAGCAGTGCATCGAGGAAACCCTGGCGGCGTTCGGACGGCTGGACATCCTGGTCAACAATGCCTGTATCTATGAGGATCAGGGGCTCGCCTCCAGCCGCGAGCAGTGGTTCCAGACCCTCAACGTCAACCTGATCTCGGCGGCCATCTTTACCCAGAAGGCTTGTGCGCAGATGCCCAGGGGCGGCACCGTGATCAACATCGGCAGCACTGGCGGCAAGTTCGGCGCCGCCGGCCGGGCGATCTACCCTGCCTCCAAGGCCGGCCTGATCCAGCTGACCAAGAGCTTCGCGGTCACCCTGGCAGAACAGGGTATCCGCGTGGTCTGTGTCTCACCGGCCTGGACCTGGTCGCCCTCGGTGGCCCGGTTTTCCGGCGGCGACCAGGCCCTGGCCGATCGCGTGGGCGCCCACTTCCATCCGCTCGGCCGGGTCGGCCGCGGTGAAGAGATCGGCAACGCGGTGTGCTTTCTGTGCAGCGAGGCCGCGTCCTGGATCACCGGGGTCGACATCCCGGTGGATGGCGGCTTCTCGATACTCGGACCGGACCAGGGCATCGCTCCGCGCATCTGGTTCGAGCGGCTCGGCAACGATCAGTGACAGACAACCTTCCAAGCGGTTCTAGACAGTCCCAGGAGATGATGATGAGCAAGATGATCGACATCCGCGCCACCGATGGCAGCGGCAGCTTCTCCGGTTACCTGGCGCTGCCAGCCAGCGGGCGCGGCCCCGGCGTGGTGATCGGCCAGGAAATCTTCGGCATCAATGCCAACATGCGCGCCGTCGCCGACCTCTATGCCGAGGAAGGCTACGTAGCCCTGGTGCCCGACCTGTTCTGGCGCCTGGAGCCTGGCATCGAACTGGGCTACAGCGAACAGGACTTCGCCAAGGCCATCGACCTGTTCCAACGCATGGACGTGGACAAGGCGGTGGAAGACATCGACGCCAGCTTCACTGCCCTGCGCGGCCTGCCTGAAGTGGAAGACGCGGGCCTCGGCTATGTGGGCTTCTGCATGGGCGGCAAGCTGGCCTACCTCACCGCCACCCGCACCAAGGCCGCCACCTCGGTGGGCTATTACGGCATGGGCATCGACCAGTACCTGGATGAGGCAGATAACATCAAGGGCCGGCTGGTGCTGCATTTCGCCGAGCAGGATGGGTACTGCGACGCCGACACCCGGGCGCGGATCAGCGAGGCCCTGGGCGGACGGCCGGGGATCGAGCTCTACACCTATCCGGGCGTCGACCATGCCTTTGCCCGGGTCGGCGGCATGCACTACGACAAGCCCGCCGCGCTGATGGCCCATGAGCGGACCATCGCCGCGCTGAAGCGTGAAATCGGTCCGGACCACGACCTCTCCGCGCTCTGGGAAAAGCACATCGAACATGAGTTCGCCACCCGCGACGTGCCCGCCACCATGGCCACCATGGTCGCCGAGCCCTACGTCAACCACATTCCCACCATGACCGGCGGGGTCGGCTACAAGGAACTGAGCCGCTTCTATCAACACCATTTCGTCCATGGCAATCCGCCGGACATGAAACTGGTGCCCATCTCGCGCACCGTGGGCTCCTCGCAAGTGGTCGACGAGTTCGTCATGTGCTTCACCCACAGCACCGAGATCGACTGGATGCTGCCGGGTGTCGCGCCCACCGGGAAATACGTGGAAATCCCGATGCTCGGGGTGGTCAAGTTCCGCGGGGACAAGCTCTACCACGAGCACATCTACTGGGACCAGGCCAGTGTGCTGGTGCAGATCGGCCTGCTGGACCCCACCGGGCTGCCGGTGGCCGGGGTCGAAACGGCCAGGAAGCTGCTGGACGAGACGCTGCCCTCCAACACCCTGATGGCACGCTGGCAGAGCAGCGAAGGAAACTGATCCTCCCGCGTCTGCCGGAGCACAGGCGCTCCTCTGCAACGGAGGAACGCCGGTGCTCATCGACCGTTGATCGAGACGGCGCAACCCCTCTGGCCCGGTGCTGCCAATAACGGGGTAGCCATCAGAATCGGGATATCGCCATGCAAACGACCAAGCTTGCTGCATTCGTATTCACCGGCCTGCTCGCTTCCTCCGCGTTCGCGGCGGAAGGCACCGGGACCACCGGCAACACCACTGGCACCGACACCACCACCCCCACCTACCAGGGCGAGCCCACCGCCGACACCGATACCGGCATCAGCACCGGTATGCAGCACGAGTCCGAAGGTAGCGATGACCAGGATTCCCATGGAGACCACGGCAGTACCGGTAGCGACCGCGCCGGCCCCGCAGGCACCCAGGGCGGCACCCCGGGCGCCGGACCAGGCGCCGGCGGAGCGGGCGGTGCGGGCGGCGGCAGCTGAGGCGCCGTAGCTTCGGCAGGCATTCCACAGGCCGGGTCCGCCGAGGCGAACCCGACCACACCGCTCAGGTCTCCCGCGGCAACTCCCCGAAGCGCTCTCGGTAATACCCGGCGAAGCGGCCCAGATGGGTGAACCCGTAATCCAGAGCCACCTCGGTCACGCTCAGGTCCCGCGAGGCGAGCAGGCGTTCGCGGGCGGCGTCGAGGCGCAAGTTGCGCAGCCGTTCCATCGGCGACTGGCCATGGCAACGCTGACAGAGGTTGCTCAGGCTGCGCACGCTCATGCCACATGCGGCGGCCAGCTCGCGCAAGGAGACGGCTGCGGTCAGCTGCGCCTGTATCACCGTTTCCACTTTATCCACCTGGCGGCGTAGCTGTCGCTCCGCCAGCGAGCGGGACACCACCGGCCCCTTGCCCACCCGGGGCATGGCTGGCTGATGGGTGAGCAAGAACATCGACAGACTCTCTTCCAGATGACGCCGCCAAAGCGGATTTTCCTCGTCCCCGGTGCCGGGCAGCTGGTCCAGCAGTTCCCCCAGCAGACGCAGCCCGCGGGCGCCCTGGCGGCCTTCGAGCTGAAACAGCGGTGGCAGGTCGACGTCAGCCGTCAGGGCGCCTTCATCCAGCAGTCGGGCGCGGGCCGGTTGCAGCAGGCTGCGCGGTACCTTGACCAACAACTGCTCGCAACCACGACGCCACACCAGCCGCGCCTCGTGCCTCGGTGCCAGGACGCTGAGCTGGCCCGGCCGGGCCTCCAGCGCGACCCCGTCACAGAGCAGCGAGGCGCTGCCGCGCAGGGGCAGCTGCATGAGCACGAAGTCGTTGAAGGGCTGCGGGCGCACTTCCACCTCGGCCCCGTAGCGCAGCACGAACAGGTCGCAGCGGCCGATGGCGGCGCGAAAGAACGCAGTGTCCACCGCGCCCTGGCGCCAGCTCAGGTCATGCTCGACCAGCTCCCGAGCCAGCAGCTGATGGCTTTCGGCTCGGCAGCGGCTGGTGAACACCGGTTCGCGGCACAGCCCGGACAGGTCCAGGCCCGCCGCCGTGAGGCTCTGCATGGCAGTCATGGCAGATCCTCCGCTCAGAAGGCGCGATTGCGACGGGCTTCGTTACGCTGCAAGGTCGTGCTCGGGGTTTCGTCGAACAGCTTGCGGTACTCGGTGGAAAAGCGACCCAGATGGGTGAAGCCCCAGCCCATGGCGATTTCGGAGATATTGCGGGCCGAGCGGTCTTCGAGGATTTCCTGGCGCACCGCCGTCAGCCGATACTTTTTCAGGTAAGCCATGGGCGCCATCCCGAAGTGCCGCTTGAAGCCCTCGAACAGCTTGAAGCGTGAGATGCCGGCGGCGATCTCGATGTCTTCCAGGTGCAGTTCTTCCCGCGCATGGGCGTGGATGAACTCCTGGGCGCGGATCAGGTAATGGGGCAACCTCACCTGGCAGGTGCGGTTCAGCTCGGCGCTGTAGTTGTTGGGCTGCGCGAGGATCAGGCCCTTGATCAGCAGGGTCTCCATGTCGGTCGAGAGCATCGGCTGGCTGAACAGCTCGCCGGTGTGCTGCATTTCCATCAGGAAGTGCTTGACCATCCGCCACCAGGCCCCGCTAGGACCGTTGACCGCATCCATCCGCGTCTCGAAATGCAGCGGCTGGTCCGCCGAACGATGCAGCATGCTCTCGAGTGTGCTGCGCATTGCCCGCCGCGAGATGGCCACCTGCAGCTTGCGGCACTCGCCGGTCATGGCCAGCTCCTGGCTCTCGTGCGGCGAGACGATCACCCCGTTGTCCTGATCCGAGTACACCAGCTCGCCCTTCCGGCGATGTTCCTGCTCGCCCTGCAGTGGCAGGCTGAGGCTGTAGCTGTTGAGGTAGTTGGCATCCTCGATGCCGACGGTGACGTCGGTGCCATATTCGATATAGCCGAGTGTGGACGAGCGCAACACCCGGCCCATGTGACGAAAGTGGATGTGGCTCGGCGCGCTGACCTTGAGCCGGTGTGGTCCGCAAATGTTCTGCATCCACGAGTGCGCCCCCGTCAGGTCATGGTGGTCGGCATGGATATCGTGATACCCGATCTGGCTGTTCGCATTCATGAGAGTTGTACCTGCAAGGCTAAGAACGGTCGCGCTCTGACGGCACGTGACAACTGACGAGGCAATCGCCATACCATCGTGCCGCAGCGCTCGTTTTTCGGATAGCGAAGCTGCATTAAGCGGATAAGAACCTCCGATTGCCCTTCACCCGACGCCTGCTGGCGAGCGACTCGGAGGTTTTACCCGTCCCGGCCACCGGCCCTGGGGTAACCGAAGGTAACGGAAGCGGCAATGGGCGCTACGAAACGGGGCCAAAAGGGTGCAGCGCGCCCGTTTCCGGGCGGCTCCGACCCATCCACTTTGCGGATAGCGAAGCCTGAAAAAGCGGATATCACGCCCCGGCACGGGCAGGTCTAATCGAGCCGCCCAGACCTGACTGGCGGAGACGCCGGCCGTCGTTCCGACCCCAAGGCGCCTTCCCATGTCCACTACCGCAATACCCACGGCTACCGACCAGGCCGGCCCGATCATCTTTCGCACCGACCTCGACGGCGTGCTGAACCTGTGCAACGACGCCCTGGTCGAGGCCAGCGGCTTCAACCGCAGCGCCCTGCTCGGCCAGCCCTGCTCGATCCTGCGCCACCCGGAAACACCCGACGCCGTAGTCGCCGACCTCTGGCGATCGCTGCGCGCCGGGCGCCCTTGGGCGGGGGTGGTGAAGAACCGCCGGCGCGACGGCAGCGGCTTCTGGATCGATCTCTACATCATGCGGGTATTCGATGGCGACCGGCACGTCGGCTACGGCGCCATGGCGCGCCGCGCCGATGCCGGGCAGATCGACCGAGCCAGCCGCCTGTATCGCCGGCTCGGTGGCGCACGGCGGCGCCCGCAACTGGCGCCGGGTACGCTGGATCGCTGGATGCCTACTGCGCTGTGCAGCCTGGTAACCCTTGGCCTGGCCCTTGCCGCGGGCGCCCCGCCCGTTCTCGCCGCACTGGCCACGCTGCCGTTGCCGGGACTGCACCTGTGGCAGGCCCGCCGTCAGCACCAGGCCATGCGCGAACTGCTCGAAGGACAGCCCTCGGCCTGCAACAGCGCCCTGTCGGCCGGCAACTACAGCGATGGCGATGGCCCGACGGCGCTGGCCGCACTGGCCCTGCACGGCCACAACGCCCGCCTGCACACGGCGCTGCTGCGTATCGGCATGGCCGGCCAGCAGGTGGAGGCCACCGCCATGGACTATGCCGCACGGGTGCAGCGGGACGCCGAATCGCTGGAAACCCAGCGCAACGAGACCGACCAGGCGGCCACGGCAATCTGCGAAATGGTGGCCACTGTCCAGGAAATCGCCAGCCATGTACATCTCACCGCCGAGTCGGCAGCCGAGGCCAGCGGGCTGGCTGACGGTGGCCAGGAAATGGCCGAGCGCAATCTCCAATCCATGGGCCAGTTGAGCACTTCGGTGCAGGGCATCGGCGACGCCATCGCCCGGCTGGCCGAGGCCAGCGACTCGATCGGCGGAGTGGTCGAAGTGATCAACGCCATCGCTGAACAGACCAACCTGCTGGCGCTCAATGCCGCCATCGAGGCCGCCCGCGCCGGCGAGCAGGGCCGCGGCTTCGCGGTGGTCGCCGACGAGGTGCGCTCGCTGGCCCTGCGGACCCAACAATCCACCGAGCAGATCCGCCAGTTGATCGCCGGGCTGCGCCAGAGCACCCAGCGCACGGTTGAAATGTCGAGCCAGGGCGTGCAGCTCGCCCATACCTGCGCCGCGGACGTAGGAGTGGTACGCGAAGCGCTACAGGGCATCGCCGCCTCGGTGGCGGCGATCTCCGGCATGAGCCAGCAGATGGCCGTGGCCACCGAGGAGCAGACCCAGGTCGCCAACGACATCAGCCAGCAGATCGAACGCATCGCCCAGCTCTCGTCGCGCAACGCCGACAGCGCACGGGAAGGCGCCCAGAGCAGCCAGTTGTTGCTAAGCCAGGCGGAGTCGTTGCACGGCCTGGCCCGGCGTTTCGACCGCTGACGGGCAGATCCTGACTATGCGGATAGTGTTCGTCGAGGAGGCGGATAGAGCCTGTCCGGGCCACGGCTTCTAATCAGGGCTGCTCAACACCCACCGCAAGGGGCCCATTCCATGAGTAGCAGAACCATCACCCAATGGCAGGAATTCGTTCAGGGCTGCCTGGACTTCCGCCCGGTCGAAGGCGTCTACCGTATCGCCCGGGACATGTTCACCGAGCCGGAACTGTTCGACCTCGAAATGGAGCTGATCTTCGAGAAGAACTGGATCTACGCCTGCCACGAGAGCGAGATCGCCAACAACCACGACTTCATGACGATGCGTGCCGGCCGTCAGCCGATGATCATCACCCGCGACGGCGAAGGTCGGCTGAACGCCTTGATCAACGCCTGCCAGCACCGCGGCACCACCCTGACCCGCGTCGGCAAGGGCAACCAGTCCACCTTTACCTGCCCCTTCCACGCCTGGTGCTACAAGAGCGACGGCCGCCTGGTGAAGGTAAAGGCGCCCGGCGAATATCCCGAGGGCTTCGACAAGGCCACCCGCGGTCTGAAGAAGGCGCGCATCGAGAGCTACAAGGGCTTCGTGTTCATCAGCCTCGACGTGGCGGGCAGCGACTCGCTGGAAGACTACCTGGGAGACGCCAAGGTGTTCTTCGACATGATGGTGGCACAGTCCAGGACCGGCGAGCTGGAAGTGCTGCCGGGCAAGTCCACCTATACTTTCGACGGCAACTGGAAGTTGCAGAACGAGAACGGCCTCGACGGCTACCACGTCAGCACCGTGCACTACAACTACGTGGCCACAGTGCAGCACCGCCAGCAGGTCAACGCCGCCAAGGGCGCCGCCAGCGGCAGCACCCTGGACTACAGCAAGCTCGGCGCCGGCGATGCCGAGACCGATGATGGCTGGTTCGCCTTCAACAACGGCCACAGCGTGCTGTTCAGCGACATGCCCAACCCCAGCGTGCGCCCCGGCTACGCCAGCATCATGCCGCGCCTGGTCGAGGAGTACGGCCAGGGCAAGGCCGAGTGGATGATGCACCGCCTGCGCAACCTGAACATCTACCCGAGCATGTTCTTCCTCGACCAGATCAGTTCGCAGCTGCGGATCATCCGCCCGCTGGCCTGGAACAAGACCGAGATCCACAGCTTCTGCCTGGGGGTCAAGGGCGAGTCGGACGCCGACCGGGAGAACCGCATCCGACAATTCGAGGACTTCTTCAACGTCTCCGGCCTCGGCACCCCCGACGACCTGGTGGAATTCCGCGAGGCCCAGCGCGGCTTCGAAGCCCGCCTGGAACGCTGGAGCGACATCTCCCGCGGCCACGACAAATGGGTCGAAGGCCCGACGCCGAACAGCGAGACCATCGGCATCACCCCGGCCCTGACCGGCACCGAGTTCACCCACGAAGGGCTCTACGTCAACCAGCACGGCGCCTGGCAGAAATACCTGCTGGACGGGCTGGCGGCCAAATCCCTGAAACCGCGTGAGGTGTGACGATGAATCCGCAACTGCAATACCAGGTGGAACAGTTCTTCTACCGCAAATCCGAACTCTGCGACGCCCAGGACTGGGACGCCTACCTTGAACTGTTCGACGAGAACAGCGAGTTCCACCTGCCACAGTGGGACTCCGAGCACGTCTACACCACCGACCCCAAGCGCGGCATGTCGCTGATCTACTACGCCAGCCGCTCGGGCCTGGAAGACCGGATATTCCGCATCCGCACCGGCAAGGCCGCCTCGGCCAGCCCAATGCCACGCACCCTGCACGCGATCAACAATGTGCGCATCGCCGAGCATGAGGGCGGATTGCTGCAGGTCAGGCTCAACTGGCAGACCAGCTACTACCGGCTGGGCACTTCCGAGGAGTTCTACGGCTGGGCCACCTATCACCTGCGCCCCAGCGGCGACAGCTTCCGCATCACCCGCAAGCATGTCGTCCTGCTCAACGACACCATCAACTCGGTGCTCGACTTCTACCACCTCTAGGTTTCGTTCCCTGCAGGCAGACATTGCCACCCCGGTGTTCGAAGCACCGGGGTCTTTTTTGTGCCTCGGCCCCGCCCGTCAGGTTACGCCTGCGGCTAACCTGACCTACAGCACGGTAGGTCGGATTGGCGGAGCGTAATCCGACGTCAGGTGTTTGGTCCCTGCAGGCAGCCATTGCCACCCCGGTGTTCGAAGCACCGGTCTTTTTTGTGCCTCGGCCCCGCCCCTCAGGTTACGCCTGCGGCTAACCTGACCTACAGCACGGTAGGTCGGATTGGCGGAGCGTAATCCGACGTCACGGCTTGCGGCGAGGAACGCCGGCGCGCCGGGCGTCGGAACCGCGGGGTCAGAACTTGAAGGTGTAGGTAGTGATCAGGCGGTTTTCCTTGAAGTCGACGCCCGAGGCACCGCCGTTGCCATAGCGGGTCTTGATATCCATGTGGCGCCACTCCACGCCCAGGCCCTTGAGCGCCCCGTCCTGGATCACATAACCCAGGTTGAAGTTGAACTCGCTCTCGACGTTGTCCGCCAGGTCGCCGCCGCGATCGATGCCGGTGCCGCGCATGTAGCGGGTCATCATCTTCAGGCCCGGCACGCCGAGGCCGGTGAAGTCGTACTCGTAGCGCGCCTGCCAGGACTTCTCGTTGGGCTTGATGAAGGCGATGGTGGACCAGTTCACCAGGTATGGCTGCGGCGCGTAGCCACTGAGGGTCGGAAAGGCGCTTTCGCCGAGCATGCGCTGGAAGCCCAGGCCGAAGCTGTGAAAGCCCTTGCTCAACACCGCCAGGGCGCCGTAGGAGCGGTTGTCGATGTCGCCGTAGTAGGCGTCGCCGTCCTCGCTGTTGTGAAAGTAGCGCAGGTCGGTCTTGAGCTTGTAGCCATTGCCCAGGTCGGCGTTGTGGGCCAGGCCGAAGTAATGCTGGTCGTAGATGTCTTCCAGCTGCCCGTAGAAGTACGTGGCCGAGAACGCCGGGGTAAAGGCGTAGGTGGCGCCGCCGAAGTTGAGGCCATCGCTGCGGAAACGGATGTCCGGTCCGTTGAACAGGTACATTTTTTCCCGGCCCGAGGATTCGCGGCTGCTGATTTCGGTGAAGCGGCCAGCGGTCAGGCTGAGCCGGTCGATCTCCTTCGACTCGATGGAGAAGCCGTGATAGGTGGTTACCAACTGCCGGGAATCATCGAGAAACACCACAGGCAACCTTGGCCGGTGCTCGCCGAGCTTCACCTCGGTGTTGGAGAACCGCATCTTGCCGGTCAGCGCGGCGCGGCCGTAATCGCGGGCCTGCTCGCCCTCGCTGCGGTGGTAGGGAATGATGCCGTCCGGACCGCGGCCGCCACCGCCGTCCAGGCGCACCGCGTACTGCGCCGAAAGATCCAGGCCGAACTGCACCGGCCCTTCGGTATAGCCGGAGATCACCCGGAAATCGAAACCCTGGGTCCAGCTGCCGACGCGCGATTGCGGCGCATTGTTCTGCTTGAAGTCCCGGTCGATATAGAAGTTGCGCAGCCCGAGGCTGACCTCGGTGTCTTCGACAAAGGCGGCCTGTGCGGCCAATGGCGCAAGCCCCCCCGCCAACCCCACTGCAATTGCACGGCGGAGCAAACCCTTCCTATGGAACATAGTGCTTACCTTCTTGATAGGTCGGCAACCTCGCGAGTTGCCTGGCTGTTGCGGCAGACTTCATTTAAAACAACTTGTGCCGCCGACTTTCAAAGCCGATCGAGTTATCCACTGAAATAAGGGAACTCCGTTATTCCGCTATCGATTAGGCAGCAAGCGGGGCGTGCCAGCTATCCGGATACTGGCCGACGCCTATCCGATTTTTAGCAGGGTGCCTGCCCGTCCGGCCATGCAACACGCGGGCTAGGGGAAAGGATCGGGGGCGGCGACGAGCCGCCGGAATATGCGGATAAGCGTCGTCGACAAAGGGGATAGACCCTGGGCCCGCGCAATACATTAAATGGCCACAAGCAAGCAGGCCCGACCAGCTCACTCAATAGCTTGAGTGAACGCGCCGGAGCCTGTTGAAGTTTGGTTATCCAGGGGAACACTGAACCATGAGCCTTAAAGTTGCGTTCAGCTTCGCCGACGGCAAGACGCTGTTCTTTCCGGTCAAGGAAAATGAAATCCTGCTCGACGCCGCCCTGAGAAACGGCATCAAGTTGCCGCTGGACTGCCGCGAGGGCGTTTGTGGTACCTGCCAGGGTCGCTGCGAGTCGGGGCGCTACAGCCAGGAATATGTCGACGAGGAAGCCCTCTCCGCCGCAGACCTGGCCCAGGGCAAGGTACTGACCTGCCAGACCCGGGTGCAGTCGGACGCCACCTTCTATTTCGACTTTGCCTCGTCGCTGTGCAGCCAGGCCGACCCGACCCCGCTCACCGGGGTGGTGACCGCGGTGCGCCAGGTGTCGCCGAGCACGGCGATCCTCGAGCTGGACGCCAGCGGCAACCAGCCGCTGGACTTCCTTCCAGGCCAGTATGCGCGCCTGCAGGTGCCGGGCACGGCCACCAGTCGCGCCTACTCCTTTGCCAACCAGCCCAACGGCGACAACCGGCTGGAGTTTCTCATCCGGCTGCTGCCGGACGGGGCCATGAGCAACTACATCCGCGAACGCTGCCGGCCAGGCGACCAGATCGCCCTCGAAGCGCCGCTGGGCGCCTTCTACCTGCGCCAGGCGGACCGTCCGCTGGTGATGGTCGCCGGCGGTACGGGCCTCTCGGCCTTTCTCGGCATGCTCGACCAGCTGACCGAGCGGGGCTGCGAACAACCCATTCGCCTCTACTACGGCGTGCGCCATTCCACGGACCTCTGTGCCTTGGAGCGCATCGCCGGTTATGGCGAGCGGCTGGCCGATTTCCGCTTCGTCCCGGTGGTCAGCGGCCCGGACGAACACTGGGATGGCCGGCGCGGCTATGTCACCGAACACTTCGACCTGGCTGCACTTAGCGAGACGCCGTTCGACCTCTATGTCTGCGGACCGCCGCCGATGGTAGAGTCGACCCGAAACTGGCTGAGTGAAAAGGTTTCGTCGGCCGGACAGCTCTACTACGAAAAATTCACCGACAGCTCCACCTCACAAGCCGAGCCCGCCCATCCATGAAGAGCCGGGCCGGCAGATAACAAGACCTCTCCTGATTTCCACTGCCCCTCAAAACGGACCACCGCGGGCGCCCTGCGCGCGCGGACAACAGACAAGGCAGCATCATGAAGAAAATGTTCTCGCGTGCACTACTCGCAGCCGCCGTGGCCACCAGCCTCACCGCCCAGGCCCAGGACCCGCTGCGCATCGGTTTCATCACCACCCTGTCCACCCCCGCCGGCTACCTTGGCGAAGATTCCCGCGACGGCTTCGCCCTGGCCCTGGAAGAAGCCGGCAACAAGGTCGGCGACGTGCCGGTGCAGATCGTCGTCGAGGATGACGGCCTGCAGCCCGCCCGCGCCAAGCAGATCGTCGATCGCATGCGCATGAACGGCATCGACCTCTACTCCGGGGTGATCTTCTCCAACGTACTGGCGGCGGTGATGCCCACTGCGCTGAAGGACGACGGCTTCTACGTCAGCCTGAACACCGGCCCTTCGACCCTCGCCGGCAAGAACTGCAAGCCCAACTACTTTGTCGCCTCCTACCAGAACGACACCATCCACGAGATGGCCGGCGTGGCCGCCAACGAGCTGGGCTACAAGAAGATGGTGATCCTGGCGCCAAACTACCAGGGCGGCCGCGATGCCCTGGAAGGCTTCAAGCGCACCTTCGAGGGCGAGGTCAGCGAGATCTACACCAAGCTGAACCAGCTGGACTTCTCGGTGGAGCTGGCGCGGGTACGTTCGGCCGCGCCGGACGCCATCTTCCAGTTCCACCCCGGCGGCGCCGGCATCAACTTCGCCAAGCAGTACGGCGGTTCGGGCCTGGCCCAGAACATCCCCATGGTGGTCCCGGTGTTCTCCATGGACGAGCGCATGCTCGCCGCCACCGGCGCGGTGGCCAAGGGCACCAACATCGTGACCCTGTGGAACCCGCAATCGGACAACCCGGCCAACACGGCCTTCGTCAAGGCCTTCACCGACAAGTACCAGCGGGTGCCGACGGTCTACGCCGCGCAATCCTACGACACCGCCCGGCTGATGCTGGCGGCGCTGGAGAGCACCGGCGGCAGCGTGAAGGACGCCGACGCCTTCCGCGAGGCCATGCGCAAGGCCGACTTCGAGTCGATCCGCGGCGACGTCAGTTTCGCCAACAACAACCACATGGTGATCGACTGGCACCTGCTGCGCGTCGAGGAAGACGAGAGCGGCCAACTGGTGCAGAAGCCGGTCCAGACCATCGCCACGGCGCAGGTCGACAGCTTCGCCGCCGATTGCGCCATGTGATGTGAAACCCCGGCGCCCCTGGCGCCGGGGCTCTACCGCAGGATTTTGCCATGCTGCTGTTCGAACAGATTCTCAACGGTTTGCAGTACAGCGCCCTGCTGTTTCTGCTGGCCTCCGGGCTGACCCTCATCTTCGGTATCATGGGCGTGATCAACCTCGCCCATGGCACCTTCTACATGGTCGGCGCGTTCTGCTCGACCTACACCGCCATCGCCACCGGCTCTTTCTGGCTGGGAGGCCTCGCCGCACTGGTGGGCGCCGCGCTCTACGGCCTGGTGATCGAGACCGGCATCATCCGCCGCCTCTATGACCGCGACCATCTGGACCAGGTACTGGCGACCCTCGCCGTGGTGTTCTTCACCAACGAGCTGGTGACCATACTGTTCGGCCGCAGCCCGCCGCCGGTGCCCACCCCGGACTGGTACAACACCTTCATCGAGGTGATTCCGGGGCTGATGTACCCGGTCAGCCGATTGCTGTTCATCGTCGTCGGCCTGCTGGTGGCGCTGGGCATGTGGCTGCTGATCAACCACACGAGGGTCGGTATGCTGATCCGTGCCGGAGCCGACGACCACGAGATGGTCGGCGCCATGGGCGTCAACATCCGCCGCCTGTACACCGCCGTCTTCGTGTTCGGTTGCGCGCTGTGCGGCCTGGCCGGCTTCATGGCGGCGCCGCTGCTGTCGGTGGAGACCGGCATGGGCGAGCGGGTGCTGATCACCACCTTCGTGGTCATCGTGGTCGGTGGCGTCGGCTCGGTACGCGGCGCGCTGGCCGGCGCCCTGCTGATCGGCATGGTCGACAGCCTCGGCCGCGCCTACATCCCGCAACTGCTCGACGGCCTGCTGCCCGCCACGGTCAGCGGAACCCTCAGCGCCGGGCTGATCTCAGCCAGCGCCTACATCGTCATGGCCATCGTCCTGCTGCTGTGCCCCCGCGGCCTGCTGCCGGCGCGCGCCTGAAGGAGTCCCCATGTCCCGTCGCGTAATCATCGACCTCTTCTGCCTCGGCATCTTCGCGCTGATGCCGCTGCTGGCCGGCATGCTCGAGGAGCCCTTCCTGGTCAGCCTGTTCACCCGCCTGGCGATCTATGGCCTGGCTGCCGCCAGCCTCGACCTGCTGATCGGCTACGGCGCCATGGTCAGTTTCGGCCATGCCGCCTTCTTTGGCCTGGGCGGCTACATCGTCGGCATCATCGCCTTCCACACCTCCCAGTTCATGCCGCTCTGGGGCTGGGAAGGCAGTAACAGCGCGCTGGTGGTCTGGCCGCTGTCGCTGGGCGTCTGCGCCCTGTTCGGGCTGCTGGTGGGCTACCTGTCGCTGCGCACCTCCGGGGTGCAGTTCATCATGATCACCCTGGCGTTCGGCCAGATGCTCTATTACCTGCTCGGCTCGCTGTCGCTGTACGGCGGCGACGACGGCATCCTGATGATGGAGCGCAACCAGCTGCCGCTGCTCGATCTGGACAACCCGGTGCAGTTCTACTACCTGACCGTCGCCCTGCTGGTGGCCTGGCTGCTGTTCTGCCGGCGCCTGGTCGGATCGCGCTTCGGCTTTGTCCTGCGCGGCCTCAAGCAGAGCGAACGGCGCTCCGTGGCCATGGGCCTCAAGCCGCTGCGCTACCGCCTCACCGCCTTTGTCATCGCCGGGCTCGGCGCGGGTCTGGCCGGCATCCTCTGGGCCAACTATGCGATGTTCGTCAGTCCCGACATGGGCTCCTGGCACAAATCCGGCGAACTCATGGCGATGGTCATCCTCGGCGGCGTCGGCACCCTGCTCGGCCCGGTGCTGGGCGCGGCGGTCTACCTTGGCCTGGAGCAGATCCTCAGCCTCTGGACCGAGCACTGGATGGTGATCTTCGGCCCGCTCCTGCTCGCCGTGGTGCTGTTCGGCAAGCGCGGCATCTACGGCCTGCTGCTCACCGAGCGGCGCCGCCAGCCCGGCCCGGAGAAGCCAGCCAGCCCCAGGGCGGACGCCAGGCCCCGTCCTGAAAAGCCCATCGACCTGAACAACCCCGGTGAGGTGACCCCATGACCGCCCAACTCTCGGTCCGCGACCTGGAAAAATCCTTTGGCGCGGTCAAGGCCACCAACGGCGCCACCTTCGACATCATGCCAGGCGAGCTCCACGCCATCATCGGCCCCAACGGCGCCGGCAAGTCCACGCTGATCTCGCAGATCGCCGGGGAACTGCGCCCCGACAGCGGCAGCATCTGGTTTGCCGGGCAGGACATCACGGCGGTACCGGCCCACGCCCGCCCAGCCCTGGGCCTGGCGCGCTCCTTCCAGGTCAGCCAGCTGTACCCCGAGTTCAGCCTGCAGGAAAACGTCGCCCTGGCCATCGCCGCCCGCGAAGGCCGCACCTTCGGCCTGTGGAAACCCCTGGCCAGCGACCGCAGCCTGCTCGACCCGGCGCAGCAGTACCTGACCCGGGTCGGCCTCGGCGAACGCCCTGAGCGGCTGGTCAGCGAACTGTCCCACGGCGAGCGCCGCCAGTTGGAAATCGCCCTGGCCCTGTCTCAGGAGGCCACGCTGCTGCTGCTCGACGAACCCATGGCCGGCATGGGCGGCGAGGAATCGGCGCGCATGACCACCCTGCTCAACGAACTCAAGGGCCGCTACGCGATCCTGCTGGTGGAGCACGACATGGACGCCGTGTTCGCCCTGGCCGACCGCATCACCGTACTGGTATACGGCAAGACCATCCTCACCGGCAGTGTCGACGAAGTGCGCAACCACCCCGAGGTCCGCGCCGCCTACCTGGGAGAAGAACATGCTTGAAGTCACGGGATTGCAGGCCGGCTACGGCCTGTCGCAGGTGCTGTTCGACATGCACCTGAAGATCGAGGAAGGCCAGGTGGTGTCGCTCATCGGGCGCAACGGCATGGGCAAGACCACCACGGTGAAAAGCATCATGGGGCTGCTCAAGCCGAACGCCGGCAGCGTGCGCATCCATGGCCGCGAGATGCGCGGCGCCGACCCTTTCCGCATCGCCCAGGCCGGCCTCGGCCTGGTCCCCGAGGGTCGGCGCGCCTTCGGCAGCCTCAGCGTGCGCGAGAACCTGCTGGCCACGGCGCGACAGGGCAAGGCGGGCAAGTGGGACCTCAAGCGCATCTACGGCCTGTTCCCGCGCCTCGAGGAACGCCAGGACCAGCTGTCGAAGACCCTGTCCGGCGGCGAACAGCAGATGCTGGTGGTCGGCCGGGCACTGATGACCAACCCCAATCTGCTGATCCTCGACGAAGCCACCGAAGGCCTGGCGCCGATCATCCGCGAAACCATCTGGAGCTGCCTGGCGACGCTGAAAAGCGAAGGTGAGACGATTCTGGTGATCGACAAGAATCTCAAGGAGATGGCGCGGGTGGTAGACTGCCACCACATCATTGAAAAAGGCCGCCAGGTCTGGCAAGGCACCCCAGCCGAGCTGGCCAACCGCCCGGAAATCTCCGAGCGCTACCTTGGCGTCTGAGCCACACAAGGAACCCCAATGCGCATCCCCGTCCGCTACGCTCACCTGCTGTTCGGCGCTCTACTGTCGGCGATCATGGTCAGCGTCGTCTCGGTGGTGGTCCTGTTGATGAACCAGAGCCCGGCGAATGGCTTCTTCGGCCTCTGGCTCAAGGCAGTGATCACTACATGGCCCATCGCCTTTCCCACCGTACTGGTAGTGTCGCCGCTGGTACGGCGGGTGGTCGCCAGGATGACCGCGCCTGAACGCGAGGCCTGAACGCCGGGCTGCATCTCGCCACAACGTCAGACGTGAGCACCACGCGGCCCCCGTTCGCGAGCAAGCTCGCTCCTACAAAGGCCTCGAAGCGCGCTGCCGGCGTAGGTCGCGTTAGCCGAAGGCGTAACCCGACAGGCCAGAGCTGCGGGGCTCAGCGCAGCGGCGAGAAGGCCGCCGGCAGGTAGACGGTGGAGTGCATCTCGCGCAGCTGGGGTGCGGAGTTTTCCGGGGGCCAGACGCCGTCCTGGACGGCACGGGTGCGAATGTCCAAACGTTGTTCGAGGCTAGCGTATGGCCAGATGTGCAGGTAGCGAGGCAGCCGCCCGGAAGTGGCGAAGAACGCGGCATAGACCGGCGAATAGGCTTCGCCGGTGCGCGGCCCGACGGCCTTTTCCCAGCCAGCGAGGGTCGGGGCCAATCCGTTGGGGATGAGATCGTATTCGCGCAGTTCGTAGAAGGGGCCGTGCGCGCCCGGAATCAGCGGCTGGAGAAAGGGAAACAGGCTGTAGTCGCCGATGTGCATCTGAAGCAGGTATTCAGCCACGCCAAAGGCATCGCCGACCAACAGCAAACGCTCGCGCTCGGCCTGGCGCGTCGCCTCGTCAGGGAAGCCGCGCAGCAGGGCGATGCGGTTCTGCTGGCCGATCTCCGACAGCCAGCAGCCCATCAATTGTCCGGAGGCAGTGGCGAGGCCGGCCTCGAGCCGGCGCAGCGCGGTGGCGGCCGTGCCGACCCGCAGGTTCAGGGTGATCAGTTCGAACAGTCTCATGACAAGGCTTCCGGGTTCGCGGTCGGGGGCCGGGCGAAGGCCTCGGCCAGCGGTTTCAGGTGCAGGCAGTCGGGGCCAAGCCGGTCGAGCGCGGGGCAGCCCATGAGGTTGAGGCTGCGGCGCAGCTCCTCGGCCAGCAGGTCCAGGGCGCGGCCGGCGCCATCGCTGCCGGCCACCGCCACCCCGTAGAGGGTGGCGCGCCCGAGCAGCACGGCGTCGGCGCCAAGGGCGCGGGCCTTGAGAATGTCGCTGCCGCGGCGAATACCGCCGTCGAGCAGCAGGGCGAGCCTTCCGCGTACCTTTGGCGCCAGCGCCGCCAGGGCTTCGAGGCTGCTGACGGCGCCGTCCAACTGGCGGCCGCCGTGGTTGCTGATGACGATGCCGTCGAGCCCAAGGGCAATCGCCTGTTCGGCGTCATCGGCATGCAGCACACCCTTGAGCAGCAACTTGCCGGGCCAGCGGTCGCGCAGGCGGGCCAGGCTGTCCCAGTCGAGCAGGCTGTCCATCTGCTCGCCGATGAACTTCATCGAGCCCAGCGCGCTGCGCTCGCTCTCGGGCAGGTAGGGGTCGAGGTTGCCCAGGCGTGGCAGGCCACGGGGCCACATCACCTGGCGCAGCCAGCGCGGGTGACAGAGCACATCAAGCTTGTTGGCCAGGCTCAACTGGCGCGGGCGCACATAGTTGCGCCGGTCCCACTCGCGGTTGCCCAGCACCATGGCGTCGCTGGTCAGCAGCAGGGTCGAGCAACCCGCGCGGCCGGCGCGCTCGAGCAGGTCGTTCTGGATGCCGAGATCGCGCATGGCATAGAGCTGGAACCAGAGGTCGACTCCCGGCACCTGGCTGACGATTTCTTCCAGCGCGGCGTTGGACACCGTGCTCAGGCAATAGGGAAGGCCGCGCGCGGTGGCCGCCTGGGCCAGGTGAATGTCGGCGTCGCGGTAGAGCAGCCCGTTGTAGCCGGTCGGGCCGATGGCCATGGGCAGCGGCAGCGACTGGCCGAGCAGCGCGCAGCGGGTGCTGGGCGGATGGCAGGGCACCAGGGTGCGCGCCTGCAGACCAAGGGCGGCGAAGGCCTGGCGGTTGCGGGTCAGGGTGAGTTCGTCTTCGGCGCCGCCGGCGAGGTATTCCCAGGCGAAGGCGGGCAGACGCCGGCGGGCCAGTTCAGCCAGTTCGGCGATGCTGTGTATGCGGGCGAGGTCGCTGCCCTGATAGAAGCGTCGCATCGGGTCATCCGGAAAAAAAACCGGGCGCAGGGCCCGGCAAACAGAGGAGAGCGTTAAGGCCGACAGGCGCGCGGCCGGCTCGGGCTCAGAAGTTCCAGGTGTAGGTGGTGATCAGGCGATTCTCGTCGAAGTCGGCGCCGTAGCGGGTCTTGACATTGATGTTGCGCCCCTCGATGCCGAGGCCCTTGAGCGGTCCGTTCTGGATCACGTAGCCGAGAAAGATGTTGCGCTCGCTCTCGACGTTGTCATCCAGCGCCCCGCGGTCGATGCCGGTGCCGCGCAGGTAGCGGGTCATCAGCTTCAGGCCCGGCACGCCGACGCCGGCGAAGTCGTAGTCGTAGCGCAACTGCCAGGAGCGCTCGCTGGGCTTGATGAAGGCGATGGTCGACCAGTTCACCAGGAACGGCTGCGGCGCATAGCCGCTGATGGTCGGGAAGGCGTTGTCGCCGAGCATGCGCTGATAACCCACCGCCACGCTGTGGAAGTTCTTGCTCAGGCTCGTCAGCGCGCCATAGGAACGGTTGTCGATGTCGCCGTAGTAGGCGTCGCCATCCTCGCTGTTGTGGAAGTAGCGCAGGTCGGTCTTCAGCTTGTAGCCGTTGCCCAGGTCGGCATTGTGGGCCAGCCCGAAGTAGTGCTGGTCGTAGATGTCTTCCAGCTGCCCGTAGAAATAGGTGGCCGAGAACGCCGGGGTGAAGGCGTAGGTGGCGCCGCCGAAGTTGAGGCCATCGCTGCGGAAACGGATGTCCGGGCCGTTGAACAGGTACATCTTTTCCCGGCCCGAGGATTCGCGGCTGCTGATTTCGGTGAAGCGGCCAGCGGTCAGGGTCAGCCTGTCGATCTCTTTCGATTCGATGGATAAGCCGTGATAGGTGGTGATCAGCTGGCGGGAGTCATCCAGGAACACCACCGGCAGCTTGGGCCGGTGCTCGCCGAGCTTCACCTCGGTGTTGGAGAAACGCATCTTGGCGGTCAGCGCAGCGCGGCCGTAATCGCGGGCCTGCTCGCCCTCGCTGCGGTGGAAGGGAATGATGCCGTCCGGGCCGCGGCCGCCACCGCCGTCCAGGCGCACCGCATACTGCGCCGAGAGATCCAGGCCGAACTGCACCGGCCCTTCGGTGTAACCGGAGATGGCGCGGAAGTCGAAGCCCTGCGACCAACTGCCGACCCGCGACTGCGGGGCGTCGCTCTGCTTGAAGTCGCGATCGATGTAGAAGTTGCGCATGCCCAGGCTGACCTGGCTGTCTTCGACGAAACCGGCGTGGACCAGGCTGGGCGCGGCGAGCGCTCCCAAGAAACCCATTCCCCGGATGGCGCACGCAAGCATTTTCTTCTCAAACATGGTGATGTCCCGTGATGACGTGCCGAGCACTGTGTGGTCCTTCTTTGAAGCGGCAGTCCAAAAGGTGCGGATCGGGTTTTCCGCCCGCATCTGTCCCTCTCCACCTCGTCGGATGGAAATGATTTTTCTGTGTGCTCGTGGCGTCAGCAGATGGCCTTGGAGACCTCGCCCAGGCGGTGATAGGCGCGGTTGAAATAGGCCAGTCCTTCCTGGCCGGCGCCCTGCTTCAGGCCGAGGATTTCGCAGTAGAAGATGCTGTGCGAGCCCATTTCGTGGACCTGGGCGATGCGGCAGTCGAAGCTCACCAGCGCCTCGTCCATCACCGGCGCGCCGCTCTCCAGCCGGCTCCAGCCGGTGCAGGCAAAGCGCTCGGGCATCTCCAGCTCGCGGCTGGCGAAGGCCGCCGAGAGGGTCTGGTGCTCGGCGCCGAGTACGTTCACGCAGAGCACGCCGTTCTCCTTGAAACTGGCGTTGGAATAGGAGGCGCGGTTCATGCAGACCAGCAGCATCGGCGGCTGGTCGGTAACACTGCATACGGCCGAGGCGGTGAAGCCCCAGCGCCCCGCCGGGCCGTCGGTGGTGATCACCGAGACGGCGCCGCCCAGCATGGACATGGCGTTGCGAAAGCCGGTGGTATCGACCATGGGAATATCCTCCGTCAGATGTCCAGAACCAGGGTTTTCGATTTGGCGCGCGAACAGCAGGTGAGAATCTGGTCGTTGCCCGCCCGCTCATCCTCGGTCAAGTACACGTCGCGGTGATCCGGTTCGCCTTCGAGCACGTCGCACAGGCAGGTGCCACAGATGCCCTGCTCGCAGGACACCTCGATCTCGATGCCGACCCCGGCCAGCGCCTCGACGATGGTCTGCCCCTCGGCCACCTGGACCTGCTTGCCGCTGCGTGCCGCGACCACCTCGAAGGCGCCCCCCGAGGCGTCGCTTTGCACCTGGAAGTACTCGCGGTGCACCTGGGCCCCGGTGTAGCCACGCAGCTGCGCTTCGCCGATCACCCAGTCCATGAAGCCGGACGGGCCGCAGACGTAGACGTGCACGTCCGGCCCCGGCGCGACGGCGCCGAGCACCGCGTCCAGGTCGAGCTTCTGGTCCTGGCCCTCGTCATCGAAATGGGTGTGCACCCGGGCGGCGAAGGCGGCGCCGGCCAGCTCGTCGAGAAAAGCACTGCGGCTGCGCGACCGGCCGCAGTAGTGCAGCTCGAAATCGCTGGCGGACGCCTGCAGGGCGAAGGCCATGGCGATCATCGGGGTGACGCCGATGCCACCGCCGATGAGGATCGAGCGGCGGGCGGCGGGCACCAGCGGGAAGAGGTTGCGCGGCAGGCTGATGCTCACCTCGCTGCCTTCGGCCAACCCGTCATGCACACCCAGCGAGCCGCCGCGGGACGCGGGGTCCCTGAGCACGCCGAGGCGGTAGACCGAGCAGTCCGCCGGATCGCTGCACAGCGAGTACTGGCGCACCAGGCCCGGAGCGATATGCAGGTCGACATGGGCACCGGCCTCGAATGGCGGCAGCGCCTCGCCGCTGGCCAGGCCGAGGTCGAGCACGACCACGCCGTCGCCCTGCAACTGGCGCTTGCGCACCACCACGTTCAAGCTTTCTTCAGTCATACCGGGTCTTCCCGTAAGGCACACAAGGTTGAAAACGCAGCCCTCATGGGCTGTCTCAGCGCATGAACAATCCGCCGTTCACGTCCCAGGTCGCCCCGGTGGTGAAGTAGGCTTCCGGGCGGGCCAGTTGCACCACCAGGTCACCGATGAAGCCGGCGTCGCCCAGGCGTTTCACCGGGATGCTGGCGATCAGGCCTTCCAGGCGCTCCGGCGGCACCGCGGCGCGCACCGCCGGTGACTCGATCGGCCCCGGGGCGATGGCGTTGACCGTGACACCCGCCCCTGCCAGCTCCTTGGCGAAGATCTTGGTCAGGGTGACGATGGCGCCCTTGGAGGCGGCGTAGTGCGCGCCGGTGGCGGTGCCGCCGTTCTGCCCGGCCAGCGAGGCCATGTTGATGATCCGGCCGTAGCCCGCCGTCGCCATGTGCGCGCCAAAGACCTGGCAGCCGACAAAGGTGCCGCGCTGATTGGTGCTCACCACCCGGTCGAATTCCTCCGGGCTGATCTGCATCACCGGCGTGGTCAGGGTCATCGCGGCGTTGTTCACCGCCACGTGCAGCGCCCCCCAGCGCGCCAGCACCGCAGCCAGCGCGGACTCGAAATCGGCCTTGCGGGCGACGTCCAGCTCCAGCGCCAGGGTCCGCTCGCCGCTCGGGTCGAGCTCGCGGGCGGCGGCCTCGGCGGCCTCGGCCGAGCGGTCGGTCAGGGCCACCGTGTAGCCGGCCTCCAACAGCCGGCCGGCGATGGCCCTGCCCAGCCCCTGGGCGGCACCGGTGACCAGTGCGATCTGCGTCATGGCGATGCCCTCAGAGGATGTAGCCGATGCCGGTGAGGGTATCGGTGGAGTTGATCAGGCGGATCACCTTGCGCTGCAGGCGAAAGCTCTCGCCGCTGCGCAACAGCTCGTAGGTGACGTCGGCGGTGTAGTGCCGGACGGTTTCCTTGCGGAACTCGCAGAGTTCCTGGGCGCAGCGCAGGGTGACCACCTCGCCGTCGTCAGCGAGCAGGCGAAAGCGTGACTGGCTGCGGATGGTGCGCGGCGTCGGCGAGGTGGAGATGGATTCCCCGCTGGTCAGCCGGCGCACCCGCAGGCTGCGCATGTGGTGGTCGTCGTAGGCGTAGTTCAGGGTGTTCTCGAGGTCGGTCTCCTCGGGATCGATGGGGATGATGTAGGTCCCCTTCTCGGTCCAGAGGTCCAGCCAGGCCTGATATTCGGCGTGGTCGAGCATGTCGCCTTCCTGCCAGATGAAGGCGGTGACCTGGTTGAGTAGTTGCAGCTCGTTCATGGGGCGCTCCGTGGGCTCAGGCCGACATCATCTTTTTCCATTGCTGGTAGGCCGCGCGCATGCCGGTCTCGGCACTGACGTCGCTGACCCGCCCGTCTTCGCTGGGCTTTTCGCCGGCCAGCCCGCGGTTGAGCATGATCCACAGATCGGGGCCCGCACTGGCGCCCTTCTGAACCCGCTCCCAGGCTTCCGAGTCGTCCGGCGTGCCGAAGCCCATGGGGCCCTGGAAGTGTTCGTGCAGGCGCAACCGGGCGCGGTTGGCGCAGGCCGGGCCGCCGTCCATGGTGATCACCGAATGGTGGATCTCGGTCTCGGTCACCGAGATCGGCCGCAGCACCCGGAAGAAGGCCATCGAGCAGGCCACGTTGGGGAACAGGTTGAGGTTGAAGCCCGAGCCACCGACGGCACGGACGATGCGGCGCACCGACGGCTCGTCATGGCCCTCGTCGCGCAGCTCGGCGGCCAGCGACTCGAAGCGCGCCGGGATGGGCAGGTCGAGGTTGGCTTCCAGGTCCACCAGTTCGGGGATCATCACCATCACGCTGTGGCCGTTGCCCAGGTCCTCGACGTAGCCGGTGCCGTCGACGAAATCGAGCATCTCCTCGGTCTGCTTGTCGACGCTGGCAAGAAACGACTTGTGCACCAGCGGGAAGTGATAGGCGTCGGTGGTGTTTTCCAGCTGGATCTTCCAGTTGCCGGGAAAGCGGAAGCGGTGCTCGCCAGCGACCTTGATCGGGTAGCCGCCGCCCTGCTTCATGAACAGGTCCATCCACTTCTTCGCCGGGCCAAGAAAGTCCACCAGGGGTTCGATGTCGTGCTTGAAGGTGGCGAAGATCATCCCGGCGTATTCCTCCACGCGCAGGCTGACCAGCGGCAGTTCCCCCTTGTCGAGCATGTCGGCGTAGCTTTCCGGGTGCGGCACGCCGCGCAGGCTGCCATCGAGGGCATAGCTCCAGCCGTGGTAGGGGCAGACCAGGCTGTTGGTCTTGCCCTTCTTGCCTTCGCAGACGGTGGCGCCGCGGTGGCGGCAGCGGTTGAGCAGGACATGGACCTGCTTCTTGCGGTCGCGCACGGTGAGTACCGGCTGCTTGCCGATGTAGCCGGTCTTGTAGCTGCCGCTGTCGGGAATCTCGCTGGCATGGGCGACCCACACCCAGGTGCCGGAAAAGATCTTGTCCATTTCCTCGTCGAAGATCTTCGGGTCGGTGTACAGCGAGGTATGTACCCGGTCCGGCAGCACCAGGTCGGCGGCGCTGGAGTCCAGCGTTACGGTGTCTAGCAATCTGTTCACGGTCACTCCTGGTCGGCCGCGTCGGGCCGCGAGATATCGGTCTGGGTCGGCACCGGCAGCGGCGCCTGGCTGTTCCAGCGGTCGACGGGACGGCTGAACAGGTTTTCGGTCTGGAAATGGGCCATGCGCCAGTGCCCCTCCTCCTCGACGAAGCGCACCTGCAGCCGCGCGGCATTGAGGTGCGAGCTGCCGTCGGCGAAGGTCGAGGTCTGCAGCATCACCCACTGGCCCCGGGCCTCCTCATCACCGGCCTCGATCAGCTCGGAGGTGAGAAAATGCACGTTCAGGGCGAAGTGCGCCGGCTCGCGCATGTAGCCGGCGAACATGGCGCGGATCGCCTCGCGCCCGCGGTAGCCGCCAAAGCTGTCGCGGTAGCGGGCACCCTTGCCTTCCCAGATCGCCTCGCGGATGAACAGGCCGGCCAGTTCGTCCAGCGGCGTGCGGGCATCCAGCGCGTCGCACAACACCATGTAGCGATTCATGCAGGCGCGCGCGGCGGCTTCGATCTCGAAGCGGCGCAGGCGCTGGTGCAGGTCTCGATCGTCGTGGGCCATGGCAGGGATCAACGCTGGATGATCAGTTCGCGGCCGACTCGGGCCTCGACCTTGGCGTAGCGCCAGAGCTTGTAGGTGCCGCTGCCGACCGGGGTGCTGCGAAACAGGTTGCAGGCGGCATGGACGGTCTCGATGTCCGGCACGTCGGCCAGCAGGTAGGTGGTCCAGGGCCAGCCGGCGGACGGGCCGACCATGCTCTGGTCGTCATCCATGTTGCCGAGGACGGTGACGCCGGGCAGGTCGTGGATGCCGTTCCACATCTGGCCGAAGGCAGCCCAGACCTCGAGCTGTTCCTCGCGGGGGGCGTCGAAGAAGTTCTGGTTGATGCCCATGCAGAACAGCACGCGCAACGGTTTTTTCTCACTCATGGGATGCACCTTCGGGTTGCGGTTCAGAGATAGCCGGGCAAGGGGCTCTTGCCGAAAAAGATGGCGCCGGCGTTCTGGTAGGTGACGTCGCCCATGAAGGCGTGCTGGGTCACCACCTGGGTGTCGTTGACGAAGCGCGCCAGCGGGCTGTCGCGGTAGATGCCGGTCATGCCCGAAAGCATCTGCGCGGTGCGGGCCACCTCGGCGGCGACGCGGGTCGCGTGGGTCGAGGACAGGCGCAGCATGTTGGTCTGCTCGACCGAGGCCGGCACGCCACTCAGCACGCTGTCCCAGGCCTCGTCGATGGCTTCGTAGAACCAGGCGCGGGCGGCGCGCAACGAGGCCTCGGCCTTGGCGAACTCGGCCTGGGCGAGTGGCCGTTCGGCCAGGATCGGAGCGCCGGTGACCGAGGTGCGACCGCTGGCCATGTCGGCGAGGTAATCCAGCGCGGCACGGGCCACACCGAGGCCCACCACCGACAGCACCTGGGTGGCAAAGGACAACGAGGGATAACGGAACAGGGGCTCGTCGAGGTTCGACGGGCCGCCCCGGACAAAGGTCCAGTCCTCGGGCACCACCACCTTGTCGACCACCAGGTCATGGCTGCCGGTGCCGATCAGGCCGACCACATCCCAGCTCTGCTCGACGCGCGCCTGGTGCCGGGGCAGCACGGCCATGCGCGGCAGGCCGAGGCTCTCGTCGCCCTTTTTCGGCGCGATGCCCACGCCCACCAGCGAGGCGCCCATGCAGCCGCTGGAGAACTTCCAGCGGCCGGAGACTTCCAGACCGCCGTCGACGTATTGCGCCGGCTGCGGCGGAAAGATCCCGCCGGCGAACACCACGTCCGGCGACTCGGCGTAGACCTGGGCGATGGTGTCGAGCGGCAGTGCCGACAGATATACCGGGCTCATGCCGAAACTGGCGACCCAGCCGGCGGACCCGTCAGCCACCGAAATGGCCTCGACCATCCGGCAGAACTCGCCCGGCGAACGCTGCTCGCCACCAAAGCGTTTCGGCACCAGGGCGCGATATACCCCCAGCTCGCGGAAGCGCTCGATGATGTCTTGCGAGATGTGCTTCTGCCGGTCGAATTCGTTGCTGCGGGCCCGCTCGCGAATCTCCGCGAGCAGCTGCTGGAACGCACCGCTGGAGAAGATAGGCGCGGCGTCGCTGCCCCGGGCGTTAAGCGATGTCATGGGAGACTCCGTGGTCGGAAACGGGGGATTCGAGGCGTGCGGTCAGGGCCTGGGCGACCGCGAACAGCAGTTCGTCGTCGCCCTTGGCGGCCACCAGTTGCAGGCCCACCGGCAAACCGGCGGCGCCCTCGAGCGGGATGCTCAGGGCCGGGTGGCCGGACAGATTGAAAGGCCGGACAAAGGCCGTCATACCGAGCACCGCGCGGGTGTCGGCGGCCTCGTCGAGGCGCAGCGGGTAGTCGGGCATGGTCGGCAGGACCAGCACCGGATGGCACTGCAGGGCGGCGTCCACCTCGGCGGTAAAGGCCTGGCGCACCGCCTCGGCCTCGGCCAGCGCGGCGTCGCTCGTTTCACCGGCGGCGCGCAGCCGGCCGGCCACGTCGTCCCCCACCAGGTCGCTCGCCAGCAGCCCTTCGCAGGCCTGCCAGGTCTCGCGGTTGATCACCACCATGCCAGCCTTGTAGGCCGCCTCCATGCCGGGCAAGGGCGCTTCGCCGAGCACGAAACCACTGCTCGCCAACGCCTGCTCCAGTGCCTGGAGAATCTCCGGGTGGGCGCTCACCGGTACCACGCCGAGGCTCACATCCGTCACCTGCGGCAGCGCGCCGAAGCTTTTATCGATGGCCCGCATGGCGCGGGTCAGCATGGTCAGATCGGCGGCGAACGGGCCGACGCAATCGAGGCTGGAGCGGGCCGGCATGACCCCTTCGCGGCTGACCCGGCCGAAGGTCGGCTTGAAGCCGAACACCCCGCAACAGCAGGCCGGAACGCGCACCGAGCCGCCGGTATCGGTGCCCAGCGCGACCTCCGCCAGCCCTGCTGCCACCGCCGCGGCGGAACCGCTGGACGAGCCACCGGGGATGCGCCCGGGATAGCGTGGGTTGGCCGGGGTGCCGGTCCAGTGGTTGATGCCGGTGGTCCCAAAGGCCAGCTCGTGCAGGTTGGCCTTGCCGCAAATCTCGAAGCCGGCGGCCAGCAGCCCCTCGACCACCGCCGCATGGGCCGAGGCAGGTGGCGCCTCGGCCAGCGCGCGGCTGGCGGCGCGGGTCGGGTAGCCGGCGATGTCGATGGTGTCCTTCACCACCGCCGTCGGGCCGCCCGGGTTCAGCGCCATCCGCTCTGTGAGGATCGTCATGCAATCCGCCTCCTGCTGTTGCCCGACCATGGAAGCTGGCCGGAACCGATGGAGGCAAAATTGCCACATTTACGTGAATTGTCAATTGAAAGATCAAAAGAAAATGGATGTTTTATTTGGTGCACAATTCACGTATTTGCACCGGTACTGTGCATTCCATGCACCGCCCGTAAAGCCGCTCACAGCCCCTCAAAAAACATCAATAAATCCTTTCATTTCAGTATCTTATTTATTATAGCGGGAAATGGATGGTGCCGCTTTCAGAGGTAGCCAGCCGCTCGGCAGACGTTCTCGAAAAAAATTACCTCGCACCTTCAAAGCAAAAAAAAATTTGGATTCATGGATATTTTTCTACTAGTTTAAAGTCAGATTTTAAGCGCAAAAACAATGAGACAAGAAAACGCCAGAAGCCCCGTCACACAGGCTCCGGCGGCGCCAAGAACGGAGACGAGCACCTGCCAGGCAAGCCCATGGCTGGAGCGTCTTCGGCCCACTGCAGATGGCAATCTCGGCGGGGGCACGCTGCTGGTGCAAGGGGTTCCCTGGCATGCAACCTGCTAAACGCTTGCTGACCCAAACGCCGCCGGCATGCCCAACGGCGAACCTTGAAAGGGCGGCCACACCAGAGCCGCCTGGTACTTTGCCTTGCACCTGGAGCACGAGATGTCATTGAAGAACGCTTTTCTGCTGAGTTCGCTGTGCACGGCGATGGCCCTCACCACGAGCGCCCTGGCCGACGTCAAGATCGGCGTGATCACCTCCTCCACCGGACCGATCGCGCTGGTGGGCATCCCGCAGCGCAACAGCGTGCCGCTGATGCCGACCCAGATCGGCGAGCACAAGGTGAGCTACATCTCCCTCGATGACGGCAGCGACCCCACCGCCTCGGTGAAGGCGTTCAAGAAGCTCATCGACGAGGAAAGGGTCGACGCCATCATCGGCCCGAGCGGTTCGCCCAATGCCATGGGGGTCATCCAGTTCGCCGCCGAGTCCGGCACCCCGATGCTGGCGCCGGTGGGCACCGCCGCCGTGGTGCTGCCGATGACAGAACAGAAGAAATGGGTGTTCAAGACCACCCAGAACGACGACCTGATCGCCGCCGCGCTGATGGAAGACATGCTCGCCAAGGGTGTGAAGACCCTGGGCTTCGTCGGCACCGCCGACCCTTACGGAGAAAACTGGAGCCGGGTGATGACCGCCCTCGCCGAGGAGAACGGCATCAAGATCGTCGCCAGCGAGCGCTTCCAGCGCCAGGACACCTCGATGACCGGCCAGGGCCTGAAGATCCTCATGGCCAAACCTGACGCGGTGCTCGTAGCGGCGCCCGGCAGTTCAGCAGTGATGCCCCAGACCACCCTGTTCGACCAGGGCTACAAAGGGCAGGTGTACCAGACCCACGGCGCCGCGCTGGATGACTTCCTGCGCCTCGGCGGGCGCAAGGTGGAAGGCACCATCCTGGCCGCCAGCCTGATGCTGGTGATCGACGAAGTGCCGGACAGCCACCCGTCCAAGCCCATCGCCCAGGACTACATCAACCGCTACCGGGAGATGCACGGCAGCACCCCGGCGACCTTCGGTGCCAACGTCTATGACGCCGGGCTGCTGTTGGAACAGGCCATCCCGCTGGCCAGCGAGGCGGCCAAGCCGGGCACGCCGGAGTTCCGCGCGGCGCTGCGCGATGCCCTGGAACAGACCACCGAGCTGGCGGCGACCCAGGGCGTCTACAGCATGACCCCGGAGGATCACAGCGGCTTCGACGAGCGCGGCCGCGAGCTGATCACCGTCCGCGGCGGCAAGTGGACCCTGCTCGGCGAGCAGTGACCTGACCGCCCCCCTGCCCCGCGCTAGCGGCGGGGCAGGCCTATCTCGCCACGTTCCGGGCATGCCTGCACAGACCTGCCGCCGGGCATGTGCTGCGCAACAGGTCCAGTTTTCAGGAAACCCTATAAATGAATCTCCAGATAGCCATGCTGCTCGGCCAGGATGGGATCACCAACGGTGCGATCTACGCGCTGCTGGCGCTCTCGATCCTGCTGGTCTTCACCGTGACCCGAATCCTGCTGATTCCGCAGGGTGAGTTCGTCACCTATGGCGCCCTGGCCATGGCGGCCATCCAGACGGGCCAGCCGACCGCGCTGGTCTGGCTGGTGCTCGCCCTGACCCTCGTCGATTGCCTGATGGACCTGTATGGCGCGGTGCGCGCCAGCCACGGGTTCCGCTTTCCCAAGTGGGTGCCCATCAAGCTCGGCTATGCCGGGCTGCTGGTGCTGCTGATCACCCAGCTGCCGCTGGCGTCGCTGCCCATGGCCATGCAGGCGCTGCTGACCCTGGCCCTGGTGGTGCCGCTCGGCCCGCAGATCTACCGGCTGTTCTTCCAGCCGGTGGCCGGCGCCCATCCGCTGGTGCTGTTGATCGTCTCCATCGCAGTGCACGTGGCCATGGTCGGCTTCGCCCTCTTGGTGTTCGGCCCGGAAGGCGCACGTACCGAACCCTTCTCCGAAGCCGGCCTGACCCTTGGCCCGGTCACCCTGAACAGCCAGACGCTGTGGGTCATCGCGGTTTCGCTGGGACTGATCATCGGCCTGTTCCTGTTCTTCGAGCGCAGCCTCTACGGCAAGGCACTGCGGGCCACCGCAGTGAACCGCATGGGCGCACGGCTGATGGGCATCTCGCCGGTCCTGGCGGGCAAGGCCACCTTTGCCCTGGCGGCGCTGATCGGCGCCCTCTCGGGCATCCTCATCGCGCCGCTGACCACGCTGTATTTCGACTCGGGTTTCATCATCAGCCTCAAGGGCTTCGTCGGCGCCATCATCGGCGGCCTGGCCAGCTATCCGGTGGCGGCGCTGGGCGCGCTGGCGGTGGGCCTGATCGAAGCCTTTTCGATGTTCTGGGCCAGTACCTACAAGGAAATCATCGTGTTCACACTGATCATTCCCTTCCTGCTCTGGCGTTCGCTCACCAGCCGTCATGTGGAGGAAGACGATTGACTGCCCCCCTCCCTAAAGGAAGGGGATTCCCAATTCAACGAGAACCGGACACAGGTACTGGACCCATGCTACTTACATTCTCTCCAAGGGCTAACACCGCCAGCCCGGCGGCCTTGATATTGACCGCAGCGTTCACGTCGCGGTCGTGCTCCGTCTTGCACTCGGGGCAGGCCCAGGCGCGAATGTCGAGCGGGAGCGAGTCCAGCGTATGCCCGCAACAGGAGCAGCGTTTGGAGCTGGGGTACCAACGGTCGATGCCGACCACCTGTCGCCCGGCCCATTCGCCCTTGTACTCAAGCTGGCGCACCAGCTCACCCCAGCCAACATCGGCGATCGCCTTGCTCAGCGTAGGGTTGCGGATCATGTTCTTCACGGTGAGCGATTCGACGCAGACCACTTGGTTCTCGTTAATCAGTCTGCGGGACAGCTTGTGCAAGCCGTCCATTCGGCAATCGGAGAGCTTGGCGTGAATACGGGCCACCTTCTGGCGGGCCTTGGCGCGATTGGCCGAGCCGAGCTTCTTCTTGCTCAGTCGGCGCTGCGCCCTGGCCAGCCGGGTGGCGTATTTGGCCGCATGGCGGGGATTGCCGATCCGTTCGCCCTCGCTGGTGACGAACAGGTCTTTCAGGCTCAGGTCGATGCCGATCATCTTCGGCGTGACGGGCAGGGTTTCGGGCGCGAACTCGCACAGGCAGGAGACGAAGTAGCGCCCGGCCGCGTCCCTGGACACGGTAACGGTGGACGGCTCGCTCGGCAGCGCCCGGCTCCAGCGGATCGCCAGGGGCTCGGCACACTTGGCCAGGAACAACTTGCCGTCGCGGTAGCGGAAGGCGGACGTGGTGAACTCGGCCGACTGCCGGTGCCGCTTCTTCTTGAAGGCCGGGTACTTGGCGCGGCCCTCGAAGAAATGCTTGAACGCGGCCTGCTGGTGGCGCAGCGCCTGCTGGAGCGGAACGCTCGACACCTCGTTCAGGAAGGTCAGTTCCGGCGCCTTCTTGATCGCGGTCAGCCGGGCGCTGGCCTGGGTATAGCCGATCTTCTGCTGTTCCTTGAAGAAGGCATCAGTGCGCCAGCGCAGCACCGCGTTATAGACGAAACGCACACAGCCGAACGTCCGCGCCAGCAGGTCGGCCTGCTCGGGTGTCGGGTAGAAGCGGTATTTGCAAGCGCGTTTCGTCATGCCTCACAAAGTACAAATCTTCTCGTAAAGATAGCAACCACCGAAGAAGGAGGCAGCGAGAGCAGGGGCGTCTGACGGCGCCGCGCTATCCCTCCCCGCACTGAAGTGCGGGGTTTCTCGCGCAAATCTGATGAAACTGCACCTGCCCCTGATCGCCCTGGTGGTGCTGCTCGGCTTCGCGCCGCTGGTACTGCCGACCTTCCAGGTCACCCTGCTCAACTATATAGGCCTCTATACCCTGGTGGTGCTCGGCCTGGTCCTGCTCACCGGCGTCGGCGGCATGACCAGCTTTGGCCAGGCCGCCTTTGTCGGGCTCGGTGCCTACACCAGCGCCTACCTGACCACCACCGAGCAACTGCCGGCCTGGCTCGCCTGGACCGGCGGCTCGCCGTGGCTGGCATTGCTGATCGGCATCCTGCTGACCGCGAGCCTGGCGCTGCTGCTCGGCGCGCTGACCCTCAAGCTGTCCGGCCACTACCTGCCGCTGGGCACCATTGCCTGGGGCATCTCGCTGTACTACCTGTTCAGCACCCTGGATGGCCTTGGTGGCCACAGCGGGGTCAGCGACCTGCCGCCGATCTCGCTGTTCGGCATGGCGCTCGATCGCGGCAACAAGATCTTCTACCTGATCTGGGCGATCCTGCTGCTCGCCATCCTGATCACCCAGAACCTGCTCAATTCCCGCGAAGGCCGCGCCATCCGCGCGCTCAAGGGCGGGCAGGTGATGGCCGAGTCGATGGGGGTGAACACCTTCCGCTCGAAGATGGTGGTCTTTCTCATCGCCGCGCTGTTCGCTTCGGTGTCGGGCTGGCTCTACGCGCACAACCAGCGCTTCGTCAGCCCTACCCCGTTCGGCCTGCACATGGGCATCGAGTACCTGTTCATGGCGCTCATCGGCGGTGTCGGCAGCGTCTGGGGCGCGCTGCTCGGCAGCGGCATCCTGACCATGCTCAAGCAGTGGCTGGAGAACCTGCTGCCGCAACTGCTGGGCAGCGGCGGCAACTACGAAACCATTGTCTTCGGCCTGCTCATCGTGCTGCTGATGCAGCGCGCGCCCGGCGGGCTCTGGCCGCTGCTGATGCGCCTGGTGCCGGCTCGCCTGAAGCCGCGCCCGGACCTGCCCATCGCCGGCGACGACGCGCCCGGGCTGAGCCGTCGCACCCTGCCGGCAGCGGGCCAGGTGATCCTCGAGGCCCGCGAAGTGACCAAGCGCTTCGGCGGCCTGGTGGCCAACGACAAGATGAACCTCAGCGTCCACGCCGGCGAGATCCTCGCCCTGATCGGCCCCAACGGCGCCGGCAAGAGCACCATGTTCAACCAGCTGTCGGGGGTCGACGTACCCAGCGAGGGCGAGGTGCTGTTCATGGACGAGCGGGTCGGCGGCAAGACCTCGCGGCAGATCGCCCGCATGGGCATGAGCCGCACCTTCCAGCACGTCAAGCTGCTTCCGGGAATGAGCGTGCTGGAAAACGTCGCCATCGGCGCGCACCTGCGCGGCGACAAGGGCGTGCTGGCGGCGGCGCTGCACCTGGATCGCACCGAGGAAGCCGAGCTGCTGCGCGAGGCGCGTCGCCAGCTCGAGCGGGTCGGCCTCGGCGACTACCTCTACGAGGAGGCCGGCAGCCTGGCCCTGGGCCAGCAGCGCATCCTGGAGATCGCTCGCGCGCTCTGCGCCGATCCCTGCCTGCTGCTGCTGGACGAACCCGCCGCCGGCCTGCGCCACAAGGAAAAGCAGGCCCTCGGCGAGCTGCTCAAGCGGCTGCGCGGCGAAGGCATGGCGATCCTGCTGGTGGAGCACGACATGGACTTCGTCATGGGCCTGGTCGATCGGATCGTGGTGATGGAATTCGGCCAGAAGATCGCCGAAGGCCTGCCCGAGGAAATCCAGAGCAACCCGGCGGTACTCGAAGCCTATCTCGGCGGAGCTGAAATCAATGAACATGCTTAGCGAAAACCGGCCGCCCCGGCCGTTGCTGGAAGTCAGCGACCTGTGCGTGTCCTACGGCAAGGTGGAAGCCCTGAGCAACGCCAACCTGCGGGTCGGCGAGGGCCAGATCGTCACCGTCATCGGCCCCAACGGCGCCGGCAAGACCACCCTGCTCTCGGCCATCATGGGCGTGCTCGGCTCCCGCGGCACGGTGGAGTTCGACGGCGTGGTGGAAGTGGTCCCGGAAGTGGAGGTGATGGTCTCGCGCGGGCTCGGCCTGGTGCCGGAAAAGCGCGAGCTGTTCTCCAGCATGACCGTCGAGGACAACCTGCTGCTCGGCGCCTTCCAGCGCTTGCGCAAGGGCGACCGCAACTACCGCGCCACCCAGGCCGAGGTGTACAGCCTGTTTCCACGCCTGTGGGAGCGCCGCCAGCAGCTTGCCGCCACCCTCTCCGGTGGCGAGCGGCAGATGCTCGCCCTTGGCCGCGCGCTGATGGCCAAGCCCAAGCTGCTGATGCTCGATGAGCCGAGCCTGGGCCTGGCGCCGCTGATCACCCGCGAGATCTTTCGCACCATCACCGACCTGCGCCGCCAGGGCGTGTCGATCCTGCTGGTGGAGCAGAACGCCCGCGCCGCGCTGCGGGTGGCCGACTACGCCTATGTGCTGGAGACCGGCCAGGTGGCGATGGAAGGCCCGGCGCAGCAAATGGCCGACGACCCGCGGATCATCGAGGCCTACCTCGGTCTGTCCGGCAAGCATCAGGAAATGCTGGCGACCTGAGCCGCCCGCGCCGATTCTGGAGAACAGCATGTCATCCCCCTTTCCCCGCCTGTGCATCGTCGGCGCCGGCGCCATCGGCTGCACCCTGGCCGCGCGCCTCGGCACCAGCGGCCAGCCGGTCAGCCTGCTGGCCCGAGGCAACACCCTGGCGGCGCTGCGCGAGCAGGGCGTACGCCTCACCGATCTGGACGGGACACATCAGGTGGCGGTCCGCGCCGAAGCCGACTGCGCCGCCCTCGGCGAACAGGACCTGATCTTTCTCTGCGTCAAGGCCCCGGCCCTGGCCGGGCTGCTGCCGGGCCTCGCCCCGCTGATCGGCCCTGAGACGGTCGTGGTCCCGGTGGTCAACGGCGTGCCCTGGTGGTATTTCCATGGCGAGACAGGCCGCTTCGCCAACGAGCGTGTCGAAGCGGTCGACCCCGACGGCACCCTCGCTGCCGCACTGGACCCCGCACACCTGCTCGGCTGCGTGGTGTTCATCACCGCCGAGGTAGAAGCCCCCGGGACCGTGCGTTCAGGCAATCCGCACCTGATGATCCTTGGCGAACCGGACAATCGCTTGAGCCCTCGACTCGAGCAGGTCCGCGCGCTGATCGAAGGGGCCGGTATCGAGGCCCGCGCCACCGACCGCATCCGCGACCAATTGTGGACCAAGATCATCGCCAACCTCACCTCCAACCCACTGTCGGTGGTCACCGGTGCGACCCTGGAAGAGATTTACGGCGAACCCGAGCTGCGCCAGGTGGCCGGCAAGATCCTCCATGAAGCCCTGCTCACTGCCGCCGCCTATGGCGCGCGGGTGAGCATCGACCCGCAGTCCTTTCTGGACCTGGGCGCCGGCATGGGCGCGGTGCGCACTTCCATGCTGCAAGACCACGAAGCCGGCCGCCCGCTGGAACTGGCCGCCATCGGCGATGCGGTGCTGGAGCTGGCCGGCTACCAGGGCCTGGCCATGCCAGTGACCCGCGACATCCTTACCCTGGCGCGCTGCCGCAGCCGCCATCGCCCCGCCTAACCCCTCGACGAGACGACCCCATGCAAGCGATCGAAAAGCCCGCCCACTGCAGCGCCGGAGAATGGGCGTTGCGCAACCAGCTCGCCCATTGCTACCACCTGGTGGACTTCTTTGGCTGGACCGAAACCATCTTCAACCACATCTCGGCGCGCCTGCCCGGCCCGGCGCACCACTACCTGGTCAACCCCTTCGGCCTGAACTACACCGAAGTCACTCCGGCCAACCTGCTCAAGGTCGACCTTGAAGGCAACAAGCTGGAGGAATCACCCTACGATGCCAACCCGGCGGGCTTTGCCCTGCACAGCGCCGTGCATGGCGCCCGGGACGACATCCAGTGCGTGATCCACACCCACACCACCCCGGTCTCGGCCATCGCCCAGAAAAAGGCCGGCTTCGCCCATGACGACTTCTATGGCGCGCAGCTCTACGGCCGCGTCGGCTACCACACCTTCGAGGGCATTACCCTGTTCGAGGACGAGAAGAGCCGGATGATCGACAGCCTCGGCGACAAGCACATCCTGGTCCTGCGCAACCACGGCGTCGCGGTCGGCGAAAGCAGCATCGAAAGAGCCTTCTTCCTGCTCTGGACGGTGCAGCGCGCCGCCGAGATCCAGGTGGCCGCCGGTGCCCACGGCGGCGAGGACAACCCGCTGCCCGCCAGCATCGCCGAGCGCTGCGCCAATCTCACCGCCATGCTGATCCGCGAGAGCGGTTTCGCCACCAAGTTCTTCGATGCCATGGTGCGCAAACTGCACGCCGAACGCGGCGCCAGCTGGTGATCCTCCAACCGCCCCGGCGCCAGCCAGCAATCGGTGGCGCCGATGCCAGGGCAGCCTCCATGGGCCGAACCACGCGGAATTGTCTATGATTGCCCACCGCCCCGAACAAGCCTGCCCCCGCATGACCATCCCGAAGAAACGCCGCAGTCGCTACAACCCCACCAGCGAGGACTTCCACAAGGAAGACTTTCCGTTCTACTGGCTTGCACGGGTATACGGTCGTTATTCCATGGCCATGGAAAAACGCCTGAAAAAAGTCGACCTGGACATCCCCCGCTGGCGAATCCTCAACATCCTCCACGAGAACGGCGAGTCGAGCATTTCGGAAATCTCCGTGCACGCCATCGCCAAGCTGTCCACCGTCACCAAGACCGTCTACCGAATGAAGGAAGATGGCCTGGTGGAAACCAGCCAGAGCAGCCTCGACGGCCGGGTCACGCAGGTGGCAATCACCGATAAGGGTCAGCAGGTCTTCCACGACATGCATGAGGTGACCGACGAGCTGTTTCACCAGAGCTTCGAGGGGCTGACCGAAGCGCAGATCCGCAAGCTCAACCAGGTGCTGGCGAAGATCTTCGACAACCTGCCGGAAAGCTAGGCTGCGCCACACACAAAAACGCCGCGGAACAACCGCGGCGTTCGGGACTGCCAGCCAGCCTCAGGTAGCGACGACCTTCGGTGCCGGCTGGGTGCGGCGGCCCAGGACACCACCGGCGGCGCCGACCAGCCCGGTAATGATGAGCATCACCAGCAGCAACCAACTGGCCTGGGAGACCCGGCGGGCGGCGACTTCGGCGGCTTCGCGGGCACGTTGCTCGGCCTCGGCGCGCAGCTCTTCGAACTGGGCACGGGCTTCTTCAAGGGTCTGCTCGGCTTCGGCGACAGTGCGCTCGGCTTCGGCCTGGCTCATGTTGCCGCGCTCCTGCACCAGATTGACCATCGCCTCACGGTCGGCGGCATCCAGCGCCTGGCTGCCGCGCTGCTGCAGTCGATCCATCAGCGAATCCAGCTGCTGGTCAGTCGGGCCAGGCTGGCGAGGGGCCTGCTGTGCCTCCTGTTGCGCCATCTCCATTTCCTGCTCGATGTTCTCGGGTTGCAGCTCCGGCTTGCCGGTCTGGCGCATGGCGGTTTCCAGCTCACTGCGCAATTCGCTCAGGTCGAACTGGATGCCGCGCTCTTCCAGCTCCTGCTGAACCTGATCTCCCACCGCCGGCGCCATTGCAGCAATGCCACTGCCGGCCGCCGCCAGCCCGCTACCGGCCAGGCTGGCGCCGCCACGCACGATGCCGGTCACCGCCGAGGTGATCATGTAGGCGCTGACCAGCGATACCACTGCCCACACCAGAATGCCGTGCATGCCGCCTTCGCGCTGGGCCAGTCGGCCGGCGACCCAACCACCGACGAATATCGAAATGATGCCGGTCAGCACGACCCAGATGGCCGCGCCCCAGCCCAGCCCGGCGACCGGGTTGCTTTCCTCCAGCGGGTCGATGGTGGCGGTACCGATCGCCGTGCCGAGCAGATGCAGAATCAGCGAAACAGTGAGCGCTATTACAACGCCAGCAAATATAGCGCTCCATGAAATACGTTTAAGCACAGGCGCACTGGTCGACGAGTGGTGAGTTACGGTTGAGGGATCGTCGTGGAGCATGGGGGTATTCCTTTTCTAGATATTATTCAAAGCCAGCCAATCGACCGGCTTGGCTTTATATAAGTTCAGACTTACTCCCCCGAGATAATTATTTTATCCGCTTCGCTTGATGGCACATTTATCTCAACCCCAACCGCTTATCAGAAGCTCTGAACTCGCCGATGGGACTATCGCCAAACAACTCAGGAACACCGAGTTCCCCTGAGGTAGCAAAGTGATGCGAGAGAAAAGGCCCGACGACAGCGATGGCAAGACGATTCCGGTGATGTCGGAAGAAGCTGTGGTGGGTAAGCAAGCCGTTGAAACGGGACGGGTACGGGTGGAGAAATCGGTGCAGTACGAAGACTTCGTCGCCTCTGACCTGCTACGTCGTGAAGAGACGGTAATCGATCGCATTGTCCATGGAATCGAGGTCGATCCGAATGACATCCCTCAGGTCCGGCAAGAAGAGGGCGTCACCATCATTCCCGTCCTGGAGGAAATCCTGGTCGTGGAAAAACGCCTGGTACTGAAGGAAGAACTTCATATCCAGCGTGTGGTTCGCGAAGAAACCGCCGAAGTACCGGTTACCTTGAAGCAAGAACGGGTAACAGTCACTCGGGACCCTTCCGAAAGCCAGGGCGCCGACAGGGGTGGATAACTTTCCAGCGGCATTTATCTGTCTAAGCCAGCCGCTCAGATAACCAAGAGGTGACATATGAAACACACACTCGTAGCCGCATTCGACAATTACAGCGAAGCAGAAATAGTTAAAACCGAGCTGATGAGCAAGGGTATTTCCCAGACCGATATCAGCCTGGCCGCCTCCAATACCGCCGATGCAACGGGCGATACCCTGACCGGCACCCGCAGCGAAGCGCGAGAAGTCGAAATGGGCGGTAGCCGAGACGATGAAACCGTAGGCGACAAGATCAGTGATTTCTTCAAGTCGCTGTTCGGCAACGATTCCACCGACAGCCGTTATGCCGACAGCTACCCCGAAGCCGTCCGCCGGGGTTCCACGGTGATGACCGTGGTAGTCGATGATGCCCTCGAAGACGAAGTGGTCGACATCATGGAGCGCAACGGCGCCTTCGACATCGACGAGCGCAGCGCCAGCTGGAGCGACGATGCCAGCGGCACCCCGACCGCCTTCGACGCCAGTGCCGGCATGGGAACCGACAGCGCCGTCAACACCGGCATGACCACAGGCGGCGGCATCTCCGGTGGCACCGGCAAGAGCATTCCGGTGATGGAAGAAGAGCTGAAGGTCGGCAAGCGCGAGCGAAACAACGGCCGCGTCCGCGTCGTCTCCCATATCACAGAGCGCCCGGTCGAAGAGACTGTGAGCCTGCGCGAAAAGCACGCCGACATCCAGCGCACCCCGGTCGACCGCGCCGCTTCTCCCGATGAGCTGTCCAACTTCAAGGAAGGCTCGTTCGAGATCCAGGAAACCGCGGAAGAGCCCGTCGTGGAAAAGACCGCCCGGGTCGTCGAAGAAGTCCGGGTGGGCACCGAAACCACCCAGCACGAAGAAACCATTCGCGACAACGTGCGCAAGACCGATGTCGACATCGAGCGCGACGGTACAGGTCGCCTCGACGATGGCCTGACCGAAAAGAAGTACTGACCGTAAAGTAAAAAACCCGCCAGGCATGAGCCTGGCGGGTTTCTCCTTTGCCGCGCGAATGCTTATCGCTTGTTGTAGACCATCTCGCCGTCGGCATTTTCAGCGAAGGCAGGGCCAGTAACCATATCGCGACCGGTCAACGGACCCGCTCCGACAACCGCGGCGCTCAAACCCTGCGCCGGCCGGAACAAGGCCTCCATGAAGCGGCGGCTTTCCGCCAGATTGCCGCCGATGGGACGGTAATCCAGACGTACCAGCGCGGCATCCGCCGTCTCGCCGAGCAGCTCCCTGATCAGCGGAGTACTCGCCGAACGCGAATCAAGATCAACCACCCAGCCCTTGACGTTGGCCACACCCGGCATATTGTCTATGATTTGCGGCGCAATGAAGGTCACGCGGCCACCGCCCACCTTGTTATTGGTTTCGATTTCACTGATTGCCAGCGAAGTCTTGGCCTGATAACTGATGTTGCCGCTACCGGTAGTGGTTTTCGCATCGCCCATGATGATGCGGTCGCCACTTCGTAGCGCCACGTTGCCCGCTCCCGTCGCAACGATATCGCTTTCCTGGCTGATGCTGCCGCCAGCGTCCAGACGAACATTGCCGCCACCGCTGTTGCGGACAGCGTCGGCAACCTCGAGCGCACCGGCCGTGGTCAGCAGGATGTTGCCACCCGTTGCCTCAAGTGCCGCACCGCCATCGACCGAGTCGAGGCTAAGCGTGTCGGCCGACAGGCTATTGATGTACACCCCACCCTTGCCGCCCGACGCCGCGAGGCTCCCGACGGTAACGTCCAGCGCGTTGGACGGCAGGCCGATGCCTTGTGCAGCCTTCACCACCAGGCGATCCGCCGTGATGTTGTTGGCCGTCCCGCTCAGCGCGTCACGAATGGCACCCGTTTCGGCAAGGAGGCTTACGCCATGGCCGGCCGCCTCGACGCGGTTGACCCCAATGTCGCCGCTCGCGCTGCGCAGGCTGACGTTCCCTGCGGCAGTGCTTGCCGTCAGGCTAGCCAATCCGTCCAGTTCGTCTATCACGATATCGCCCTGGCGGGAGACCTGCGCCGTCAGGGTAGCCGCCCGGGTCTGCAGCGCCGCTCCGGGATGGCCGACGCCGTCGGCCGCGAACAGCTCGAGGTGACGCGCGGCGATACGCGTGCCGGCATCGCCGTCATCCAGCAAGGCCCCTTCGTTTACCCGCAGGCTGGCGTCGCCACCGGCCTCGACAGTACCCAGCGTGGCGTTGCCCTGCAGCACCCTGACATCGAGGTTGCCATTGCTCGCCACCAGGGTATCGAGCATGACCGCCTTGGACTGGCTCAGGCGTACGTCGCCGTTGCCGCTGATCGCCGTGAGGCGATCGGCCGCGACATCCAGCGCACCCCCTTCGCCATTGCCGATACCGGCTGCAGCGGTGAGCGTGATGCGGCTGCCGACGATGGCGTCCGCCGGTGTGGTTGCCGAACGCTGGCTGACGATGGCGTCGCCGGAGTTCAGGGTCACCGTGCCGGTTGCGGCCTGCACGCTGTCCACGGCGAGGCGTCCGGCAGCGTCGACATGGATGTTGCCATCGGCCGTCGAGAGGGCCGCGAGGGTCGCGGCCCCGGTTTCGCTGATACGCAGATCACCGGTGCCGGTCACAGACGCGGTCACCGAATTCGCCCGAGTACGGATATCCACGCCATTGACCGCGCGAACCTCGAGATCATCGGCCTGGATCAGGCCGCCATCGGCGGTGACCAGGTTACCGCTCGATACCAGCTCGACGGCAGTCGCCTGGACCGACTCAGCGGTCAGATCACCCGCAGCGTGGATCGCCACCGAACCCTTGGCGTTGCTGACCTGAGCCAGGCGCACCGAATCGGCTTCAGCGATGTGGATGTCACCCGCGCCGGTCAGCGTCGCGATGATGCTGTCGACGCGGGTTTTCAGCACGCTGACCATGCTACCGATACCGCTTGCCGCGGTCGCCATCAGCGACTGGCCGACCACGTGCTGGGCGCCGTTGCCATGCCCACTGATCGCCCCTCCGGTCGCACCCAGTTGCACCTCGCCCCGAGCGGCCTCGATCTGGCTGACCTGCAGGTCGCCGCCTGCCAGATAGGACACATCACCGGTGTCTGTGACGCTGGTGAGCGTAGCGGCAGCCATCGACAGCTGACCACCCGCCGCGACGCGGATGTCGCCCGCCTCGGTCAGCAGGTTGGCGTTCTGCTGCAAATCACCCCCTGCCGTCACAGCGATGTTCGCCTGGCCGATCACGGCCTGGTCCAGAGTGATCGCGCCAGCGGCTCCAAGGACGATGTTGCCGCTGCCCTCATTGACGACGGCCTCGGCCACGCTCAGCGCGCCCTCGCGGGTGCGCACCTCGATATCGCCAGCGGTTGCCCGCACGCCGTGCAGCGCGGGCGCGCCAAGGTTGGGAGTCACCCCGCCGATACGCAGGTCGCCGTCGAGGTCCGTGACCCGGACGCCACCATTGCCGCCTTCGGCTTCGAGGTTCTGGACGCTGACATTCAGCGCCTTGCCCGCACCGATCCCGGTACCGGCCCTCATCGCCAGGTTGGCAGCCGTCAGGTTGGCGGCTTCATCCTCGCGGACGTTGTTGATCCCCTGGGCGGCGATCACGCTGATGGTATCGGCCCCGGTGGAAACGCTGTCGATGTCGAGCGAGCCCTGGGCACTGCTCAGGGTGACGTTGCCGTGATCGGTCTCGACGCGGATGACCTTCAGGTCGTCCTGCTCGGCAATATTGATCTCACCACTGGCAAGCGCCGTCAGGCTGTTGACCTGAGTATCCAGCGCACGCTGGCCATAGGCCCCGGTGGCACCGATGGACTGCAGGGACTTCAGTGCCAGCTTGTCGGCCACGATCAGCGTGGCGTTATCCTGGTCGTCGTCGATACGGCCGCCCGCGGTCAGGCTGACCGCGTCGGCCGTCAGGCTGCCCACGGTCAGATGGCCGGCGGCGTCGATGACGAGGTCGCCATCGCTCAGCGATACGTCGCGGGCCAGCAGGTCGCTCGCTTCGCGCAGGGTGAAGTCACCCTTGCCGCTGATGCGGGCCTCCAGCTCGGCGACTTCCGTGTCGAGTTCGACATTGCCCTTGGCATTCACCACCAGCCGCGCGGCTTCGACGTTACGCTCCTGGCCGTTGCCATCGACGATATCGTCTCCGCTGTTCAGCGTGACGGTATGCAGCGCGCTGGTGTCCTTGACCAGTTGGTTGAGGACCAGCGAGCCGTCAGTATCCAGGCGGATATGACCGGCACCGGATACACCTTGCACATCGCCTAGCGCGGCGACGGTCAAGGCCGCGCCCTGGTTGCGGTTGACGATGTTGACGCCGCCATGACCCGCGGCGGCGGCCAGACGGTCCACCTGCGTCTGGACAGCTTGCTGGGTGCCGATGCCTTGGCCGGCCCGCAACTGCAGATCAGGGGTAACCAGCGAGCCGCCCGCGCCTTGAATGGCGCCGCCGGCCTGCAGGCCGATGAAGGTATCGCTGCTGACAGTGCCAACGACATTCAGATCCTGCGCGGCCTTGGCAATGATCTCTTGGCCCACGGCCACAGTGATATTGCCCAGCCCCAGATGCCCCTGGGTTTCCAGATAGAGGCTGGTATTCAGCGTGCCGTTGGAATTGACGTTCAGTTGGTTGGCCGAAATACCCAGCGGCTTGGCGGCAGAGCTGTCGATGTCCTTGTTCAGGTCGTAGGCGTACACCGCCTGGCGACGGATCTGCTCGCTGGCGTCGCGTGCGGTGTTCGCCTTGAACACCGCCAGGTCAGCCATCTGCTTGGACGTCATGACCGTGTCGCGCAGGACCTGGGCCATGTTCAGGTTGGTATTGGCATCGCCGTGCAGCGCCTTGGCCACGTCGAGCATGTTGTAGAGGGCGTCGAGATCCGAAGCCATCGGGCCAAGCGAATAGCGCTCATAACTGTCCAGCGCCAGCTCCGCCACCGACACCGCCACGTTCAGCGAGGCGGCGACCGCACCGGTACCACCATCCCCCGAGAACGGGATGGCCTGCGCCGCGCCAGAGACGAATTCCGCCGCGTTGCGCACCAGCGACAGTGCCTTGAGCGCCGTATTCAGGCCGTCGACCACATTCTGCGCGGTGTTCACCCTGGACTCCAGCGAGTCGGTGTCGCGCTGAATGATCCATTCGCTCAGGGCAGCCTGCTGCTTCTGCGACAGCGCGTTGGACAGCTGGTTCTCGTAGGCCTGGAGCTGCTGGATAAGGATTCCCAGGTCGAACTGCTTGGCGTTGGCCTCCGCGCCCTTGGCCGAAAAGTCGGCGATCGCGGTATCGCGGGAAAGCTCGGCATCCCGGCGCGTGGGCGTGCTGGCCTCCAGGGTGACGATATTGCCGCGAATGTTTTCCCTGCTGCCGTTGCCGTCGATGATGACACCATTGCGCGACAGCACCGAGACGTTACCGGCATTGCCGGCGTCGAGCATGCCGATGGTGATGTTCGACTCGGCCTGCAGACGGATATCTCCCCCGTCGGTTCTCAGGTTGCCGGCGACAATGGCGCCGTTGTAGCCGTCCAGCTCCGACTTGCCCATCGCCGTCAGGGTGATGCTGCCGCCACCTGGCAGGTAGATGGTGTCGTTCTGGTTGAGAAAGACGATATTGCCCGTGGTGGCGGTCATGGTCAGCCGACCGCCCTCCATGGTGATGGTGCCGCCATTGCCGTTCAGCACGGTGATGTCAGTGGCGATGATGGAGATTTCGCTGTGCCCCTTGCCGCTCAGCGAGGTGCTGTCCACCGCGATGGCACCGGCGTTGGCCGCCTTCACCCCCGTGGAACCGCCCGCGGCAGAGAGGAAGCTGACGTCCAGCGACAGATCGCCCTGCATGCCGACGCCGCCGGCACCGCTGATATCCAGCGAGCGGGCACTGACGTTGGGGGCGCTGACACCCGGCGCACGGGCATCTTCAATCGCGCCGCCGCTGCTGAGAACAACATTGTTGCCACTGGCGTTGACCACGCCCAGGCCGATGTCGCCTGCGTTTTCGATGCGGATATCGCTGCCGGTTCCGCCCGTGGTGGCGCGGACCAGCGCCAGCGGCTGGCCGCCCAGGTTGGTCGCATAGATGCCGCCACTGACCGTATCGATGGTCAGACTCTGGACATGCAGCTCAAGCGCCTCGTCCTTGGTACCGAACGCGCGGCTGGCGACCTCCAGGCCGGAGGCGATAAAATTGATGCCGCCGCCGTTGGCATCGCTGGCCGCACCGCTGATATCGAACTTGATCGACTGGCCCGCTTCGAGCCGGCCAACGCCCACGTCACCACTGTTGCTGACCAGCATGCGGCCGCCCGCCGTGGCATTCAGCAGGCTGATCGCGCCCGTGTTGGCCAGGTGGATGTCGCCCTGGCTGCTCAGGGTGACCGGGCCGGCGACGCTGGACACGAATGGCTGGCCATCCGCGCCGATCGCAGCACCCTCGAGCTTCATCGAGCCGGCAGTCACGTTCACGCCGCTGGGCGTAGAGCCGGCCAGGAGCAGGCCGCCCGCGCTCAGGTCCACCGCGGCCTTGGCCATCACCGAGTCGACGATCAGGTCACCGTGCTGCTTCAGGGTCACGGCACCCTGGGTGCCGTTGGCCGATGCGGTAAGCCTGAGCGGGCCGGCATTGAGGTTGTCGACATTGATGGTGCCGGTGCGGCTGGTCATCACCAGGTTCTGGGTGCCGGTGCGCAGTGCGCTGCCGAGCGCGCCAATGTTGCCGCCTGCGGTAAGCGTCACGTCTTGGGCGACCAGCGCCCCCGGGCCGCCCTGGGTGATATTGTTCAGACTGCTCAGCGAAAGGCTCTTGTCGGCGCCCAGGTTCATGGCTTGAACCACAATGCTGCCGCCGTTGTTGGCGAACCACAGGTCCAGGCCACCCGGGCCGGAGAAAGACAACTGGCTGTTGCTTCGATTGAAGAAGAACTGCCCGCCGGGCACGTCGACCCTGGCATCACCCCCGACCGTGGCGGCGTTCAGGCTGCTCAGGGCGCGATTATTGCTCAGGTAGAGACCGGCCGAGCCAGTCAGCGTTTCCGCGGTGATCTTGCCCACGGACGTCTCGATGCTGTTCGCCGAGGTGCCGATGGCGTTGTTGGCGCGCATCGTCAGCTCTTCGGCGCGCACGTTGAGAGCGTTGCCGTTATCGTCCAGGATGAACCCGTTGCTGCTGGTGACGCTCACCGTCCCGCCGTCCGCGACGACGCTGCCAAGGCGGATATCGCCTTGCTCGGCGGTGATGGAAACATCGTTATCCGTACCGCTGGCGATGACGCTGCCAACAGCCACCCCCATTCCTTCCCTCAGGTGGACGCCACCGTCCCTGGCCTGGGCATTGAGGATTTCGCTCTCCACCTGCATAGGCCGGTCGGCCAGGGCGATGCCTTTGCCCGCGTCCAGATTGATGGTCTTGCCCACCAACCGCGAGGCATCGCCAGCGTTGTACAGGCTGCCCTGCTCGGAAGAGAGCGTCAGGCCGTTGCCGGTGGATACCGAGCCCGAAAGGAACATGTCGCCCTTCGAACGAAGGGTGACGTCCATGGTGCCCGCACTGCCATTGGTGAGCACAATATTGCCTTCGGCGTTGCTCATGGCCGCCACTGCGTTGGGCGCGCCATTGATCATCACAGACTCGCGTGCAGTCACGGTACCGACCAGCAGTTCTCCCTGCTGATCTTCGATATGGATACCGCCGTTCTGGGTCGAGGCACTGAGTACGTCGATATTGGTGGTGATCCCATGGACCGCGCTGCCGATGGCCCCGTCGGCCTCGAGGTTGGCCGCCCAGCCGGTGACGTTGACCTTGCTCGGATCGGCGGAGGTCAGGCTTCCACCCTCGCTGCGCAGGATCACCCGACGCTGGTGGTCGGCGTCCTTGTTACCGGTGCTGATTTCACCCAGGGCGACCCCGCCGGCGACGTCGGTAATGATCACGTGGCCGTTATTGGCCCGAGCGTTCAGTACGTCGGCATCGACCCGCAGCGCGTTGCCTTCCTGGCCGATCGAGGCACCTTCGGCAGTCGTTTCCAGGTTCAGCGTGCCGGCGCGGAGGCTGCTGCCGGCCTGGGTGGTAAGGGTATCGGTGGCGGTCAGAGTGGCCTCGCCGGCAACGATCCTGCCCTGGTTGTCGCCGATCCCGGTGCCGGCGCTCAGCGCAATCCCGGCTGCGCTGATGTCCAGCGAGGTCGCCTCGATGACACCGCTGTTATTGACCACCGACGACATCAGGCCGCTGGCCTCGTTACCGGCCAGCAATACGCTCTGCGCCGTGATCTTGCCGCGGTTATTGACGCCGGTCCTCTGCAGTTCAGTGGCGGCACTGCCCAGCGCGTCGGCCGAGACATTGAAGTTGACCAGGCCCGAACCGCTCAGATCGACATTGAAACGATCCCCCGCGGCCATGGTCACCCGGCCAACGTTGGCGATGATATGGCCGGAGTTGTCCACCTTCGGCGCGACCAGATAGACGAAACCGCCATCGCCCACCTGCAGCCGGCCACGGTTTTCCACCGAGGCGTGGGTTTTGCCGATGACCGAGTCGAACGACAGGCTGTCGCCGTTCATGAAGGCGTCAGGGTTCACATCCAGCGTGGTGGCCAGCAGGCCCGCCACGTCGACCGTGGCGTTGGCGCCGAAGAGGATGCCGTTGGGGTTGATCAGGAAGATGTTGCCATCGGCAACCAGCGCGCCCTGGATATTGGACATCTGATCGCTGACTACGCGGTTCAGCGTGACGGCCTGGTTACCGTGGCTCTGGACGAAGCGAACAAGCTCGCCCGCCGAGATGCTGAAGTCGTTCCAGTTGATCACCGCCTTGGCGCTCGACTGGTTGATGACAGTGCTGTTCAGTGCACTGGTATCGATGGTCGCGTTACCGCCCACCACGACGCCACCGGTCGGACCGGCGACTGCCGCCGAACCGCAGCCCAGCAGCGAAACCGACACCGCCGTGATGACCGATTGACGTCCGTTGTTCTTGCGAGATTTGCTTTTACGAGCCATGAATGCTTGCCCTAAGAGTGGGAGTCGGTCGGATCAGAAGCGGTAGCGCAGCTGAGCGTGGAGATAAGAGCTTTTGTCGGTCTTGTCACCGATCGGCAGGGCCCAGTCCAGACGCAGGTCAACGCTGTCGAGCGGGCGAGCCTGCAGGCCGAAGGTGACGCCGGTCAGGTCCTGGCTGTCGTCCTGATCGATGAAGGGCTGCTTGATGTAAACCTGCCCGTGATCCAGGCGGGAGAACAGTTGATAGCGGTCGTTATCGCTGAACAGTGAATAACGTCCTTCAAGGCTGGCGGTGAAACCGTGATCGCCGGAGTAGACCGAAGAGGGATGGCCGGCAACCGAGGTGATACCACCGATGGCCCACTGCTCACTGGAGACCAGCGAGTCGAACGCGTACTGGCCATACAGACGCGGAATCATCACCACTCGCGGGGACAGGCGCTGCAGGCGGACCAAGTCGAAAGACAGCTTGGTGAAGCTGTTGTCGGCGCGGGCATAGCTGCGGCTGGACAGCGACGACTCGTCATCCATACCCCCCAGCATCTCGCCAAGCCCCTGGTGCAGGTCGAGCGAGCCCAGGGTGCGGCCGTACAGGTCGGTCCTGTCCAGGCCGAAACGCAGGCGCAGCTTGCGGATCTGGTCTTCCGAGGAGACGATGCCGAGCATTTTCTGCTCGAGGTCCTGCGACTCCAGCCAGCCTTCCACGCTGTAGATGTTGCGGGCCGAACGGATGTAATCGTGGGACACGCCCAGGCCCCAGCTGCGATTGTCGCCCTCGATATCCAGCACGCGGAACTCGCGGCCCACGGTGACGTTGCCTTGGGAATAATAGGCGCGGGCCTTGGTGCCCAGGGCGTTGACCGGGACGGCGTAGTCGATGTACTGGAAGCTCACATCGCCCTGGCCGATGGACGTCATCGCCAGCGCGTTGAGCTCATCGCCCCGGCCGGTCAGGTTGGCCAGGCGGATACTGGGAATCAGACGGTGCTCGCCAGTGGTTTCGTTGCCATAGTTGTTGGCCTCGATGGCGCCCTGGATGCGCGGCGCTTCTTCGACCTCGACGATCAGGTCGGTGGACCCGGTTTCCTCGCCCGGCTGCAGCGTCGACCGCACCTCGATACCGGACTGCCGGTTCAGCCGGGTCAGGGCCCGCTCCACCGACTCCAGCGCGAAGGTCTCGGATTCCACCACGCCCGTGGCGCGCAAGGCGGCGGCGACGCGTTCGTCACTGTAGCGCTGGTTGCCGATGACCTTGATGTTGCCGAGCCAGCCTTCCATCACCACCAGCTGCAGGGCTTGCTGATTGGCGAAGTCCTGAACCGGCACGACCACCTTGACCAGCCGGTAGCCGGACGCGTGGTAGTGCTGCTGGATCTTTTCGGCGAGGTCTCTCATGTCCTTCAGCGTCATGGGCCGACCGATGTCATGGGCGATCAACGCGCTGAGTTGATCGGCCGTGAAGGTCCGGTTACCGCTGAAGCTCACCTGACTGACCATCACGCTGGCCTGAGCGGCCTGGCTGGCTGTTGCGTCCACGATATCCGCGGCGCTGACCAGACTGCTGGTGGTGAGAAGAGCAAAACCGAGGGCGCAGAACAAGGTTCTGGAAGGCGCATCCGTATATGGCATAAAACCCCTGACTACATGGGCTGGTTGGGAATGTTCGTTGTTGTCGCTAAGTGTTTGTTTTTACATCACAGCTTTTTCAGGCCGGCCGAAGCCCACCCACACGGCAGGAGAATCAAAGAGAACTAAGGTCGTTTTTCTCGAGAGGGGTAAAAGCAAGGTTTTTCGCTGTGATCGGCGTCACCTTTTGGGTGATCCGATCACAGCGGCGTAGCCTTATAAATCACAGGGGATTAATTGTCAAAATATTACCGACCCCCTTCATCAAGGGCCTGTGATCATGGCTATCGGTAGGCGGAATCGCTTCTTGATGACCGCTCGTCAGCAGGCTCCGAACCCCTGAAAATGCGACATCAATCACAAAAAAAAGCGCCGCAAGGGCGCTTCCAACACATCGGTAGCCGCGCAGTTTGAGCAAGCAAGAGGAACGCGAGCTAGAGCGGCCGGCGACATCGGCGAGGCGGTTCGCGGCCCAAGCTTCTGCTTCTGCCACCGGCCATAACGCCAGCGCTTTTCTTTTTCTTATCGCTCTCGTAGTTCCGCAACCGCACGTCGGAGCGCTGGTATTCAGCCTGGCCTCCTCGGCTATTAAGCAGCAACTCATGTATACAGGATCGCCAAAAGCGCACCAAGTTCGTGCAACCCTCGCTAGAGGGACCTCAACTGTGCCGCCTATCAGCAAGGGCATCCAGGAAGTTGTATAGTTATCAATAACTTGAATTTGGCATGAATATCGCAGCTCTCCATTTTTCAATGGACCAGATATGGAGAGCTTATGAGCCTGGCAAAACTCAAGGTTGGGCTTGCCCAAGTCGCCCCCGTCTTTCTGGATGCGGCCGCCACTACCGCAAAAGCCTGCAGCGTCATCGACGAGGCTGCCAAGGCCGGGGCCGATATGGTGGTTTTTCCGGAAACCTATATCCCGGCGTTTCCACTATGGGCGGCGATCCGCGCTCCGATCTACAACCATGACTATTTCGTGCGTCTGGCGCAGAACAGTCCGAAGATCGACGGGCCGGAGATGGCCCAGATCGCTGCGGCTGCCCGGCGCTCCAATATCTTCGTGTCCATGGGCTTCAACGAGGGCACCGCAGCCAGTGTCGGCTGCATCTGGAACAGCAATGCGCTGTACGGCCGCGATGGGCGCCTGCTCAACCACCGCCGCAAGATCGTGCCGACCTATTACGAAAAGCTCGTCTGGGCGCCCGGCGACGCCGCCGGCCTGGAGGTGGTGGACACCGAGATCGGCCGTATCGGAGCGCTCATCTGCGGAGAGAACACCAATCCGCTGGCCCGCTATGCGCTGATCGCCCAGGGCGAGCAGTTGCACATCTCCACCTATCCCCCGGCCTGGCCGACGCGCGATCCGCGGGACGCGACGAACTACAACCTGGCGGAAGCCATCCGCATCCGCGCGGCGGCGCATTCATTCGAAGCCAAGGTGTTCAATGTGGTGGTATCGGGCTGCCTGACCGACGAGATCATCGAGCAGGTCGCCGGCGGTGACCCGTCCGTGCACGAACTGCTGCAAGCGACGCCGCGTGGCGTCTCGATGGTGCTGGACCCGGCGGGAAACCGTATCGGCGGTACCGACGACAACGAGGAGACCATCGCCTATGTCGATATCGACCTCAACGCCTGCATAGAGCCCAAGCAGTTCCACGATATATCCGGCGGCTACAACCGCTTCGACCTGTTCAGGTTGCATGTCGATCGGACCCCTCAGCCACCCGCGCGATTCCTCAACGACGCGCCGCCTGCGTCAAGTACCGAGCCCGTCTCCGTTGACCGGGAGGAGACTCCTCGCCCCCTTCCCTCCTTCTACTGAACACGAGAGGTCAGCATGCAGAAATCCAGTGCGATGTCGGCGGTACGGCCGCCGGTCGATCGGGCAATGCCCTCCTACAAGACATGCGCCCCTCTGCTGGGGATCGTGCCACGCAGCCGCTTCGGAAAGCTGATGTTCGGCTGGGCCATGGCCAATGTGGTGCTCACCTTGCTCCCCTTGTTCATAGGCATCGGCAACAGTGCGCAGATGGTCGGCAATATCCTGCCCGGCACCATTTTCTATTCCTATGTGGTGTTCACCTCCAACTGCCTGTTCGCCTGGGTCTTCTATCTGCGCCGCGCCCGCCCCTGGGCGGACTCGGAAATGAACAAAGACGACCGCTGAGCGCAGGAAACGACGCATGACTTCGACAACGCTGTTGACCCTGGGCGGGATCGCCGCCTACATGGTGCTGATGTTCGTCATCGGCTTCTTCGCCTTCCGCAAGAACAAGCAGGGGGATGCCACCGACTGGTTCCTGATGGGCCGCAATACGAATCTGGTGATGCTGGTCGGCACGCTGTTCGCCACCTGGTTCAGTACCTTCGCGTTCCTGGGAGGCCCGGGGACCTTCTACCTGACGGGCGTCGAATGGCTACTGTTCGGCTTCTTCAATTCCATGGGGCCGGTCCTGGTGATGCTGATCGGGACCCGCATCTGGAGGCTGGGCAAGCAGTACGGCTACATCACGCCAGCTGATCTGCTATCCGATTATTACGATGACAGCCGCCGCCTGCGCCTCCTGACCGGAATCGTCTGCATTCTGGTGCTGTTTCCCTATGCGGCGATCCAGCTGTCGGGGATTTCGATCGCCCTGCAAAGTATCTCCGGCGGGTTGATCCGCTATGAGATGGGCATCTTCGGCCTGGCGATCTGCGTGGCCCTGTATGCGGTCTTCGGTGGCAGCCGGGCGGTGGTCTGGACCGACACCATCCAGGGCTTCATCTTCGCCGCGCTGCTGATCGCCACGGCGGCGTTGATGGTCCATTGGGCAGGCGGCTGGAGCACCGGCTGGAGTGCGGCAGTGGCGGCCGACCCCAGCAAGTTCGCCTTTGACGAGCAGAGCAGCGGCGGCCGCTATGTCACCCTGATGCTGCTATGGACATTCGGCTGGATCCTGACGCCGCACCTGTGGCAGCGCCTGTACATGGCCGACTCGCCGAAGACCCTGGTGACCAGTTCGGTACTCGCCTCGATACTGGCACTGTTCGTGGTGACCTTCAGCGGGGCCGTCATCGGCTTCCTGGCGATCGGCATGGATCTGCCGCTGCCGGAGGGCTTCTCCTCCGATGCCCTGGTGCCGCTGATCTACGCCAATTTCCTGCCGATCATGGGGGCGGTGCTGGTGGTGGCCGTCTTCGCCGCGGGCATGTCGACGCTGGACAGTCAGATCATTTCGGCGTCCTCCGTATACTGCCGCGATTACTATCGGCAGCGCGCCTCGGCGGGTAGCGACAAGCAGATGCTCAGGGCCAGTCGCGGCTTCGAAGTCGGCTTTGTGGTAGCGGTCGTGCTGTTCTCGCTCTCCGAGGCGGGCCGACAGCTGCTGATCCCCCTGGCCTCGATCGGTGTCGGTCTGGCGCTGGTTTTCCTGATGCCGCTGCTGGGCGCGCTGTTCTGGCCGCGCGCCAGCGAGACCGGGGCGTTCTGGGCGATGCTATCGGGCACGGTGGTGATGCTGGCGCTGCAGTTCGGCCTGAGCGCCTACACCCCTGGCAGCATCGGTCCGGCCATGTGGGGCTTCTTGACCAGCGCCGTGGTGTTCTATGGCGTGTCGCTGTCGACCAGGCCGGTTTCGGAAGCGAAGCTGGAGAAATTCCACGGCTTCATGGCGACTCGTTTCCCAGAGCCCATCGAGGCAGCGCTGGAGCAGCGAGGCTAGTCGAGTCGGCGGGCAGGCCCATGGCCTGTCTCGCCGTCGGGTCATGCCTGCCCCCCGAGCAGGCCTGGCTTATGCCCAAAGGCCGACCCGACGGCGAATCTCTCCTTCTGAACGAAGCACAATGCGAGGCAGGTCATCGTTGGGCCGGGCCTCTCGCCCCCATCTCGTCACGCGGAGGCGGCCCTTCGCGCCGCTGCCATATAGCGCAGCGACATGCGATGGGACGTTCTCAGATGGGAGCGGACCATCTGCGAGGCCTCCTGGGCACGTCCATCCAACAACGCCTTGACCAGTGCATCGTGCTCCGCGAAGGAGTCGGGTAACCGCCCCGCTATGCGAAATTGCGCACGCCGATACGGCACGACGCGGGCCCGGGCCGCCAAAGCCGCATCGATCAGGTAGCGATTGTTGCAGCCGTGGCAAATGGCCTCGTGCAGGGCGACATTCGCGCTGGCATAGGCCTCGATGTTTTCCCTATGGATATGCTCATAGCTTGCCCGGTGCAGAGCGAGCAGCGTTTCGCGCTGCTCAGGCGTCATGCGTAGGGCGGCCATGTAGGCGCACAGGGCTTCCATTTCCGCAGCGTACTCGAACATCTCGGCCAGGCGCTCTTCGGGAATCGCCTCGACGAAGACGCCACGCCTGTGCCGGTGCGCCACCAGCCCCGTGACACTGAGGGCCCGCAAGGCTTCACGCACCGGGGTGCGCGAGACGCCAAAGCGCCGCGCCAGCAGCACTTCGTCCAGACGCGTCCCCGGCTGGATCTGCCCGGCGAGGATTTCGTCCGAGAGCTTTTGCCCAATGGTTTCGGCAAGCGGCCTTTGGGAGTCGGAAGGGTCTGGCGAGGACTTGGAGAGACTCATGCGTCATCCTTTACGGTGCGCGCCTGAAACACCTCGGGCAGAGGTCGCTGCGATAAGCGCAGTCTTGCAAAGCTATCATTGCCGATCATCAAGGGAAAACAGGAGCAAGCCAAGCAGAACGCGAGCGAGCGGCTGGCCGCCGAGCATCGGCGAGGCGGAACAGGGGCTGGCTTCACACAGAGCTCGCGCGGCAAGCCTGCCGCGCGCCCAAGCGGCAGGCTCAGCAGCTCTCCAGCGACTCCCGCCCGGCGTGCCAGCTGTCCTCGAAGACGTGGCGGATCTCGTGGCCCAAGCAATAGGGGTAATGGCTTTTCAGCAATTCGACCACGCACACGTTATTGGCGCACTGCGTCTTGCCGAACGCATGGGTGCCCGGCTTGTAGTCGATCTCATCCACCAGCCGCACATGAATCAGCGCCTCGGTGCGCGCCACCGGTTCCGGCTGGCCCGACGGCTGCTGACTGGCACATCCGCCTAGCGCCAGCAATGCAAGACCTGCCATCAGGATGCTTCTGCTTCCGCCACCTGCCACAACGCCAGCGCGTTTCTTTTTCTTATCGCTCTCGTAGTTCATCCGCATTGACCGGCCCTCCAGCTCCTCATAAGCGGACGGGCATTCCCGGTCCGCTTATGACTGGACAGAGCCGGCGGGCTTTCGATTCGGACGAACGGTGGCTCGCGACGAGCGGTTGAAATTCATTAATCCCGGCTGGCTGCCGCTAATCCCCTATACGCCGTTCGACCAGCGAGCCGTCCGAACGCCGCCGGCCGCTTGTCCTGCGGCCCGATGGTCTCGGTGGCCTGAAACCTCTACAATTCCCGGCCACCCAGACCGGCCTAATCCAAGCCCCCGCCATGTCACATTCCGCCACGCCTTTCGAGCGGCCGCTGATCGCCGCGACACTCTTCCTGCTGGTATGGCTACCGCTGCCGCTGGGCAGCAATCGCGACTGGGCGGTGGGCCTGATGGTGTTGTTCACCGGGGGGCTGACGGCGCTGTGGGCCGTCTCGCGGATACGCGGCGGGGGGCTTGCCGAGCACCGCTCGCTGAAAGCGGCCTGGCCGTTGCTGGCGCTGCTCGCGCTGGGGCAGGGCTGGGTGGCGGTGCAGTGGCTGGCCGGACTGAGCGTGGACGTCGGCTCCACCTTCCAGTACCTGATGCTGGGCATCACCTATACCCTGCTGTTCGGGCTGATCATCACCCTGTTCACCAGCCGCAAGCGCCTGACCCTGTTGCTCGCCACCCTGGTGGTCAGCGGCACCCTGCAAGCCTTCTGGGGCGCCTTCATGACCCTCTCCGGGGTGGAATGGCTGCTGATGACACCCAAGACCAGCTACCAGGGCAACGCCACCGGCACCTTCGTCAACCGCAACCACCTGGCGGGCTACCTGGAGCTGACCCTGGCCTGTGGCATCGGCCTGCTGATGGCTTTGCGCGACGGACGCCCGTTCAGCTGGACCGGCCTGCTGGAACTGCTGATGGGCCCCAAGGCGCGCCTGCGCCTGGCACTGGTGATCATGGTCATCGCCCTGGTGATGACCCACTCACGCATGGGCAACGCCGCCTTCTTTGCCAGCCTGCTGATCGTCGGCGGCATCTTCGTCGTGCTCGACAAGCAAAACCGCCTGCGCAACGGGCTGATCCTCGCCAGCCTGATCCTCATCGACCTGCTCGTCATCAGCCAGTACTTTGGCCTGGAGCGACTCAAGGATCGGCTGGTCAACACCCGCCTGAACGACGTGGTGGTGGACGGCGAAGTGGTGCAGCAGGCCAACGAGGTGCGCGACAACGTGTTCGGCTACGCCATCCCGCTACTCAAGGAAAAGCCCCTGGTGGGCCAGGGCGCCGGCAGCTTCGAGGCGGTGTACCCCAAGTACCCCGGCGAGGACATCCGCCTGCACTTCGATCACGCCCACAACGACTTCATCCAGTTCGTCGTGGAATTCGGCCTGCTGGGCACCCTGCCCCTGGCGGCCTTTCTCCTGCTGGCACTGTTCCACGCCCTGCGGGCGCTGTGGCAACAGGAGTCGATCTACCGCAGCGGGGTCGGCTTTGGCGCGGCGGTGGGCATTCTCTCGCTGCTGATCCACTCCAGCACCGACTTCAACCTGCAGATCCCGGCCAACGCCGCCACCCTGGTGGCCGTCTGCGCCATCGCCGTGCTCGCCGGCAGCCACAGCAAGGACCGCCGGCGCGCCTGACGGACGTGTAGGAGCGAGCTCGCTCGCGAACGAGCACCGACGCTCACCCACCACCAGAGCAACCGCCACCCCCGCGCCCGCGCCCACGCCCACGCCCACGCCCACGCCACGTCGGATTACGCTGCGCTAATCCGACCTACGGGGAGCTCCCTGTAGGAGCGAGCTTGCTCGCGAACGAGCACCGACGCTCACCCACCACCAGAGCAACCGCCACCCCCGCGCCCGCGCCCGGGCCACGTCGGATTACGCTGCGCCAATCCGACCTACGGGGCTATGGGCTTTTTGTAGGAGCGAGCTCGCTCGCGAACGAGCACCGACGCTCACCCACCACCAGGGCAACCGCCGCGCCCGCGCCCGAGCCCACGCCACGTCGGATTACGCTGCGCTAATCCGACCTACGGGGGCACTCTGTAGGAGCGAGCTCGCTCGCGAACGGGCACCGACGCTCACCCACCACCAGCGCAACCGCCACCCCCGAACCCGAACCCGCGCCACGTCGGATTACGCTGCGCTAATCCGACCTACGAATCCGCATCGATCAACGCGCGTCCGGAGGGCCGAAACGACCCCCGCTGCGCGGCAATACGCTGCACCACCACCCAGCACAGCCAGCCGACCAGCACCCCCAGCATGTTCGCCAGCATGTCCCAGCCGGACGCTGTGCGCTGCGGCAGCAAACCCTGCCCCAACTCGATCAGCAGCGCCACCGCCATGGCGAAGCCCATCATCCAGACGAACCCCCAGCGCGGGAACGCCAGACGCAGGCTGAAGGCAAAGGCGGCAAAGCCCAGCAGATGGTGCAGCTTGTCCTGCTGATCGAACGCCTGCGGCACCGGATCAGGACGCAGGCCCGCCATCAGCAGCACCACCAGCACGACAAAAAAAGGGACAACGCGGAGATAGCGCATCAAGCACGGACCAGTGAGTAAGGGTGACGGCAGGAGGACCACAAGGAGACCGTAACGGCCTCGGTGCCGCGCGCGGGCGCGCGGCTATCGGTATAGGGGGCCAGACAATAGCAGAACGCGCCCGTTGCAGGCGCCTGCCTTACAACTTGGGCGGCGGCTGATGCCCGCGCCTGAACCCTAGAGACAACAGCCAGGCCCAAAATGCTTGCGCCCGTCGCGGTTTAACTGACCGCGCCTCACGCCGCGCCGCCATACTCTGGGCGGTGTTCCTGGGATCATTCATGGCTTCGAGATCGTCCATCGAATCGGCGAAACTCATACGCTCGTCCTCACAGATAAAGACTGCGGCCGCCTCCCTGCGCAAGAACGACGGCCCTTTCATCAATTGAAAAGGGCAGCGCAAGACAGCGATGACACCCTCCCCGCCTCCCTGAATCCCTGAATCCCCTGTGCCAGCGGCCGGGAAGCGGATAAACGAAGCGTAGCCCAGCGCTGCGCTTTCACGCAGGCGCGACGTCGGCAATCCGACGGATTGCCGCTTCCGGCGTCGCCGGGCCAAACCCCTGCGGGTTGGCCGACTGCCAGCGCCAGGTGTCGCGCATCATCGCCTCCAGGCCTCGCTCGGCCTGCCAGCCCAGCTCGCGAAAAGCCCTGGCCGGATTGGCCCAGCACTCGGCGATATCACCGGCACGGCGTGGCACGATCCGATAGGGGATACGCCGCCCGCTGGCCGCCTCGAAGGCCTGGATCATCTCCAGCACACTGTAGCCCTTGCCGGTGCCCAGGTTCCACACGCTCACCCCCTGACGCTGGCCGATCGCCGCCAGTGCCTTGAGATGCCCGGCCGCCAGGTCGACCACATGAATGTAATCGCGCACCCCCGTGCCATCGGGCGTGGGGTAGTCGCCGCCAAACACCGAGAGCTCGCCCAGCTTGCCCACCGCCACCTGGGCGATATAGGGCAGCAAGTTGTTCGGCACGCCGTTCGGGTCTTCACCCAACAGGCCGCTCTCATGGGCGCCGACCGGGTTGAAGTAGCGCAGCAGCGCGATACGCCAGCGCGCATCGGACGCCGCCAGATCGCGTAGCACCTGCTCCACCATCAACTTGGAGCGGCCATAGGGGTTGGTCGGCGTTCCGGTGGGGAAATCCTCGGAAATCGGCATGCAGGTCGGCTCGCCATACACCGTGGCCGAGGAGCTGAACACCAGCTCGAACACCGAGGCCCTGGCCATGGCCTCGCACAGCGTGACCGTGCCGGCGAGGTTGTTCTGATAGTAGGCCAGCGGGTCCCGCACGCTCTCCCCCACCGCCTTGAGCCCGGCAAAATGCAGCACGGCGGCAAAGGCGTGATCGGCAAACACCCTATCGAGCAGCGCCGCATCCCGGACATCGCCCTGGATGAAAGTCGCACTCCGCCCGCAGATCGCCTCGACCCGACGCAACGACTCCACCGAGCTGTTGCAGAGGTTGTCCAGCACCACCACCTCGAAGCCTGCCTCGAGCAGCGCAAGCGTGGTGTGCGAGCCGATGTAGCCGGCGCCGCCGGTGACGAGAATGGTCTTGCCCAAGATGCGCTTCCTTTCGTTAATGATTCCAGGCGCCGGCCTTCTGACCTAGGTGACGTAATACCCGCCTGCATGTTTCTTCAAACATATAGTAAGTGCTTTTCCAAATGGATTGGCCCTGTCATCACGAGTGACCTCACTCTACACTTCCGCCCAATTGCCTGGAGCGTTCAGTAAATGCAATACTAGAAACCGTATCACTAAACAAGACACAATCTAGTATAAAACCGTCGCATGCAGAGGCGTACTGTCAATACCGATGTAGCTAGGGACATCAAGATGCTTTCTTCTTGTCAGCGCGGTCAATTTCCGGAAGGGTATTGACTTGAGCACTAATTGCTTCATCTAGGTCGTGAACCACAATATTAGCTATCCGAGCGGCATCATCTCGGTAAGCTCCCCGAGCGCGATCCAGGAAAAATGCACACAAACCTAAAGGATATTCCAGAAAATATCTCTTAGATAGTCGACGAGGCTCCTTGTATAACCTGTAAGCCCAGCGCAAATTTAACTTATTCATGAGCCTTGGGTAATAGTCCCCCCCATCAGCAGCAGCAAGCTGATCGAAATAGCCCCCACAAGTATATCCATTCCCTACCCAGCCCTGGTCACGCAGCTTCATTAAGAATAGCTCTTGCTTTGGACTACCCAGAGAGCATATAACTAGATCACAAGCTTTAAAGCGCTTAAGGATTGCAGGCTCAGAGGTTAAGGAGAAGTATCCATCAACACACTCGACCACCTCAATCCCATACTTTTCAAAGATAATTTGACGCGCACGGCATATGGTATCCATGCTGGATCCTACTATGCCAACTTTTAGTTCAAGAGACTTTGCCCACATAAAAACAGCGGGCGCAATTGATGTATCATCAAAGCTTGCACGCGAGACGACCCCACTACTTAAAAAATTACGTGCCCACAACAATGAAATGCCATCATAAGAGACAACGAAGTCTCGACTAATACTAGTTAGAAGCCCCGCCCTCCTAACCATTAAATATGAGAATGGATTTAGAAACGTATACGACTTCCCGGACGGCCCTTCGACACCCATGTTACACCTATCAATTTTAAACAAAATGAACTGGATCATAATGAGGCATCCAGATCATCCATCGACGCGTCTATAGGAGGATAAAAATAACTAGACTCAACAGAAACCGAAAGGAGTCATACAGCCTCATCCGGCCTAAATGAAAAAGCAATACCTAATGCAATAGCAACATAAATACTATTTAGGGCTGAAACCGAGAGCGAGGTGGCCAAAATTACTCCAAAACAGCACATTACTTGTTTTTTTTGGTAACCAGCTTTCACAAGCCCGCAATAAACAAAGGTCAGCAAGAATGCCAACCCAGCCACACCATGATCGAAAATCGCCCTCAGCAGATATGAATGTAAAATCACTGAGTAACAGCTGCCATCACCGCTATAACTAAACAATGTTTGATAGTAGGAAAGAAATCCGCAAGAAAAACTAGACAATGGAGTAAGCGGCTGAGACCCGAATAAATAGTGGTACCAACTCCAACTGCCGGTTTCTTCAATGAAAACCATCAAAAACCTAAACCTGTCAATTGACTCCAACCCCCCTCCCGATTCCATTCGCTGCTGGAATATTGAAAACGCACCAAAGGTTATGACCGACACCAGCATCAACCCAAGAATAGATTTAGCGTCTAACCTTTCAAAATAAATAAATGCACAAACAACAATAAGCCCAACTAATGACGAGCGTGAGCCCGAGAGAAATACAACTCCAGAAAGCGCAATTAAGAAGTACACCCTGTTTTTTAGGAACGGCGAAACCAAATAGAAAACCAGAATCAACAGCACAAGCTCGAAGTTATTCTCGGTAAATAACCCAGGCCGCTCCGACATGCGGGGAGCTAAATTCAGAAGCCGAGAGTAACCGTATTTTATGGCGAACAGGCAAAGCAGGACAACGAATAAAACAGACAAGCTTTTGCTAGTAAATAGTTTTTTCCCCATAAATAGCGAGAGCGGCACTACATATACAAAAGACTTGTAGGCTTGAAAAAAATCCAGAGCATCCGCGGGCTTATATAAAATCATAAGCGCGTAGCAAACGGTTATATACACCACGGAACATATGCAGAAAAGCATTGCAAGACGATCAAGGCGGCTAACGAGCAACAGCGCCGATGCAAAAAAGACAACCTCAAAAATTACATTGGCGGGCAGCGTGTTTTCCTCATAAGGGGAGGCAACCCCGAATAAAGCAAGCAGTACAAGCGAAGAACTAAAGATCAAGCTCACTTTAGACATGCCGCCTACATAAGGCAGACGAACACTAAAATTCATGCTTGCACCTCGGTTTTTCTTGAGACCTGCGCGATCATTCTATGCGAGAATATTTTTGCTACCCGCTTAAGGTTAGTCTTTCTCTTAACCAATAGAGCGCAAGCAGTCCGGAAAAAGCTTCTCCAACCGCACTCTGATAAATTCTGGCAGAACAAGTGAAACCAGACTTGCGCAAGGTCAATAGACTTATTATTAGAGCGTAAATTCCTCAGCTTCTCAAACCATGCCCTGGACTTCATCGGGGCAATGATCCTTGAAAGAGACTGTTTATCTGATCTGTCGAAATAAATCTTCCCCCTACCCTTTCTCAAACTTCCGCCCTGACAGAGCACCGAGTATGCAAAGTCCCAGTCCTGGTGTTTCGGCAAGGCTTCATCAAACCTAAACTTTGATTGCCTCCTAAAGAACAGAGAAGACGTTTGACATATATATGGGTACTTAAAGAAAATCCCATCAAAAAAGTCGTCTTTCTCTAAAGAGGCCGGGTAATTACTACTGTAGCGACCGCTAGTCACATCAGAAAACCAAAGCACATTATCAAGCGAAAGACATTCAAGATCTTCAATGAAGCTCTTCTGTACAAAATAGTCATCACTATCTAAGAGGTAAATAATTTCTCCTTGCGCCAAGTCAATTCCTTTGTTCCGCGCAACCGCCGCGCCCCGCGATTGTGAGTTCCTGATAATTACATCCTGCTCTCTCATATTGGTTGGGCGAAGCGGCGGAATTGAGAAGTCATCAATGACGATTATCTCGCACTGTTCCGCGCCAGGCGACGCGAGTACTGAATCTATCGCGCGCTGCAACAAACCCTCTCTCGACTTTGCGGGAATTACAACTGAAAATCTTATCATGGACGAAACTCTAGAAGCCCCTCCTGCCCCAAATAGAAAGGCGAGGCGAAAGGAATTAATTCACTTGCTACCAAGGAGAGAAGAACGGATTTTTCTTTACCCACTTAAAGTAACCACCCTTTACAACTCTAATCAAGACATCAAATATAGTATTTCTTTTAGCTACAAAAAAAGCAGAGCTAAGGGACTTATATTCCTTAACAAAGATTAATGGGCAGGACCTGTGCCACTGTTTATTAGACGACGAAAAGTGAACTATTATAGGATCGCAAATCATATCAGCAGGCACTTCCCCCTCACCAAGACGCAGGAAACATGACATCTGCGAGTTATATTTGAATGCTAACCTGTACCACCCACCACCAAAAACCATGTTTAACGCATCCTGATCAGGCATATCAAGCCTGTCGCCATACTCGGCAATCATTTTTATGGCTCTAGCGGCTACGCCCTCCGACTTCCACTTACGGCAATTGACAACCATCACTCCTGAATTAAAGTAGTCTTCCGAAGAAACCAAATCTCGAGTAAAAAACGGATTAGCAACTGCCGCAATGTAATAGCCTGTCAAGTCGAGATCAAAAAGATAAGCTAAGGGCTTTCGTACTAACACATCGCAATCTAAATACAATACTATGTCAGCATCTATCACATCAGGAATTGAGAGCCGGTAATACATAGCACGCGTGAAGTGGTGCACTTCTCTAAGCGCGGAATAACGTCCAGGATCAATAATATGCCAAGACAAACGATCAAGGCTTATAAAAACCTTTAGCGCAGAAATGATTTCTGCGGACATCTCCATATCACTTATAACGTGGTACTCATATTTACCTTCGGGATCTGCACGCTCAATCGATTCGATTGCTGGCACGACAAAGCGAGCATAATTTCCATCTGCACAGAAGCAGATGGGGCGTCGTATTTCGTTTTGCATTCCGATACTCATAACTCACCTTAGGAAACGACGCAAGGGCACACCTATGAATGCTTAGAGATATAGCCCCGCCCCATATCGAACCTGCCATCCGCAAATGTCATTTGCCAATAGACTGGAAAGCTGATCGAGCCCTAACCATTATCGCCGGCCGCGCAGTAGGCATTGCTTTATCCATGAGTAAAACAAACCCCACCCCCGCAACAGTCATAAGCAAAAGCTTAATAGTTAAGTATCCGCTTAGTATCGATTCACTTTTAATATCGCCATATATCACGTAAAAGCAACTTATCGACAGTAACAGTATCGGAAGGCAGTAATAAACCAACAAACGAATAAGCTGTTTAACTGCAATTCCTGACAATCGAGCTGCGGACCAATAAATAACTACGCCGACCACGCCCCGTTGTAATGCCAATGCATAAGCCGCCCCAAAAACCCCGCCTAATTGAGCGCCTATACTGACCGCCAGCAAAACGCTGATCGCATCCATAAAAATTAGCCAAAATTTCTCTCTCCAATAACCCTTCGACTCGAGTAGGGCATAGGCAGCAGGAGCGAGCATTTTAAGCGGCAGGGTAATGGAAAATAGCCCAGCGAATATAGCCGCTGACTCCCATTTACCTTGCCATACCCAAGCAATTGCATCCTTTCCAAACAGGATGAACCCTATGCTCATCAAAGACGTAACCAGAATAAACATTATGCTTTTCTGTACGAACATCAATTCTTGAGCTGCATCGTCTCCTTCGTGCCGCACCAAATAGGGCATAAAAACATTGTTGATCCCTTGCGCCATAACTAAACCGATATTTGCAACCAGCATAAAAGCAAAAAAGTAGTACCCTAGCGCCTCTTGATCAATCATGAACCCCAATACTAGATAGTCGCCCCGAAGTGCCAACCCCATAAAGAACGTTGTTAATATCAGCCATCGCAACTCCTTTATTAAAACCAACACACCACTTTTATTTTCGCCTACTGGTAAACTATTCTTTTTGCTCCTACCTCGATACATTAAAAGCATGAACAAATAACTTGCGGCCAAGGCGATTCCAAAGCTAACAACCCCCATCCCTACGGAGGCTGAAAACACCAAGCAAAACGAGTATAAAGCTGAATTCAGCATGTCGACTTTGGATATATAAGAAAAATCAAGCTGTATCGCCAACTTTGCTTTGTAGATCTGTGCCAACGCGTTGCATGGAAGAAAAATTGCTATTAGTGCCATTGCAACAAACACATCGCCATATGTTTTACTATAAAGGAAGTACCCAATTAAGAGCCCCCCTCCGATACAGGCGAATAAGAAGGCGACATAACGTGCGCTGCTTAGGTAAAAACTTAGCCTTTCTTGTTCTTTTATTAAGAACTTATTGATCCCGGTATCTGCAAACCCCGAAACAAGCGCAAGGGCACCGACAATATAGGCGTATTGCCCATACTCGGATACCGCCAATAGGTACCCTAGAATAATCTGAGTTATCAAGGTCGATGCTTTGGTTACTGCGACTGCTAACCCCATCCAGGCGAAGCTTCTATATATTGACATCTTTGAAATTCAAAACCCGACTGCATCAATCAGCAACCGCCTTGAGCGCTCGATAACTCTCTGCATATTCTCGGAAAACTGATCGCTAAAATCTTCTTCCAACAGATCTGCAATCTGATTCGCTAACGCTGGCAATTCGATTACTCTATGAGTCTGATTAAAAAGCTCCATCATGAAACCAATTTTATTTTCTTTTCCGGGCGTTAGATACACGGCGAACTTGGTTTGGTACTTCATTGAAAACGCAGCGCCGTGGAACAACGACGTAACATGAAAGGCGGCATTTTTTATATACCCAATCCATTGCTGAGGACTTGCCTCAATAAAGCTATCTTCAAAACCCTCATACTTATACCCTGGCGTCAGAATCCGCAACCCAAGAATCTTAGAAAGCTTAATTATTTCACGAATCTGGCAATAGTTTAGCGCCCCCGAAACCATTAAGTATGGCTCTGTCTCTTTATATACCGGCTGAACATCTGACAAATAGGTTGGATCAACTACAACTTCACTTGGAACGCCTATTGATTCCAAGAATTTGCTAGTGTAGCCGTCCCTCACAAGAACTTTTGAAAAACTCTGTAAGCCTCGCTTGAAACCCCGCTTTAGGTCTAAGTCAGGCACGCAGTTACCCATCGATGCTGCGTAGCTTATTTTCTTACCGGAAAATTTTAAGTCAAGCAAATAGGGTTTTTGGTAACCGAGGTAGTTATCGAAATTCCATAACTCATCACTTCCACAGACCAAGACATCGAAATCTCTTACAGCCTTCTCCACTCCACGCGAAGTTATAATTGGCCTCTCTGAAATATCACCCAACTCAACCGCTGAACGCCTAAATACTTCTCTCTTCCTTCTCTGCTCATTAAATCCCTTAAGATCAAACCTTAAGAACGGCCTTATACAGGTTGCATATATCCTTACTCTCGATCGAATTGGCGTATAATTAATAATACTTGAGTCATACCCGCTATCACGCAGAAACTTGTTTAGCGAAGCCGCTTGAAGCTGAGCTCCAAAATTATTTATATCGTGATACGTTAATATCCCAACAGTCTTCATTGCTAGTTTCCCATAAATAAAATTTAGATTTAGCGACCAATTGCTTTTAAGCTAAATCGTCGCCTTAAAGCTTTTTCAGCATAAATATTCCTACCATCGAATACGATAGGTTATTTTAAACTGAGAATTTATGAAGTCGAAATCCGGCGATTTAAACTCCCGCCACTCCGTTACAACAATCAAAGCATCCGCTTGATTCAATGCCGCCTCGTTAGTCCCAGCCAGCACCAAATCATCCCGATTCCCATAGATCCGCTGCGCCTCTTCCATTGCCTCAGGGTCATAGGCCTGCACTTTCGCCCCGGCTTTCCACAGTGCTTCTATCAACACGCGGCTGGGCGCCTCGCGCATATCGTCTGTGTTGGGTTTAAAGGCCAGGCCCCACAGCACGAATGTCTTGCCGTACAGATCGCCGTCGAAGTGCTTGTAGATCTTTTCGAACAGGACGTGTTTTTGCAGGTTGCGGAGGGAATCCAGTTCAGATATCGGAAGTGATGCCACTCGATTGACGCTCGATTATGAGTAACCGCGTCATATATTTTCTGAATCCTCAGTCGCTCCCAAACAGGTCGCGAGTGTAGACCTTGCAAGCGACGTCTTGGAGATTTTGGGCGCATCGATTGGCGATGATGACATCGCTGGCTCTTTTGAACTCTTCCAAGTCACGAATAATAGACGAGTTAAAAAAACTCTCTTCCTTTAATGCAGGCTCGTAAATTACAACCTCAATTCCCTTAGCCTTGATCCGCTTCATCACACCCTGAATAGCCGAGGCACGGAAGTTGTCCGAGCCGGACTTCATTACCAAGCGGTAGATACCGACCACTTTCGGATTGCGCTTGAGGACGGACTCGGCAATAAAGTCCTTGCGCGTGGTATTGGCGTCAACGATGGCGCGGATCAAAGTGCTGGGCACGTCCGCATAATTGGCCAGCAGTTGCTTGGTGTCCTTGGGCAGGCAATAACCGCCGTAGCCAAAGCTCGGGTTGTTGTAGTGCATGCCGATGCGCGGATCGAGGCCAACGCCCTCGATGATCTGGCGGGTATCCAGGCCGTGGGTTTCGGCGTAGGTATCCAGCTCATTGAAGTACGCCACGCGCATGGCCAGATAAGTGTTGGCGAACAGCTTGATGGCTTCGGCTTCGGTGCTTTCGGTGAACAGGGTCGGAATGTCCTGCTTGACTGCACCTTGTTGTAGCAGGCGGGCAAAGGTTTCCGCCCGTTCGGAGCGTTCGCCGATGATGATTCGCGACGGATAGAGGTTGTCGTGCAGCGCCTTGCCTTCGCGGAGGAACTCGGGGGAGAAGAGGATGTTCTCGGTCCCATACTTCTCGCACACACCTTTCGTGTAGCCCACCGGCACGGTGGACTTGATGACCATCACCGCGTTTGGGTTGATGGCCAGTACGTCCTCGATGACAGCCTCGACGCTACGGGTATTGAAGAAGTTGGTCTGCGGGTCGTAGTCGGTGGGGGTGGCGATGATCACGAAGTCTGCGTTTCTGTAGGCCTCTTGCTTGTCGAGGGTTGCCTTGAGGTCGAGGGTCTTCTCGGCAAGGTAGTGCTCGATTTCGCTGTCCTCGATTGGGGACAGGCGATCATTGATCAGGTCTACCTTGGCCTGGACGATATCCAGGGCAATAACCTTGTTGTGTTGAGCGAGCAGTACGGCATTGGAGAGCCCAACGTATCCGGTTCCGGCGATGGTTATGTTCATGAGTGGGTTACGGCCTCAAATCCTTTTATCTAGTACGCGGGACGCATCAGTTAGCGGCCATGCTTTGCGGGACCTTGGCCACACCGAAGTAACCGGTGCTGGGGGCTATGACTTTCATGTCGTTGAGTTCCGTGTTTAGCGAGTTGTTGGGTCGGCGGTTGGGCCGACCGGGGATCTGGTGGTGTTGGGGGGCCTGGGTCGCGGTCAGGGCCCGCTCCTACAGGGGTTTGGCCGGAGCTGGCGGGTCGGGGTCGGGGCCTGCTCCTACAGGTGAAGCGTTAGGGGTTGGGCTTTGGTGTCGTAGCGCTTTTGCAAGGCGGTGGCGAGGTGGCGTTTGGCGCTGGCCTCCCCATGCACCAACCTCACCTCCCTCGGCCAATGCCGCATGCGGGTAGTGAAGTTGATCAACCCTTTCTGGTCGGCATGGGCGGAGTAGCCGCCGAGTGTCTCGATGCCGGCGCGGATGGTGATGCGTTCGCCGTCCAGGTCGACGTAGCCGCCCCTCGGGCCGTATTGCTGGATGATCTGCCCCGGGGTGCCCTTGGCCTGGTAGCCGACGAAGAGCACGTCGTGGCGTTCGTCGCCGAGCATGGCCTTGAGGTAGTTGACGATGCGGCCGCCGGCGCACATGCCGCTGGCGGCGATGACGATGGCCGGGCGGGCGGTCTGGGTGAGCAGGCGGACCATGGCCAGGTGCTGGTCGTGGTTGTCGACGGTGAGCAGGTTGTCGAACCGGAGCGGGTCGCGGCCGCGCTGGAGGCGTTGCTGGGCCTCGGCGTCCCAGAAGTCCTGCATGTCCCGGTAGGCCTGGGTGAAGCGCGAGGCCAGGGGGGAGTCGAGGATGATGGGGAGGCTGGGCCAGTCGACCGGGTTGGGCATCGGCTCCGCGAGGGTGTCGTTCGCGAGCGAGCTCACTCCTACGGGAGCGTGCGGGGTCAGTTTCATCCGGTGGATGATGTCTTCGAGCTCGTAGATGAGTTCCTGGGTGCGGCCGATGCTGAAGGCGGGGATGAGCACGGTGCCGTTGTTGGCCAGGGCTTTTTCCAGCACGGCTTGCAGGCGCTGGCGGCGGGTGGCGCGGTTTTCGTGGTTGCGGTCGCCGTAGGTGCTTTCCAGCACCAGGATGTCGGCCTGGTACGGCGGCTTGGGTGCCGGGAGCAGCGGCGCATGGGTGGCGCCGAGGTCACCGGAAAACACCACGCGGGTCTTCTCGCCGCTCTGCCGGTCCTGTACGTCGCATTCCACATAGGCCGAGCCGAGAATGTGCCCGGCGCGCTGCAGGCGCACGCGGGTTAGTAGTTGAGGCGTGTCCACCAGGGTGAACCAGTGTTTGTAGGGCAAGGCGATGATGCGTTGCTCGATGAGCTTGAGGTAGCGCACGACCTGCCCGGCGTCGCGGCTGATGCCCAGGCGAAAGGCGTCTTCGAGTACCAGCGGCAGGAGCCTGGCGGACGGCTCGCTGCAGAGGATCGGCCCCTTGAAGCCGGCGGCCAGCAACTGCGGAATGCGGCCCACGTGGTCGATGTGCACGTGGGTGGCGATCAGCGCCTTGACGGTGGAGATGTCGAAGCCAATGGCCGGCGAGGCGTTGCTGGCGGCCCCTTCACTCTCTTCGCCCTGGAACAGGCCGCAGTCGATCAGCAGGCTGTTGCCCGCATCGAGGACGAGCTGGTGGCAGGAGCCGGTGACGCCATCCTTGGCGCCGTGGTGGAGGATGTCCATTCCGTTTCTGTTTCCGTTTTGAGGCTGTTCATCGTTCCCGCGATGTACGTGGGACGATCAACGGGGCTGGTGTTGGTTGGCGGGCCGTGGGCCTGCTTTCGCGGGCAGGGCCCGCCCCTGCAGGGGAAGTCGCCTTTCCGGCTTCCCGCCCTTAATAGATGTGCTTGCCGAACAGGGTGAAGGGGGTCTTGATCAGGATCTTGATGTCCAGCCAGAGCGACCAGTTGTTGATGTAGGCGATGTCGTGTTCGACGCGCCGCTCCATCTTTTCCAGGGTGTCGGTCTCGCCCCGGTAGCCGCTCACCTGGGCCAGGCCGGTGATGCCCGGCTTGATCCGGTGGCGCGCCATGTAGGCCTCGATCTTGCCGGTGTAGTAGTTGTTGTGAGCCATGGCATGGGGCCGTGGGCCAACCAGGGACATGTGGCCCTGGAGCACGTTGAACAGCTGCGGCAGCTCGTCGATGGAGGTCCGGCGGATAAAGCGCCCGACCCGGGTGATGCGCGGGTCTTCGCGGGTGGCCTGCTTCACCTGGGTATCGTCGTGCATGCGCATGGAGCGGAACTTCCACACCTTGATGACCTTGCCGTTCCAGCCCAGGCGCTTCTGCTTGAACAGCACCGGGCCGGGCGAGGACAGCTTGACGGCGATGGCGGTGGCGACGAGCACCGGGGACAACGCCAGGATCGCCAGCAGCGACAGGCTGCGGTCGAGCAGCGCTTTGCTGAAGGCGGCGGTGGGATAGGCGGTGAGCGGGCTTTCGTTGAGGTGGATGGCCGGCATGCCACCGATCTCGCTGACCGAATGGTTGAGCAGCATCATGCTGTTCAGGTCGGGAATCCAGATGACATCGACGTTGGCGTCGAGCAGGTCGATGTAGAGGCCTTCGATCTGCTCGGCCTGGGCCAATGGCAGGGCAATGTACAGACAGCGGATGCGGTGCTCGGCGATCAGCTCGCGCAGGTTGGCCAGGCTGCCCACGATGGGATAGAGGGTGTCGTCGGGCTCGTCGCCGGCTCTGACCAGCCCGCGCATGGGTTCCTTGCGCTCGCGGACGAGCTTGTCGGCGAGAGTCAGGGCCAGGTCGCCTGTGCCGATGATGAGCGAAGTGCGCAGGGTCTGCTGCTCGCGGTAATAGCGGCGCGCCAGGGTGTGCAGCGGCACATAGAGCCCCGCTTGCACGGCGAACCCGAGCACGGCCCAGGTGAGCACCACTTCGCGGGAATACAGGCCGCTGGTCTTGGTGATGAAGGCGAGCACCGTCAGCCCGGCGAGCAGCACCATCCAGGCGGCAAGCAGGCGCGCCAGGCCGACCAGGTGGCCGTCCTGCTTGTAGTACACGCGCAGCAGGGAGTAGACCGGCACCGAACCCAGCAGGACGAACACGGCGAGGATGCGGTACTGCGAATCCATCTCCCCTGCCTTCATGCCAGCGAGGGTGAGCAGCAGCAGGGTGTGCAGAAAAGTGCCGCAGAACCATTGCAGCCAGAAGCTCATGCCACGGTTGGCCAGCGCATCCGTGCGACGCGGCGCCAGCAGCGAACTCTGCTCTGCCAGATCGCTGCCGCGCAGGTTGCTGTCGGCCACGCCGGTGCCGCGATTGATCGCCTCATGGGCGGTGGAATCGAATTGGGTCACAAGCCAATCTCCTGACTTCTTCGCCGTCACTGGCAAAGCTTGCGTTGCGATTTCAGCTGGTCATCGAGGCTGTTGCACAGGGTGTCGTCCATGCCGGTGTGCTCGGCGATGAGCAGGGTCTTGCGTGCCACGGCGGGGCTGTAGGCCACGCTGAAGCGGGCCGAGTCGAGGGTGGCCTGGCGCTGCGCGGCGTTGAGCACGGGCCAGGCGGTGAAGCCGATCTCGGCCAGCCGGTTGTGCACGTCGAAACGGGTCGGGCCCAGTTCGGCGGCCTGGCGCAGGGCCTGGGCGAATTCGTCGTCCAGTTCGTTCAGGTACAGCTTGCTGTGGGCCAGGTGCACCCAGGCGTAGGGCCAGGTGGGGCGGGCTTCCACGGCGGCGCGATAGCTGTCGCGGGCCGCCAGGCGCGAGGCACGGGCTGCGGGATCGCCGTAGGGCTGGCGGAACTGCTGCCAGGCCTGCACGGTGCCCAGGCGTTCGAGGTAGTCACCGTTGGCGACCGGGTACAGGTTCACGGCCCGCTGGGCGGCTTCCTGGGCGATGGTCCAGGCTTGCGGATTCGGCTCGTCGGTCTGTGTTCTCCAGTCGGCGAGGAAGGCGTCGGCCTGGTAGCTGGCGGCGCCGGCCAGGGTCATGCGCGCGCCGATGAACACCAGCGCGAGGCCAAGCAGCAGCAGGCCGCCAAGCAGCAGCTTTTGCGTGACGCACATCTCGTTTTTGCTTTCGCGGCCGGAACGGCTGCGGCGGCTGGGCCGCTCCAGGGGCTGAGTATTCATAGGAAGTGGTGCTGGCCGATTTCCCAGGGGGTGTGGCGGACCAGCGCTTCGGCCCTGGCGTCCCCGATGAGGCGGGCGGCCTGCTCCAGGCCGTCGCGCAGGACCGGCGGGCGGTGTTCGAGGTTGTGGGCGTCGCTGGCCAGAATGGTGACGACGCCCTGCTCCAGCAACTGGTGGGCGATTTCTTCGGCAGCGGGGCCGAAGCGGCCGGCCACGGCGCCAGCGGTGACCTGCAGTAGGCAGCCTTGCTGAAGGAAGGGCTTGAGCTTGCCGGGGCTGCGCATGACCGCCTTGTTGCGCTCGGGGTGGGCGATCATCGGCAGGATGTTGCGTTGCAACAGCCAGGCGATCATCCGCTCGGCGCCGAAGGGAATCTCGCCGTGGGGGAATTCCAGCAGCAGGACGTTCTTGCCCTGCCATTGGCCGAGGAAGGGGACCTGGTTCTGGCTGATACCGACCATGAGTTCCATGCCGAAGCGCACTTCGGCGGCAGCGGCGACCTGCAAGGGGAGGCCGGCCATCTGCAGGCCGGCGGCGAAGGTGTCACGCGCGGCGCTGATGCTCGCCGGGGTGTTGTCGTAGCGGCCGGGGTGAATGTGCGGGGTGCAGACCACGTGGGTGATGCCTTCGGCCACGGCTCTGCGTGCCAGGGCAAGGGCGGTGTCGAGGTCGGGCGCCCCGTCGTCGATGCCGGGGAGCAGGTGGTTGTGAAGGTCGATCATGGGATTCGGGTTCGGTTGGTCTGGGGGCCTGGGTGTCGGATTACGCTGCGCTGATCCGACCTACGGGTTTGGTTGGTCTGGGGGCTTGGGTGTCGGATTACGCTGCGCTAATCCGACCTACGGGTTCGTTGGTTCGGGAGCCTGGGTGTCGGATTACGCTGCGCTAATCCGACCTACGGGTTTGGTTGGTTTGGGGCCTGGGTGTCGGATTACGCTGCGCTGATCCGACCTACGGGTTCGGTTGGTCTGGGGCCTGGGTGTCGGATTACGCTGCGCTGATCCGACCTACGGGTTCGGTTGGTTTGGGGCCTGGGTGTCGGATTACGCTGCGCTGATCCGACCTACGGGTTTGGTTGGTTTGGGGCCTGGGTGTCGGATTACGCTGCGCTAATCCGACCTACGGGTTCGGTTGGTTCGGGAGCCTGGGTGTCGGATTACGCTGCGCTGATCCGACCTACGGGTTCGATTGGTTTGGGGCCTGGGTGTCGGATTACGCTGCGCTGATCCGACCTACGGGTTCGTTGGTTCGGCTGGCTGGTACGGTCAGGCGATTTCGGCCTCGGGCTGCGCTTTGGAAGCGGCAGGGGCTTTGGCCTTGCCCTTGGCAGCCTTGGTGTTGTTGCTGTAGCCGTAGTAGTCGTAGTAACCGCCGTAGCTGTAGCCGTATTTCTTGGCCTTCTTGATGTCGACCTGGTTGAGCACTACGCCCTTGACCGGCGCGTTGTTCTGCAGCAATTGGCCGACGCCTTTTTCCACCAGCGGGATGTGGGTGGAGGCGGACTTGACCACGTAGATCAGCGAGTCGGCCAGGGTCGAGAGGATCACCGCGTCGCTCACGGCCTGGGTCGGCGGGGAGTCGATGACGATGCGGTCGTACTTGTGCTTGAGCACCTCGATGGCCTTGGCGAAACGCTGGGAAGACAGAAGCTCCAGCGGGTTCGGCGGCACGGTGCCGGCGCAGATCATGTCGATGCCGTCCACCTGGCGGACGCACTCGTCGAGCTTGGCGGTGCCGGCGATCAGATTGGCCAGGCCCGGGGTGCCGACGGGGAAGTCGAAACTCTTGGCCAGGGTCGGGCGGCGCAGGTCGGCGTCGATCAGCAGCACGCGTTCCATCTGCCCGAGGGCGAAGGCCAGGTTGACCGACACGGTACTCTTGCCCTCCCCCGGGATCGACGAGGTGATGACCATGACCTTGTGCGGGTTGTCGATGCCCGACAGCACCACGCCGGTGCGGATGGTGCGGATCGACTCGGAAAAGCTCTTGTCGGTGTCCTTGGTGAACATACGTGCCAGCTCGCCGCGCTCGTGGGTCTTGAGCATCGGCAGGATGCCGAACACCGGCAGGTTGAGGCGGTTCTCCACCTCTTCGGTGCCTTTGAAGGTGTTGTTCAGCGCATCGAGCAGCAGGGTCAGGCCGACGCCGATGAACAATGCCAGCAGCGCGGCGATGGCGACGATCAGGGCCTTGCGCGGCTTGACCGGAACGGTCGGCACGCCGGCCAGGTCGACGATGCGCGCGTTGGCGCTGTTGACGTCGGAGGTGGCGGCGGTTTCCTTCAGGCGGTTCATGAAGGTGTCGTAGAGGGTGCGGTTGGCATCCACTTCGCGCTGCAGCTCACGCAGCTGGAATTCCTTGCGGGAGATGTCCTGGATCTGGCTGCGATTGGCGTTGAACGAGCTCTGCAGCGAGCTCTCGTTGGCCACGGCCAGTTGGTAGTTGCGCTCGATACCGGCGACCACCTGCTCTACCTGGGCCTGCAGGCTGGCGGAAGCGGCGCTCAGTTCGGTACGTGCGGCGATCATCGCCGGGTGGCCGGGGCCGTAGCGGCGCGAGAGTTCCTCGACCTTGGCGCTGGCACGGGCCTGTTCGGCCTTGAACTGCTGGATCAGCGGGTGGCCGAGCACGGCCGGCACGCTGGCCAGTCGCTCCCAGCCGCCGGTGCGCATGCTTTGCACCTGGCGATACTGGCTCTCGGCTTCGGCGCGCTGGCGGCGAGCGTCGATCATGCGGTCGCCGGTCTGGGACAGTTCGGCCGCGGTCACGGTGACCACGCCGCCCACATCCACCAGGTTTTCCGCTTCACGGAAGGCCTGCAGGCGGTCTTCGGCGACTTTCAGGGCGTCGCGCAGTTCGCCCAGGCGGCTGTTCATCCAATTGGTGGCGGTCATGGACATGTCCATGCTGGCTTCCAGCTGGCCTTCGATGAAACCGTTGGCCAGGGCATTGGCGGCCAGCGCGGCGGTGCGCGGGTCGGCCATGTCCACCTGAACCTTGACCACCTGGCTCTTGCCCTGGGGCACGATGCTGATGCGCTCGATGAAGGCGTCGGTGACCTGGTCGAAGATCCGGCCTTCGCCCAGCTCGGCATCGCCGCCCAGGTCACCCGGCAGGGTGAAGGGCAGTAGCTTGCTGATGTCGAAATTGGCCAGCAGGCCACGGATGTCGATCAGCGGCTCGGGCTGCTGGCGCGGATCGAACTCGGGATGGGTGGTCAGGTTGAGCTGGCGCACCACGCGCTCGGCGAGCGTACGCGACTTGAGCAGCTCGAACTGGGTCTGCAGGTATTCGCTGCCAGCGCCTTCGAGCCCGTAGACCTGCTCGATGGAGACGATGTTGGCCGACTTCTGCTCGATCAGCAGGCTCGCCGCCGCCCGGTAGATGGGGGTGATCGAAAGCACCACGAGCACGGCAACCAGGGTCACCGCCAATACCAGGCTGAAGATGCTCCACTTGCGCTGCCAGACGGTCCGCCACAGCTTGAGCAGGTCGATCTCATCGTCCGCTTCGTCCTGGCGCGGGGCGATCAGCTTACGTTCAACAGCGGGGGCACTACTTTCCATGCGCGGGCAACTCTTAAAAGGAAGACGGCAGCGGCCTGGGTGGTCGCGGCTTGAAACAGGTGGATCCCCGAAGGGAGGCGATCAGAAGAAGCCCTGATCGATGGTGACCGTGTCGCCGGGACGCACGACGGAGTCGAGCGAGGCGCGCTCGGCGGCCTTGCCGGAGTCCTGGTCGCGGACGATGGTGATGCGGTTGGTCGAGGCGCGCTCGGTCAGGCCACCGGCCAGTGCAATGGCGCGACGCAGGGTCAGGCCGGGCTGATAGGGGTAGCCACCGGGCGACTTCACTTCGCCACTGATGAAGAATTCGCGGTATTGCAGGACGGCGACCGAGACGCGGGGATTGATCAGGTATTCACCCTTGAGCTCGGCGATCAGGGTCTGCTCGATTTCGGCGGCGGTCTTGCCCAGGGCGCGTACTTCACCGATGAAGGGGTACGAGAAGGTGCCGGCATCGCTCAGGCGCATCTCTTCGAAGCTCAGGTCGGGCTCACCGAAGACGTTGATGCGAATGGTGTCGCCCGACGCCAGGCGATATTGAGCGTTGCCGTTGGCGAGGGCCGCGCCGCTGCAGAGGAGCAGCGCACCCAGAATGAGACTGATGAAAAGACGGACGACCATGACTCGTTGCTCTCGGGATATTTGGGGAAACAAGGGGGCCGCGACCCCCTCTCCAAGCGCGATTACAGGCTCGCGGTGACGCTCAGCATGTAGATGTTGCGGGTGTAGCTCTCATTGAACTGGGTGGAGTCGTTCTCGGCGTACTTGTAGCCGATGCCGACGTCCAGCCAGCGACGCATGGCGTAGGTCAGGCCGAAACCGAGCGTGGTGAGCTCGTCGTCGCGGGCGTAGTCCTGGTATTCCTTGTCCACGTAACCGAGGCTGACGGTGGAGCTCAGGCGCTCGAGCCACTGGTGTTCCCAGCTCAGCTGCGCGCTCATTGCACGAATGGTGCTGGCGTTGTCTTCGCCTTCGTCGAACGAGCGACGGGTGTGCAGGTTGAAGGTCGAGTAGGTGCGCGGGGCCCAGCTCAGGCCGGCCTCCCACATCGAGCCGCTCTTGTTGTCGATGCCGGACTGGTCGAAGCGCTTGCGCTCGGCACCAATCTTGACGGTACCGCTGGTGCGCGCGGTGGCGTCCCAGGTGGCGCCGGTCAGCAGCGCGAGGTTCTTGCTGTCGCGCTGGTTGTAGCTGACGTAGTCGTAGTCGGTGTGGCGCAGTTCGCCCAGCACGCGGGTGCGCGGGGTGACGGCGTAATAGACGGTGCTGCGCAGGGCGACGGTATCGCGCTCCTTGTCGGCGTTGAGGTTGCCGGAGTTCTGGTAGCGCAGCTCCTCGTAGCTGGCGCCCAGGTCCACCTGGGTGCGGGCGCTACGGGCGCCGAAGGTGTAGAGGCCGCCAACCAGCGCACTGCTGTAGCGGTCGTTTTCGATGTTCTGGTCGGCTGCCGCGGTCTCTTCGACCTTGTGGTAGGCAGCATCGAGCTTAATTCTGTTGCGCGAATTGAACTCTGCCACCATTTCGCCAGTCAGATGGTGGTCAGTGTTGTCGTCGCTACGGCTCGAATGAAAGATATCGCTTACCGTCGTGTAATTCAGCTTGTACCCGGTCTTGCTGCCTTCTGCGGTCAGCGTGAGGCTCGGGGCGATGCTGGTGATCCAGGACGACTCCTCGTTGCGCTCAAGCGCCCGGAAGTTGTCCTCGTAGCGCTCGCTGACCTTCAGGGTCGGCGTGAACAGAATGCCGTCGCCGATGCGGACGCTTTGCGGGTCCACTGCCCAGGCGCTGCCGCACAGCGCAGCCGAAATCGCAACTGCCAGCGCAGTCGACTTGAATGTCATGCTCATAACCTTTGAAAGTTCCTTTCCCTTTGCTTTGCCGAAGGCAACGAAACGACGCCAGCCCACCGGGCCGGCGTCGTCGTCATGTCAACTCGAACCGATTCGATCAGTTGGGGCTGGCAACCGGGGTGCTGCCACCGCCGCCACCACCGCTGCCACCCGGCACGCTGCTGGTGCTGCTGGTCAGGCCGGAAGTGGTCGCAGCGACTGCACCGCTTTCGCTGCCTTGGGCGGCAGCGGTGATGGCGGCGGCGTAGGCCGGCGCCGCGGCAACAGCAGCGTTGGTAATGGCTGCGGACTGGGTTGGAGCAGCGGCAACAGCGGCGGCAACGATAGCGGTAGCCTGCGCAGGGTTGGCAGCCACGGCAGCAGCGACGATGGCAGCAGCCTGCTCGGGGCTGGCGGCAATCACGGCGGCAATGGCTTGCGCCAGGGCTTCGCCTTCGGCTGCAACCAGGGATTCGACCTGGGCTTCGGTCAGCGTGATACCAGCGGCTTGCAGGGCATCGACCGTGGCTTGATCGGCGAACGCCTGGCCAGCGGCCAGCGCGACGGCTAGTGACAATGTCGTAAGGGTTTTGCGCATTTTCAACGTCCTCATTGATATTGCTTGGTTCCTGTCCGCTCAGAGAGATGGGCAGTCTGGGTCTTGCTACAACACCGCTCAGGCTTGCCTTTCAATGCCGGACCGGCGAACGGTCCGGGCCGCCGAGCAGCCTCCAGACACGCTACCGCCCCAGGATTAATAGTCGATTCCTGAAAACTTGAGCGTCTGGTTGTCCATCGCACCGCCCCGGCCCTTCGGAACGTCGTCCGAGCGCGGTGCGGCCTGCATCACAAAATTTGCTTACATCTCACTAGCCGGCGCGAATATACCGATCGTTGACGCCAGAGAAACCTCATTGTCGATGAACGGCGGCTGTTTTGTGAGACCTCGGCTTAATCCTTTCGTACTGCCTTCAGCGGTACGCGTACCGGCTGTGAACGTTCCATAAAGTCCAGCAGCAGGACGACGCGCTCAGTGCCGTCCATCCGCAAGAAAATCGCTTCGAGTTCGGCAAAGGGACCTTCGCTGATACGCACCCGGTCGCCTTCGCTCAGGCAAGCCTGGGTGACGGCCGAGGCGCTCCGCAATTGCGCGATGACGCGCTCGTCGACCGGCAGGGGGCGTCCGCCAAAGTTCACCACACGCAGCACGCCACGGGTGCTGCGCAGCGGGCCCCAGCCATCGTCGCCGAGACAGATAAAGAGGTAACCGGGAAACAGGGATTCTTCGACGACCTGCCGCTGCCCCCGAACAAGGCGCTCACGCAGACAGAGGGGACGAAAGATCTCGTACCCCTGGCGGGCCAGGTGCTCCTGGCCACGTTCATCCTGCCGCGCCTTGCACTGCAGCAGATACCAATTGCGTCGACTGTCGACCTGGCAAGGGCTCGCCATCGCCTGTCTTCCGTGAGGGCTGTGATATGGCTGGATGATAGCAAAATTATGCGGCGCAAGTGGCCGAGTGAGATTAATTCTTGCCCAATTCGACTATTTGCTAGCGCCATTCTTATGTCGAAAGCACGCGAACACGCGGAACAGAGGCGTTCGATGGACCTGTGTGCTGCCCTGGCCGACAGCGCATGCGAACCCACCTGGAGCCTGTCGCAGGCATGACGCTTCAGGCCGCGCCCGGATATGCGCGCCCTGCCCGTCCTGACGAAAATGTGCTCAGGTCGACACACACTCCGACCTGTTGGTCCCTTGAGATATTCAGGCCGGTGCAGACCGGCCTTTTTTTCACCGCGAGTTAGCGTGAAAGCGGAGCCCCGTAGGTCGGGTTAGCCCCAGGCGTAACCCGACACCCAGCCGCGGCCCAGCGCGGAGGCCAAGCCGACCGCCGTTGTCGGATTACGCTTCGCTAATCCGACCTACCGAGGCTCAGGTCGTCTACCATCGTCGGATTACGCTTCGCTAATCCGACCTACCGGAGATTCGGGTGGTCTGATGGGCTTCGACATGTGGTTATGGAGGCTCATGGAAACCATCGACTTGCTGATCAGCGACTGCGACGGGGTGATTGTCGACAGCGAGGTCATCGCCCATCAGGTGCTGTTCGAGGCGCTCGCCGAGTTCGTTCCGGCCGATCAGCTACACGCTGGCCTGGAGGGCACCTTCGGGTTGACCGTGCCGAGCATCATCGACCTGCTGGAAAAACGCTTTGATCTCAGCCTACCTGCCAGCTTCGACGAGGACCTGCGCTGCAAGGGCGAGCGAGTCGTCGCCGAGCGGGTGCAGGCGATTCCCGGTGTGCGCGAGGCGCTGATGGCCATCGACCTACCGCTGGCGGTGGCGTCCAATAGCCGGCTGCACAATATCCAGGCCTCGTTGCGGCGCGCCGGCTTGACCGAGCGGGTCGCCGGCAATGTGTTCAGCGCCGAAATGGTGGCCTCGCCCAAGCCATCGCCCGATGTGTACCTGCTCGCCGCCGAGCGTATGGGCGCGCGACCCGGGCATTGCCTGGTGGTGGAGGACAGCCCCACCGGCGTCCTCGCCGCCCGCCGTGCCGGCATGCGGGTGATCGGCTTCACCGGCGCCAGCCATATTCCGCCAGGCCACGACAGGGTGTTGCGGGAGTTGGGCGTGGAAAAAGTGATCGCCCACATGCGCGATTTACCCGCCACGGTAACCGCCATGCAACAACCGCCGCCTCGGTAGGTCGGATTAGCGAAGCGTAATCCGACGCCGGCGGTCGGCCCGGCCTCGGCGCTGGGTGTCGGCTGGGCGTCGGGTTACGCCTGTGGCTAACCCGACCTACGGGATGGCCGCGGCTACGGCTGGGTGTCGGGTTACGCCTGTGGCTAACCCGACCTACGGGGTGGCCGCGGCTACGGCTGGGTGTCGGGTTACGCCTGCGGCTAACCCGACCTACGGGATGGCCGCGGCTACGGCTGGGCGTCGGGTTACGCCTGTGGCTAACCCGACCTACGGGGTGGCCGCGGCTACGGCTGGGTGTCGGGTTACGCCTGTGGCTAACCCGACCTACGGGGATGGGCCGCGGCTCACAATCGGCTAACGAAGGGAGGTACGGGTGGCTGTACGGACGTGGGGTGAAGTGAGAAAGCACAAGAAACACAACAGACGTCTGGACCAGACCCGGCGCTGGGCACGGCGCTTGAAGCGGCAGATCACGGTGCTGTGGTTCAGCTGTCGCCATCCGGATACGCCCTGGCTGGCCAAGGCGATTGCCTTTGGGGTGGTGGGTTATGCCTTCAGTCCCATCGACCTGATTCCGGATTTCATTCCGGTGCTCGGGTTGCTGGATGATCTGATCCTCTTGCCGCTGGGCATCCTGCTGGTGATTCGCCTGCTGCCGGGGAAGGTGATCGAGGACTGTGTCGAGCAGGCCGTCGAGTGGAGGCAGCGAGGCGCACCGCGTCCGGTGAATCGGATCGCGGCGGTGTGCGTCGTGCTCTTCTGGCTCTCGCTGCTGATGCTGGTCTGGGCGGCGATCCGCTAGGCGCCGTCCAGACCCCAAGCCTCAGCGGCTGACTGCCAGGCCGTACTCGGCGCTGGCGTCCTGCAGCCACAGCCAGATGTAATCGGCGAAACTGCGGCGGACCACCAGTTCCCAGGTTTCCGGGGCGGTATGGCGGATCACCAGTTGGCTCTTGGCGAACAGGGTGCCGACCGCCTTGCCCACCGGGAAGTTGCCGGGATGCACGTCGTAGACGCTGGACTTCATCAGCAGCTCGCCAACGTTCGGCCCGGACAGCTCCAGCAGGGTCTGGCCACCGCTGACGTTCATCACCGCGTGATGCACGCCGGCCAGCGCCTGGCGCAGCTTCTGTTCGACGGTGAACTCCTCGCCGCCGGGAACGATCAGCAGCCACTCATCGGCGCTCAGCCATTGCAGCGAGCGGTCGCCCTCGCAGATCACTTCCAGGGCGCCCGGCAGCGCCATGCCCAGGGCGGCCTGGACGCCGCGCGCGAAAGCCTGGTCGTCCGGCTCGCCGCGCAGGGTCAGGTGACCCAGCAGCTTCTTTTCCCGCAGTTTGATGCCCGCGCTCGCCGGCCCTTTGCCGATCAGCCCCTCGAGCCCTGCATGGTGCAGGGGCGATTCGGCATAGGCATCGGCCGGGCGTTGCTCGAATACGTTCACGTTGTTCATGGCTCATGATCTCGCTGGAGGCGGGAGGCGGGCGCCAGACGAACAGGCGGTGCGATGCCTTTATCGTCGGGCTTCACGCCTCCCGCGCCGTTATCGGCTGTTCGGTTAAGCGACGTTCTGCCGCTCGTTCTTCGGATCGAGGAAGACCGAGGAGCAGATCTCGCACTCGACCACCCGCCCGTCACGCAACATGGCGTAGACGCTTTCACCCATGCGCTTGAGGCCACCCTTGACCACCGCCAGGGCGAAGGAATAGCCCATCGCCGCGCTGTAGTAGCTGGAGGTGACATGGCCGACCATGGCCATGGGAATCTGCTGCTGCGGGTCGAACACCAGCTGGGCGCCTTCGGGCAGCACCACCTTGGCGTCGCGCGGCTTGAGGCCGACCAGTTGCTTGCGGTCTTCGCGCAGGGTGTCCTGGCGGTTCATGCCGCGCCAGCCGATCCAGGAGAACGGCTTGTTGCGGCCGACGCACCAGCCCATGTTGAGGTCGTCCGGGGTCACCGAGGCGTCGGTGTCCTGGCCGACGATGATGAAGCCCTTCTCCGCCCGCAGCACGTGCATGGTCTCGGTGCCGTAGGGCGTCAGGCCGTATTTCTTGCCGGCCGCGATCAGCTTTTCCCAGACGCCCATGGCGTAGTCGGCCTGCACGTTGACCTCAAAGGAGAGCTCACCGGTGAAGGAAATGCGGAACACCCGCGCCGGCACGCCGCCCACCTGGCCCTCCTTCCAGGTCATGAAGGGAAAGGCTTCGCGGCCCAGGTCGATGTCGGTGAGCTCGGCCAGGAGCTTGCGGCTGTTGGGACCGGAGAGGGTCATGGTCGCCCAGTGGTCGGTGACCGAGGTGAAGAACACCTTCAGTTCCGGCCATTCGGTCTGGTGGTACAGCTCCAGCCATTCGAGCACGCGCGCGGCGCCGCCAGTGGTGGTGGTCATGAGGAAGTGGTTGTCGGCGAGGCAGGCGGTGACGCCATCGTCGAAGACCATGCCGTCTTCCTTGCACATCAGGCCGTAGCGGGCCTTGCCCACGTCCAGCTTGGTCCAGGCGTTGGTATAGACGCGGTTGAGGAATTCCCGCGCGTCCGGGCCCTGGATGTCGATCTTGCCCAGGGTCGAGGCATCGAGAATGCCGACGCTGTTGCGCACGGCCAGGCACTCGCGGGCCACCGCGGCGTGCAGGTCCTCACCCGGCTTGGGGAAGTACCAGGGGCGTTTCCACTGGCCGACGTCCTCGAACTCGGCGCCGTTTTCCAGGTGCCAGCGCTGCATGGCGGTGTAGCGCTTGGGCTCGAACAGCTCGCCGCAGTGACGGCCGGCGACGGCGCCAAAGGTCACCGGGGTGTAGTTGGGGCGGAACATGGTGGTGCCCATTTCCCGGATGCCGATGCCCAGCGAACGGGCGGCGATGGCCAGGCCGTTGATGTTGCCCAGCTTGCCCTGGTCGGTGCCGAAGCCCAGCGCGGTGTAGCGCTTGACGTGCTCGACCGACTCGAAGCCCTCGCGCACGGCCAGCTCGATGCCGGCGGCGGTGACGTCGTTCTGCAGGTCGACGAACTGCTTGGGCGCCCGCGCGGTGGGCTTGGGGTGTGGCACCTGGAACAGCGCCAGCGAGGCTTCCTCGCGGCGCGCCGGCGCGCTCGGCAGGGTGGCGCTGACCGGGCCGAACCCGGCCTCCCCCGCCGCCTTGACACCGGCCTCGAAGCCGTCGGCAAGCACGTCGTTCAGGCTGAACACGCCATTGACCGCGCCGGCGCAGACGCGCTGCTGAAAGCCCTCGCCAGGCACGAAACCGAGGATGTCCTCGCGCCATACCGGGCGTCCGCCCAGGTGCGAGGCCAGGTGCACCACCGGGCTGTAGCCGCCGGAGCTGGCGATCAGGTCGCAGTCGATGACTTCGCCATTGCCGCTGGCGGTGAACGCCCGGGCATCAATCGGGCAGACCAGGGCCCCGGTGACGCGCTTGCTGCCGCGCGATTCGACCACCGCGCTGCCATCGATGATACGCACGCCACGGGCGCGGACTTCCTCTACCCAGTCGCCCTTGGGGTTGCGCCGGGCATCGGCGACCGCGACCAGGGTGAGGCCGGCATCGAGCCAGTCGAGCGCCACCCGGTAGGCGTAGTCGTTGGTGGTGGACAGCACCAGGCGGCGGCCCGGGGCGACGCCGTAGCGGCGCACGTAGGTGGAGACCGCGCCGGCCAGCATGTTGCCGGGCACGTCGTTGTTGGCGTAGACCAGCGGCCGCTCGTGGGCGCCGGTGGCCAGCACCACGCGCTTGGCACGTACCCGGTGCACGCGATGGCGGGCGAGCTTCTGCCCCAGCGGGCCGGTCGGCGCGGATTCGCCGAGGTGGTCGGTCAGACGCTGGTGAATGGTGAGGAAGTTGTGGTCGTGGTAGCCGTTGACCGTGGCGCGCGGCAGCAGCGTCACCTCCGGCAGGCAGCGCAGTTCGTCGATGACCTTGGCGACCCAGTCGGCGGCGGGCTGGCCATCGAGGGTTTCGCGGCTGTCCAGCAGGCTGCCGCCGAATTCTTCCTGCTCATCGGCGAGGATCACCCGCGCACCGCTGCGTGCGGCAGCCAGCGCGGCGGCGAGGCCCGCAGGACCGGCGCCGACCACCAGCACGTCGCAGTGACGGTTGATGTGGTCGTAGATGTCCGGGTCGTTCTCGGTGGGCGAGCGGCCCAGGCCCGCGGCCTTGCGAATGTACTTTTCGTAGGTGAGCCAGAGGCTCTGCGGGTACATGAAGGTCTTGTAGTAGAAGCCGGGCGGCATCACCTTGCCGCCGACCTTGCCGAGGATGCCCATCATGTCGGTGTTGACGTTCGGCCAGCCGTTGGTGCTGGTGGCCACCAGCCCGGCGTAGAGCGGTTGCTGGGTGGCGCGGATGTTCGGCACCTGGGTCGCTTCGGTGGCACCGAGCTGCAGGATGGCATTGGGTTCCTCGGCGCCGGCGGCGACGATGCCGCGCGGGCGCGAGTACTTGAAGCTGCGGCCGACCACCTCGACGCCGTTGGCCAGCAGCGCGGCGGCCAGGGTGTCGCCGACGTAGCCCTGGTAGGTCTGGCCGTTGAAGGTGAAGTTGACGGGCTGGCCGCGGTTGATCCGCCCGCCCTGGGAAAGCCGATTGACCTGGCTCATGCCGTTTCTCCTTGCGCCACGACCTGGGGACGGGGCTGCGGCAGTTCTGTGATGCTGGGGCGCTCGCCGATGCGGTAGGTCTCGAGGATCTCGTAGGTCACCGTGTGGCGGGTGGCATTGAAATACTTGCGGCAGCCGGCGGCGTGCACCCACAGCTCGTGGTGCAGCCCACGCGGGTTGTCGCGGAAGAACAGGTAGTTGCCCCACTCCTCGTCGGAGCAGGCGGCCGGGTCCAGCGGGCGCGGGATGTGCGCCTGGCCCTTGGCATGGAATTCTTCTTCGGAGCGCAGCTCCCCGCAGTGGGGGCAGAAAATGTGCAGCATGGTTGGTGTCTCCTACGGGTATCGGCACTCGCCTGGGTGAATGACCGCTGTCATCCCCCGTCGCGGTGGCCGGGTGGATAAGGCGTCGCCGTCATCCACCCCAGGGTCTGGGTCAGTGCGCCACCGCCGCGGCGCCGTGTTCGTCGATCAATGCGCCTGTGTGGAAGCGTTCGATGGAGAACGGCTTGGCGATCGGGTGCATCTCGCCCTTGGCCAGGCTCGCGGCGAATACGTGGCCCGAACCCGGGGTCGCCTTGAAGCCGCCGGTGCCCCAGCCGCAGTTGAAGAACAGGTTCTTGACCGGAGTCTTGGCGATGATCGGACAGGCGTCCGGGGTGGTGTCGACGATGCCGCCCCACTGGCGGTTCATGCGCACCCGCGAGAGCACCGGGAACATTTCGACGATGGCCTGCAGGGTGTGTTCGATGGTGCCGTAGGAGCCGCGCTGGCCGTAGCCGTTGTAGCCATCGATGCCGGCGCCGATGACCAGGTCGCCCTTGTCCGACTGGCTGATGTAGCCGTGCACCGCGTTGGACATGATGACGCTGTCGATGATGGGTTTGATCGGTTCGGAAACCAGCGCCTGCAGCGGGTGCGATTCCAGCGGCAGGCGGAAGCCGGCGAGCCTGGCCATGTGCCCGGAATTGCCGGCGGTGACCACGCCGACCCGGCGCGCGCCGATGAAGCCGCGGGTGGTTTCCACGCCGATCACGGTGTCGCCCTGCTTGCGGAAGCCGATCACCTCGGTGTTCTGGATCAGGTCGACGCCCTGGGCATCGGCGGCGCGGGCGTAGCCCCAGGCCACCGCGTCATGGCGGGCGACGCCGCCGCGGCGCTGAATGGTCGCGCCCATCACCGGGTAGCGGGTGTGCTTGCCGCAGTCGAGGTAGGGAATCTCTTCGGCCACCTGCCCGGCGTCGAGCAGTTCGCCGTCCACGCCGTTCAACCAGTTGGCACTGACCCGACGCTCGGCGTCGCGCATGTCCTGCAGGGTGTGGCAGAGGTTGTAGACCCCCCGCGCCGAGTACATGACGTTGTAGTTGAGGTCCTGCGACAGGCTCTCCCACAGTTTCATGCCGTGCTCGTAGAGCGCCGCCGACTCGTCCCAGAGGTAGTTGGAGCGGACGATGGTGGTGTTGCGCGCGGTGTTGCCGCCACCCAGCCAGCCCTTTTCCACCACCGCGACGTTCTTCACGCCGAATTCGCGGGCCAGGTAGTAGGCCGTGGCCAGGCCGTGACCGCCGCCGCCGACGATGACCACGTCGTAGACCGGCTTGGGCACCGGATTGCGCCACATGCGCTGCCAGTTTTCATGGTGGCTCAAGGCGTGCTTGAACAGGCCGAAGCCGGAATAACGTTGCATGATGGCTCCTGAAATCGTGAGCGTCCTACCGCGCGGCGGTACGGCGCGAAACCCTGTAGGAGCGAACCCGCCTTCGAGGCCTTTCAGGCCTGTTCGCGAGCAAGCTCGCTCCTACGAAAACCTTGCTGGCCGGGCTCCAGCCCGGCGAAACCCGCTCAGCGATAAACCGGGTAATCGGCACACAGCCCGGCGACCCGCTTGGCCACCTCGGCTTCCACGTCGGCATCGCCGAGGTGATCGAGCACGTCGCAGATCCAGCCGGCCAGCTCCTTGCACTGGGCCTCGCCGAAGCCGCGGGTGGTCGCCGCCGGAGTGCCGATGCGCAGGCCGGAGGTCACGAACGGCGACTGCGGGTCGTTCGGCACGGCGTTCTTGTTCACCGTGATGCCGGTACGGCCAAGGGCGGCATCGGCGTCCTTGCCGGTGATGCCCTGCTTGATCAGGCTGACCAGGAACAGGTGGTTGTCGGTGCCACCGGAAACCACGTCGTAGCCGCGCTCGATGAACACCCCGGCCATGGCCTGGGCGTTGCGGATCACCTGTGCCTGGTATTCCTTGAAGGCCGGCTCCAGGGCTTCCTTGAAGCACACCGCCTTGGCCGCGATCACGTGCATCAGCGGGCCACCCTGGGCACCGGGGAAAACCGCCGCGTTGAGCTTCTTCTCGATCTCCGGGTTGGCCTTGGCCAGGATCAGGCCGCCGCGCGGACCGCGCAGGGTCTTGTGGGTGGTGGTGGTGACCACGTCAGCGAAGGGGATCGGGTTGGGATACAAACCGGCGGCGACCAGCCCGGCGACGTGGGCCATGTCGACGAACAGCAGCGCGCCGACCTTGTCGGCAATGGCGCGAAAGCGCGCGAAATCCAGCGTCTTGGAATAGGCCGAGAAGCCGGCGACGATCATCTTCGGCTGGCACTCCACCGCCAGGCGCTCGACTTCGTCGTAGTCGATCAGCCCGGTGGCGTTGTCGATGCCGTACTGCACGGCGTTGTACAGCTTGCCGGAAGAGCTGACCTTGGCGCCGTGGGTCAGGTGACCGCCGTGGGCCAGGCTCATGCCCAGCAGGGTGTCGCCCGGCTGCAGCAATGCCAGGTAGACGGCGCTGTTGGCGGAGGAGCCGGAGTGCGGCTGGACGTTGGCGTAGTCGGCACCGAACAGCTGCTTGGCGCGCTCGATGGCCAGCGCCTCGACCTTGTCGACGTGCTCGCAGCCGCCATAGTAGCGCTTGCCCGGATAGCCTTCGGCGTACTTGTTGGTCAGCCCGGTGCCCTGGGCCTGCATCACCCGCTGGCTGGTGTAGTTTTCCGACGCGATCAGCTCGATGTGATGTTCCTGGCGACGCTCCTCGGCATTGATTGCCGCCATCAGCTCGTCGTCGTAACCCTGGATCTGATCCTGCTTGCTGAACATGGTGGTTCTCCTGCGACGCCGAGGTCGCCTTGGGTTTCGAGGGAACCGGCGGACGCCACGCCCAGCCAGTGCCTGTTGCGGCCGATTGTGCGTATAGCTCGACAGGGTCATTTGCCTGTTTGCGACGTCCAGATGCTTGAAATGGCAGCGGGCAGAGAAGCGGAGACAAGGAGGGAGACCGGGCACAAAAGGCTGCACGGCGTAGGTCGGATTAGCGCAGCGTAATCCGACGCGCTCCGAGCTCGACCTGGCCCCGCATGTCAGGTTACGCCTGCGGCTAACCTGACCTACGAAAGCGCCGGGAGCACCATCTGCCGTAGGTCGGATTAGCGCAGCGTAATCCGACACGCCCCGAGCTCGACCCAGGCCCCCGCATGTCAGGTTACGCCTGCGGCTAACCTGACCTACGAAAGCGTCGGAGCACCATCTGCCGTAGGTCGGATTAGCGGCAGCGTAATCCGACACGCCCCGAGCTCGACCAGGCCCCGCCTGTCAGGTTACGCCTGCGGCTAACCTGACCTACGAAAGCGTCGGAGCACCATCTGCCGTAGGTCGGATTAGCGCAGCGTAATCCGACACGCCCCGAGCTCGACCCAGGCCCCGCCTGTCAGGTTACGCCTGCGGCTAACCTGACCTACGAAAGCGCCGGAGCACCATCTGCCGTAGGTCGGATTAGCCCAGCGTAATCCGACACGCCCCGGGCTCGACCCAGGCCCCGCATGTCAGGTTACGCCTGCGGCTAACCTGACCTACGAAAGCACCGGGCGGCACCCATCTGGACGTAGGTCGGATTAGCGCAGCGTAATCCGACACGCCCCGAGCTCGACCCAGGCCCCGCATGTCAGGTTACGCCTGCGGCTAACCTGACCTACGAAAGCGCGCTGGGGAAGGTTCTGCCTTCAATACTCGACCGCCACATCCCCCTGCGGCACGCTGCAGCAGGCCAGGATGTAACCCTCGGCCTCGTCTTCCTCGGTGATCCCGCCGTTGTGCTCCATGACCACCTCGCCGGAGACCTTGAGCACCTTGCAAGTGCCGCAGATGCCCATCCCGCAGGCCTTGGGAATGTGCAGGCCGAGCTGCACGGCGGCGCTGTGCACGGTTTCGCCGGGGGCGATGCGGATGCTTTTACCGGTGTCGGTGAAGGACACCTGCAATTGGTCGGCGGCGGCCACCGGTTCGGCGTCGGCGGCCTCGGCGGCCAGTTCCTTGACGTCGGCGCAGACCTCGGCGGGCACTGGACCGAAGGCCTCCTCGTGGTAGCGCGCCATGTCGTAACCCTTGCCTTCGAGCAGCCGGCGCACTGCCGCCATGTAGGGCGTCGGGCCGCAGCAGAAGACCTCCCGTTCCAGATAATCCGGCGCGATCAGCTCCAGCATGCGCTGGTCCAGGTAGCCGCGGTACCCGGCCCAGCTTTCGCCGTGGCCGTAGCTTTCGCAGATCAGGTGCAGGCTGAAGTTGTCGACCCGCGCGGCCATATGCTCCAGCTCGCGGTGGTAGATCAGGTCCTTGGGCGCGCGAGCGCTGTGGACGAAGCTCATGTCCACATTGGCGTTGGTGTCGAACAGCCAGCGTGCCATGGACATCACTGGGGTGATGCCGACGCCGCCGGAGAGGAACAGCACCTTATCCGCCGGAAAGTCGATGACGTTGAACAACCCCACCGGGCCGTGTACCGGCAACTGGTCGCCGACGTTGAGGTTGTCGTGCAGCCAGTTGGACACCCTGCCGCCCGGCGCGCGCTTGACGGTGATGGAGAAGCTGTAGGGCACCGAGGGCGAACTGGAGATGGTGTAGGAGCGCATCACTGGCTCGTTGTTGATTTCCAGCTCCAGGGTGACGAACTGCCCGGGCTTGAAGAAGAACATCAGCGGCTGGTCGGCCATGAAACAGAAGGTGCGCACGTCCCAGGTTTCCTGAATCACCTTGACGCAGCGGACGAGGTGACGACCGTTGGCCCAGGTCTGGGTGGTCACCGGATTGAGGAAGGCGTTGGCACTGGTCATGGCGTACTCCGGACGTAGATCGACCTCTGGTGCGGCCGATTGTGGGCAAGCAACGTCCTCCTCACTTTCCTGTTCGCGACATCCGCGTGCTTATCGCGACCTGCCCGTCGCCACAGGCGCAGCGGCGTCGGAAACGGACGCGACCATGTCGTTCATGAACAAGGTTGTCGCCGCTGGAATACCCACACTCGCCGCCAGCTGGATACGGAAATCTTGACGGGCGCCCGAGCGCCCCAGCGGCCGCCGAGCGGCGGCTTCCCGGAACCTGTCCCGCCCCTTGCGTAGCCACTGACGACCATATTTTTCGCGCCGGCCACGCGCCGCCGCCATGAGGAGTTAATGATGGACTGCACCACCACGCTGAGCCTGGGTGACCCGCTGGATTCGGCCCGCAAGGCCACCGCCGAGATGCTGCGCGAACGCGACTCGAGCTTTTCGCTGCCCCAGCCGTTCTATAACGACGAGCGCCTGTTCAAGATCGACATGCAGACCATCTTCGAGAAGGAGTGGCTGATCGCCGGGATGACCTGCGAGATCCCGGCCAAGGGCAACTTCATCTCCGTGCAGATCGGCGACAACCCGGTGATCGTGGTGCGCGGCGCCGAGGGCAAGGTGCATGCCTTCCACAACGTCTGCCGCCATCGTGGCTCGCGCCTGTGCGTATCCGACAAGGGCAAGGTGGCCAAGCTGGTCTGCCCCTACCACCAGTGGACCTACGAGCTCGACGGCCGCCTGCTGTTCGCCGGCACCGAGATGGGCGACGACTTCAACATGGCCGACTACAGCCTCAAGCCGGTCAACGTGAAGACCGCTGGCGGCTACATCTTCATCTCCCTGTCCGACAACCCACCGGCCATCGACGAGTTCCTGGCGACCCTGTCGCACTACATGGAACCCTACGACATGGAGAACACCAAGGTGGCGGTGCAGACCACCCTGATGGAAAAGGCCAACTGGAAGCTGGTGATCGAGAACAACCGCGAGTGCTACCACTGCGCCGGGTCCCACCCCGAGCTGCTGAACACCCTGCTGGAGTGGGATGACGTCACCGACCCGCGCGCCACCCAGGCGTTCAAGGACCAGGTCGCCGAGTGCACCACCCGCTGGGAGCAGAACGACATTCCCTATGCCCACGCCAGCTTCGGCCTGCGCAACCGCATTGTGCGCATGCCGCTGCTCAAGGGCACCGTGTCGATGACCATGGACGGCAACCAGGGCAGCAAGAAACTGATGGGCCGGATCACCGACCCGGACCTGGGCTCGATGCGCATCCTGCACCTGCCGCACTCCTGGAACCACTGCATGGGCGATCACCTGATCGTGTTCACCGTGTGGCCGATCAGCGCCCAGGAGACGATGGTTACCACCAAGTGGCTGGTGCACAAGGACGCCGTCGAGGGCGTCGACTACGACCCGGTCAACCTGCGCAAGGTCTGGGACGCCACCAACGACCAGGACCGCATCCTCGCCGAAGAAAGCCAGCGCGGCATCAACTCCAAGGCCTACCAGCCCGGCCCGTACTCCAAGACCTACGAGTTCGGCGTGATCAACTTCCTCGACTGGTACAGCGAACGCATGCTGCACAACCTCGGCGAAGCCCCGGCCCTGCGCCAGGTCAGCGGCAGCTGATCCAGCCCCGGCGTGCCAACGCCCTCGCGCGGCGCTCTGTAGGTCAGGTTAGCCAGAGGCGTAACCTGACGTGCGGGGCACCGCCGCGCAGGTTGCACCCCGGAGTCAATGTCGGATTACGCTGCGCTAATCCGACCTACGACCCCGCCATCGCCATCGCCTTGTAGGAGCGAGCTTGCTCGCGAATGGGGCCCTCCCCCAGCATGCCTCGTGCGCTGAGGCCGGGGCTTGGAAAATGTCGGATTACGCTGCGCTAATCCGACCTACGGCCAACCCAACCTCCACCGTCGCCGCCGCCCTCGTAGGAGCGAGCTTGCTCGCGAATGGGTCCCCTCCCCCAGCATGCCTCGTGCGCTGAGGCCGAGGCTTGGAAAATGTCGGATTACGCTGCGCTAATCCGACCTACGACCCCGCCATCGCCATCGCCTCGTAGCTCTGTAGGTCAGGTTAGCCAGAGGCGTAACCTGACGTGCGGGGCGCCGCCGCGCCGGTTGCGCCCCGGAGTCAATGTCGGATTACGCTGCGCTAATCCGACCTACGACCTACAGCTTGCAAGCCGCTTCGGTGGGGGTGGGCCACGGCCAATCGCGCGCGGGGCCTGTCGCGCTCCCCGCTGACGCTTTCGGCAATCCCCCGGTCGCTTTTGCAGCAGGTCGCCCCGCCCCCCACGGATAAGCTCCCCCTCAAGGCCCGACACCCTGTTCGGGCAGTCAACTTCGAGAGGGAAGCCCCGTGACCCCAGCCGAACTTCATGCCGACAGCATCGTCATCGACGGCCTGATCATCGCCAAGTGGAACCGCGAACTGTTCGAGGACATGCGCAAGGGCGGCCTGACGGCGGCCAACTGCACCGTGTCGGTGTGGGAAGGCTTCCAGGCCACGGTGAACAACATCGTCGCCAGCAACAGGCTGATCGCCGAGAACAGCGACCTGGTGATCCCGGTGCGCAGCACCGCCGACATCCGCAAGGCCAAGGAACAGGGCAAGACCGGCATCCTCTACGGCTTCCAGAATGCCCACGCCTTCGAGGACCAGCTGGGCTACGTCGAGGTGTTCAAGCAGCTCGGCGTGGGCATCGTGCAGCTGTGCTACAACACCCAGAACCTGGTCGGCACCGGTTGCTACGAGCGCGACGGCGGGCTCTCCGGGTTCGGCCATGAAGTGGTCGCGGAGATGAACCGCGTCGGCATCATGTGCGACCTTTCCCATGTGGGCAGCAAGACCAGCGAGGAAGTCATCCTCGCGTCGAAGAAGCCGGTCTGCTACTCGCACTGCCTGCCGTCCGGCCTCAAGGAGCATCCACGCAACAAGTCCGACGAGGAACTGAAGTTCATCGCCGATCATGGCGGTTTCGTCGGCGTGACCATGTTCGCGCCCTTCCTCGCCAAGGGCATCGACTCGACGGTGGACGACTATGCCGAGGCCATCGAGTACGTGATGAACCTCGTTGGCGAAGACGCCATCGGCATCGGCACCGATTTCACCCAGGGCCACGGCAAGGACTTCTTCGAGTGGCTGACCCACGACAAGGGCTACGCCCGCCGCCTGACCAGCTTCGGCAAGATCGTCAATCCGCTGGGCATCCGCACCGTGGGCGAATTTCCCAACCTCACCGAGACCCTGCTCAAGCGCGGCATGCCCGAACGCACCGTGCGCAAGGTGATGGGTGAGAACTGGGTGCGCGTGCTGGGCGAGGTGTGGGGCGAGTGAGCCTCGCTGGGCCCCATTGTCGGGTTACGCCTTCGGCTAACCCGACCTACAAAAGCCCCGCCCCCGGAACACCCCGAACCCGCAGGCCGGACCAGCGCAGCGTAATCCGACAGCAACACCCCGAACCCGTAGGTCGGATTAGCGCAGCGTAATCCGACAGAGCCGCCCCCCGGGGCGGCCCCGACAACCCTGATCCGAGGCCAACCACCATGACCACCCACGCCCCTGAATTGCCCATCCTGGTCGACGACGAAACCGGCGTCTGGACCACCGACGCGTTGCCGATGCTCTATGTGCCTCGCCATTTCTTCGTCAACAACCACATGGCCATCGAAGAAGAGATCGGCGCCGAGCGCTATGCCGAGATCCTCTACAAGGCCGGCTACAAGTCCGCCTGGCACTGGTGCGAGAAGGAAGCCGAGTGCCACGGCCTGGTCGGCGTCGAGGTCTTCGAGCACTACATGAAGCGCCTGTCGCAGCGCGGCTGGGGCCTGTTCGAAACCCAGAAGCTCGACCTCGAGACCGGACACGCCGAGGTCAAGCTCAAGCACTCGGCCTTCGTTTACGTCTACGGCAAGGTCAATCGCAAGGTGGACTACATGTTCACCGGCTGGTTCTCCGGCGCCATCGACCAGATCCTCGCCGCCAAGGGCAGCCCGATCCGCACCGTCACCGAGCAGGCGTACAGCGGCGCCGAAGACGGTCACGACGATGGCCTGTTCGTCACCCGGCCCGCTTGACCGGACGCGGACACCTTGGGGTGGATGACGGCGCAGCCTCACCCACCGCAACGAACAGCAGGTCCCGGTGGACGGCCTCGGCCATCCACCCACACGAACACCGCGCACCTGAGCGCGCAGTAGCCGAATCGAGGAGAAGGTCATGGCCTTCGAAGCAATGTTCCAGCCGATCCAGATCGGCAAGCTGACCATCCGCAACCGCGTACTTTCCACCGCGCACGCCGAGGTCTACGCCACCGATGGCGGCATGACCACCGAGCGCTACGTGAAGTACTACGAGGAAAAGGCCAAGGGCGGTATCGGCCTGGCCATCTGCGGCGGCTCCTCGGTGGTGGCCATCGACAGCCCGCAGCAGTGGTGGAGTTCGGTGAACCTGGCCACCGACCGCATCATCCCGCACTTCCAGAACTTGGCCGACGCCATGCACAAGCACGGCGCCAAGATCATGATCCAGATTACCCATATGGGCCGCCGCTCGAGATGGGATGGGTTCAACTGGCCGACCCTGATGTCGCCGTCGGGCATCCGCGAGCCGGTACACCGTGCTACCTGCAAGACCATCGAGGTCGAGGAGATCTGGCGGGTGATAGGCAACTACGCCCAGGCCGCGCGCCGGGCGAAGGAAGGCGGGCTGGACGGCATCGAACTGTCCGCCGTGCACCAGCATATGATCGACCAGTTCTGGTCGCCGCGGGTGAACAAGCGCACCGATGAGTGGGGTGGCAGCTTCGAAGGCCGCATGAAGTTCGGCCTGGAAGTGCTCAAGGCGGTGCGCAAGGAAGTCGGCGATGACTTCTGCGTGGGCATGCGCATCTGCGGCGACGAGTTCCACCCGGACGGCCTGTCCCACGAGGACATGAAAGAGATCGCGGCCTACTACGATGCCACCGGCATGATCGACTTCATCGGCGTCGTCGGCTCGGGCTGCGACACGCACAACACCCTGGCCAACGTCATCCCCAACATGAGCTTCCCGCCGGAGCCCTTCCTGCACCTGGCCGCCGGCATCAAGGAAGTGGTCAAGGTGCCGGTGCTGCACGCGCAGAACATCAAGGACCCGAACCAGGCCACCCGCATCCTCGAAGGCGGCTATGTGGACATGGTCGGCATGACCCGCGCGCACATCGCCGACCCGCACCTGATCGCCAAGATCAAGATGGGCCAGGTCGACCAGATCAAGCAGTGCGTCGGCGCCAACTATTGCATCGACCGCCAGTACCAGGGCCTGGACGTGCTGTGCATCCAGAACGCCGCCACCAGCCGCGAGTACATGGGCCTGCCCCACATCATCGAGAAGACCACCGGACCCAGGCGCAAGGTGGTGATCGTCGGCGGTGGCCCGGCCGGCATGGAAGCGGCGCGGGTCTCGGCCGAGCGCGGCCACCAGGTCACCCTGTTCGAGAAGCAGGAGCAGCTGGGCGGACAGATCACCCTCGCCTCCAAGGCGCCGCAACGCGACCAGATCGCCGGCATCACCCGCTGGTACCAGCTGGAACTGGCGCGACTGAACGTCGACCTGCGCCTGGGCACTGCGGCCGATCCGGCGACCATCATGGACCTGCGCCCCGACGTGGTGGTGCTGGCCAATGGTGGTAATCCCTTCATCGACCAGGTGGAGCACTGGGGCGCCCACGAAGGCCTGGTGGTGAGCAGCTGGGACATCCTCAGCGGCAAGGTCGCCCCCGGCAAGAACGTGCTGGTGTACGACACCATCTGCGAATTCACCGGCATGTCGGTGGCGGATTTCCTCGCCGACAAGGGCTGCCAGGTAGAGATCGTCACCGACGACATCAAGCCCGGCGTGGCCATCGGCGGTACCTCCTTTCCCACCTACTACCGCAGCATGTACCCCAGGGAAGTGATCATGACCGGCGACCTGATGCTGGAAAAGGTCTACCGCGAGGGCGACAAGCTGGTGGCGGTGCTGGAGAACGAATACACCAACGCCAAGGAAGAGCGGGTGGTCGACCAGGTCGTCGTCGAGAACGGCGTGCGCCCGGACGAGGGCCTCTACTACGCCCTCAAGCAGGATTCGCGCAACAAGGGCCAGATCGACGTCGAAGCCCTCTTCGCCATCCAGCCGCAGCCGTGCCTGTCCGAGCCGGGTGACGGCTACCTGCTGTTCCGCATCGGCGACTGCGTGGCCCAGCGCAACACCCACGCGGCGATCTATGACGCGCTGCGGTTGTGCAAGGACTTCTGACGAACCCCTAGGGTGGATGGCCGAAGCCATCCACCGGGTGTCGCTCTGGTGGATGGCTTCGGCCATCCACCCTACGAGGGTAAGCGAATGTTGAACACCATCCTCCCTATCCTGCTCTTCGCCGCCCTCGCCCTTGCGGTCATCGGCGCGGTGAAGCGCTTTCTCATGTGGCGTCGCGGCCGCCCGTCGAAGGTGAACTGGATCGGTGGCCTGATGTCTATGCCCCGCCGCTACCTGGTCGACCTGCACCATGTGGTCGAGCGCGACCGGTACATGTCCAGAACCCATGCGGCCACCGCCGGTGGTTTCGTGCTGTCGGCGCTGTTGGCGATTGCCGTGCATGGCTTTGGCCTGCAGAGCCGGATTCTCGGCTGGGCGCTGCTGGCGGCCACCGCGCTGATGTTCGTCGGTGCGATCTTTGTCGCCCGCCGTCGGCGCAACCCGCCGGCACGGCTGTCGAAGGGGCCCTGGATGCGCCTGCCGAAAAGCCTGCTGATGTTCTCGGCGAGCTTCTTTATCGCCACCCTGCCGGTGGCCGGCGTGCTGCCAGCCGGGTTCGGGAGCTGGCTGCTGGCGGCGATCCTGGCGGTTGGCGTGGCCTGGGGGGTGTCCGAGCTGTTCTTCGGCATGACCTGGGGCGGGCCGATGAAGCACGCCTTCGCCGGGGCCCTGCACCTGGCCTGGCACCGCCGCAGCGAGCGCTTCGGTGGTGGCCGTTCCACCGGCCTCAAGGCGCTCGACCTGGAGAATCGCAAGGCCCCGCTGGGGGTGGAAAAGCCCACCGATTTCACCTGGAACCAGCTGCTCGGCTTCGACGCCTGCGTGCAGTGTGGCAAGTGCGAGGCCATGTGCCCGGCCTTCGCCGCCGGCCAGCCGCTGAATCCGAAAAAGCTCATCCAGGACATGGTCATCGGCCTCGCCGGTGGCAATGACGCCCAGTTCGCCGGCAGTCCGTACCCCGGCAAGCCGCTCGGCGAGCACAGCGGCGGCCCGCATCAGCCCATCGTCTCGCTGCAAGGCAAGGCCCTGGTGGATGCCGAGACCCTCTGGTCATGCACCACCTGCCGTGCCTGCGTCGAGGAATGCCCGATGATGATCGAGCACGTCGACGCCATCGTCGACATGCGCCGCCACCTGACGCTGGAAAAGGGCGCCACTCCGGGCAAGGGCGCCGAGGTGCTGGAGAACCTGATCGCCACCGACAACCCCGGCGGCTTCGCCCCCGGCGGGCGGATGAACTGGGCGGCCGACCTGAACCTGCCGCTGATGAGCGAGCTCAGGCAGGCCGAAGTGCTGTTCTGGGTCGGCGACGGCGCCTTCGACATGCGCAACCAGCGCACCCTGCGCGCCTTCGTCAAGATCCTCAAGGCCGCGAATGTCGACTTCGCCGTGCTTGGCCTGGAAGAGCGCGACAGCGGCGACACCGCACGCCGCCTGGGCGACGAGGCGACCTTCCAGTCGCTGGCCCGGCGCAACATCGCCACCCTCGGCCAGTACCGCTTCAAGACCATAGTCACCTGCGACCCGCACAGCTTCCATGTGCTGAAGAACGAGTACGGCGAGCTCGGCGGACGCTATGAAGTGCTGCATCACAGCAGCTTCCTCGACACCCTGCTCAAGGCCGATCGCCTCAATCTGGGCGAGCACAAGGCCGGCAGCGTCACCTATCACGATCCCTGCTATCTGGGCCGCTACAACGGCGAGTACGAGGCGCCGCGCGCGGTGCTCAAGGCCATCGGCATCGAGGTCAAGGAGATGCAGCGCTCCGGCTTCCGCTCGCGCTGCTGCGGCGGTGGCGGCGGCGCGCCCATCGTCGATATTCCCGGCAAGCAGCGGATTCCGGATATGCGCATGGCCGACATCAAGGAAACCGGCGCTGACGTGGTCGCCGTGGGTTGCCCGCAGTGCACGGCGATGCTCGAAGGCGTGGTCGCCCCCCGACCAGAGATCAAGGACATCGCCGAGCTGGTGGCCGAGGTGCTGATCGACGCGCCGAGCGCAGCCCGCACCCCGGCGGTCCGCACCCTGGAGATCGCCTGATGCGCACCGCCGCCCGTCTCGCGTCCCTCGACATCCCCCATCCGGAGAGCCGCCCATGAGCATCATCCGCCGCGACCCTCGGGCCGAGTGGATCGCCCGCAACCGCCTGCATCCGCTGCACGGCCAACTGCCGACCACCGCCGAGACGCGTTGGATGGGGCCCAACGGCGTGCTGCGCAAGAACCCCCACGCCGTGGGCTTCATCGGCCCCAACGGCCTCAAGCGCATCGACCGCTCCGGGGCCCAGCAGGCCGGTAGCGGCCGGAGACTGGCCGCCACCGAGACGGTCCAACTACCGCTGCACGTCATCGCCCGGCCTGCCCACTTCATCTGCGTGGTGCCGGACATGGTCGGCGGTCGCCTTTCGAGCCACGACAGGGACCTGCTCGGCCTGGCCCGGCAACTGGCCGGCAGCGAGGGTGCGGTACTCGCCGTGGTGTTCGGCGAGCATAAGGAAACCGCCTTCGATACCGCCGGCGTCGACCGCCTGCTGTGGCTCGACGGCAATGAATTCCAGGGCTACGCGCCCGAACAACGGTTGCAGGCGCTGGCCGCCGTGGAGCGTCAGTTCGCCCCGCGTCACTGGCTGTTGCCCGACAGCCGCACCGGTGGCGGCGAACTGGGCCGGCGGCTGGCGGCGGTGCTTGGCGAGCGGCCGGCGACCCGTGTCTGGCAGGTCAGGGACGAACGCTGCATCGGCCGCGCCGGCGCCGGTCTGCAGGACCTGCACCGCCCCCTGGCGCGGCTGATACTGGCTGCCGCCGAGTGCGCCGATCCGGTCGGCGAAAGCCGTCACCAGGCCTTGCCGGTCCTGCTCGACCACGAGGTGGCGCGCTGCCTGCCGCGTATCGAGGACCTGGGGCCGGTGGCGGTGGACCCGGCCGTCATCCCCATGGCCGAAGCCGAGTTCATCCTTTCCGGCGGCAACGGGGTCACCGACTGGCCCTTGTTCCATCAGGCCGCCAAGGCACTCGGCGCCACCGAAGGCGCCTCGCGGGTGGCGGTGGACGACGGCCACATGCCACGCGAGCGCCAGGTCGGCGCCACCGGCACCTGGGTGACCGCGCGGGTCTATCTTGCCGTGGGCATTTCCGGTGCCGTCCAGCACCTGCAGGGCATCGGCGCCTGCGACAAGGTGGTGGCGATCAATACCAATCCCGGCTGCGACATGATCAAGCGCGCCGACCTGGCTGTCATCGGCGACTCGGCGGCGATCCTCCGGGCGCTGGTGGAGCGGGTCGCGGCCTGGCGCCAGGACGGCAAGCGCGATGCGGCTTGAGCCTCCCGCCGTAGGGTGGATGACGCTTCATCCATCCACTAGGAACACCATCGACGGTGGAAGGAAAGACGTCTTCCACCCTACGGAGCTGCCCCATGACTGACCTGAATATCGTCGCCCTGGTCTCGCTCGGCGCCCATCCCACCTCCGGCCGCCCGCGGCGAGCCGAACAGGATGCCCGCGCGGTGGAGCTGGGCCTGCGCCTGGCCGGCGAGGACCTCGAGGTGCTGCATGCCGGCGACCCCGACCAGCAAGCCCTGCGCGGCTACCTCGGCATGGGCCTGGAAGAGCTCAACGTGCTGGAGCAGCCCAGCGGCGCCGACGCCCTGCCGGCACTGGCCGACTGGCTCAGAGGCAGCCACGCCAACCTGGTGCTTACCGGCACCCAGGCCGAAACCGGCGAAGGCTCCGGCATGCTGCCCTACCTGCTGGCCGAGCGGTTGGGCTGGCCACTGGTGGTCGGGCTGGTGGACGTGGAGCAGGTGGACAAGGGTGTGGCTCAGGTCCTGCAAGCCTTGCCGCGCGGCCAGCGCCGTCGCCTGCGGGTACGCCTGCCGTTTATCGCCAGTGTCGACAGCGCCGCCCCGACGGCCCGGCAGAGTGCCTTCGGTCCGGCCCGCCGTGGGCACATCGAGGCCAGCCAGCCAGCGATCGTCAACGACACCCTGCTCGCCGAAGCCGAGCTGCAGCCGGCCCGACCACGGCCAAAACGGCTCAAGGTGATCAAGGCACGCACCGCCGCGGAGCGCATGCGCGCCAGTACCGCCAAGGCCAGCGGCGGTGGCGGCCAGGTACTCACCGACCTGACCCCGGGGCAGGCCGCCGAGGCGATCATGAAACTCTTGAGCGAAGAAGGCGTGCTGCGCTGAGCGCCACGCCCCCACAGAGGAGATACACCGATGATGCACGCCGACCTGATCGATCAGGACGATTTCCGTGACCGTCTGGTAGCCCTGGGCCTCGCCGTGCCGGCGGGTGTTTCCGCCGACCAGGCCTGCGAATACGCCGTCGCCGGCCTCAACCCTGACCGCACCCAGGCCCTGCGCGGACTCGTGCAGGAATTGCTGGGCGGCAGTGCGACCCTGCTGCCGACCGTGCGTGAAGCTATCTGCCGGAAGCTGTTGCCCGCGCTGGTGAAGTGAATATCCCCAAGGGGCCGGCCAATGACCAGAACACCTGGGCCTGCCCCCTACTCCACCACCAGCACCCCATCGAGCTTGCGCAGATCGTCGGCCACCACCGGCCGCGCCCGCCGTACCACCAGCTTGCGGCCGAGCCCGGCCAGTCGCCGCGCCTCGTCGTGCAGCATCACCATCCCGGCATAATCGACGAAATTGACATGATGCGCGTCGATCACCACGCGCGGGGCGTGGCTGCGCTGGATCTGCCGCTGCAGGTAGGGTGAGGCGCCAAAGAAGATCGACCCCTCGAGGGTCAGCACTTCCTCGTCGCCCTGCTGATGACGCAACAGCCGCGGCCGCGAGGTGCGCTTGAGATACACCGCCAGCGAGGCCAGCATGCCGGCGTAGATCGCGGTCTGCAGCTCCAGCAACAGGGTCGCCGCACAGGTCACCGCCATCACCGCGAATTCCGGCCGGCTGATGCGCCACAGCGAGCGCAGCCCGCGGCGGTCCACCAGCCCCCAGCAGATCAGCAGGATGCCCGCCCCCATCGCCGGCAGCGGGATGTGTGCCACCAGCCGCGCGCCCAGCAGCGCAAACAACGCCACCAGCAGCGCCGAGGCCACACCGGCCAGGGGGGTCTGCGCACCAGCCTGCAGGTTGAGCGCCGAACGGGTAAAGGAGCCCGCCGAGAGATAACCCGAAAACCAAGGCCCGATCAGGTTGGAAATGCCCTGCCCGCGCACCTCGGTGTCGGCATCCAGTACCTGCCCGGACTGCGCGGCCAGGGCGCGGGCGATGGACAGGCTGGTGACCAGCCCGAGCAGGCCGATGGCAACCGCGGCGGGCACCAGATCGAGCAGGGTATCGAGGTTGAAGCGGATCGAGGTGAGCGGCGGCAGGCTGCCCTCGAACGGCGCCACCAGCGGCACCCCGGCGAACACGCCGGGCAGCGACCAGACCAGCAGGCTGCCGGTCAGGATCGCCAGCAACAGCGCCGGAAACCGGGGAAGATAGCGCCGCACCAGCAGCGCCACGGCCAGTGTCAGCGCCGCCACCAGCAGCGAAGGCCCGTGGCTCTCGCCCAGGTGCTCGCCAAGCTCCAGCACACCGAGCACGGCGGTCGCCTGGCTCTGCACCTCGATGCCGAGCAGGTTGGGGACCTGTCCCAGCGCGATCACCAGCGCCGCGCCGAGGGTGAAGCCGATCAGCACCGGCTGGGAAACGAAATTGACCAGGGCGCCGAAGCGCAGCAGGCCGAAGACCAGCTGGAAGGCGCCCGCCATGAAGCTGAGCAGCAGCACCAGCTGGATGAACTGGGCACTGCCCGGTTCGGCCAGGGGGCTGATGCTGGCGAACAGCACCACGGAAATCGCCGCGGTGGGGCCGCCGATCAGGTGCAGCGAGGAGCCCCAGAGACAGGCGATGATCACCGGGACGATGGCCGCGTACAGCCCGTATTCCGCCGGCAGCCCGGCGATCAGCGCATAGGCGATGGATTGCGGCAGGGCCAGGATGGCCCCGGTGAGACCGACCAGCGCGTCCTGGCCAAGGCTGCGCGGGCCGACCCGCGGCCACCAGCGCAAAAAAGGGAACAGGGCGAAACGGTTGGGCATGGGGGATCTGGTCAGCTGTGTGTCAGAGGGCAGGATGGCCCGTCATCAGGACGATGACCAGCAGGCAAGAGGGTTCGTTCGCCAGGCAGGTCGGCGTGCCGCTGAAGGCACGCCGGTGCAGCGCTTACAACCTGGCCTTCACCGCGGCCAAGGCGTCGCCGCCGTCGCGGGTGGTCACGCCGTCGAGCCAGCCGTCGAGCACCTCGGGGTTGCTCCTGAGCCAGGCGCGCACAGCGGCGTCATTGTTGGCGTTGCCAGCCAGCACTTCGTTCATGATGGCGTTCTCCATGTCCTGGGTGAACGCCAGGTTGCTCATCAGCCGGCCAACGTTGGGACACTGGGTCGCGTAGCCCTTGCGTGCCAGGGTGTTCACCGTACCGCTTTCGCCGAAGTAGGCCTCGCCACCGCGCAGGTAGCGGATGTCGTACTGCACGTTCATCGGGTGCGGGGTCCAGCCGAGGAAGACCACGAAGTCATCGCGTTTCACCCGCCGTCCGACCTGGATCAGCATCGCCTGCTCGCCGGACTCCACCAGGCGCCAGTCGCCGAGGCCGAACTCGTCGCCGTCGATCATCTTCTGGATGCTCTCGTTGGCCGGCGCGCCGGCGCCGATGCCGTAGATGCGCTTGCCGAAACGCTCGGCGTGCGCGTCCAGGTCAGCGAAGGTCTTCACTCCCGCCTCCCAGGCGTAGGTCGGCACGGCGAGGGTGTATTCGGTGCCGGAGAGGTTTTCCGCGAGCTTGTCGATCTGCCCGCTGGCCACGTACTTGTCGTAGTTGTCCTGCTGGGCCGGCATCCAGTTGCCAAGGAACACATCGACCTGGCCGGTCTGCATGCCGGCGAAGATGATCGGCACGGCCAGGGTCATGGTCTGGCTGCGATAGCCCAGGCCGTCCAGCAGCAGGCTGGCGATGCCATTGGTGACGGCGATGTCGCTCCAGCCCGGATCGGCCAGTCGCACGGTGGCGCACTGCTTGTCTTCGGCATGGGCCATCCCTGCGGCGAGCAGGAGCCCGCCGGCCAGCATTGCGTTCAACTTGTTCATTTCCCTACCCCTCGTTAAGTGCGAATCGGTGTCCTGCGGTTCACGGCCTGGGGAAGCGTGCCTTGCGCTCCAGGTCGTCGAGATCGATGTGGTTGCGCATGTACTGCCCGCTGGCGTCGACGAAGGGCTGGTGGTCCCAACTGGCCAGTTTGCCGCGGGTCAGCGCCTCGGCGACGAAGCGCCGGCGGCGCTGGCTGGCCAGCACCTGTCCGGTGATAAGGGGAATGTCCCAGCGCTGGCGCGCCTCGGCGAGGAGGCTTTCGAGCAGCGCCCGGTGATCGGAGGATGCCGCCAGGTTTTCCCGCTCCAGCGGATCGTTGTCGAGATCGAACAGCAGGCAGGGGTCGCGCTCGGAATAGATGAACTTGTAGGGCCCGCGGCGGATCATCATCAGCGGGCTGTTGGTGCCCTCGGCCATGTATTCGCCGATCACCTCGTCATGCCCGCCCTGCCCCAACAGGTGCGGCATCAGCGAGCGGCCGTCCAGCGGCAGGTCGCTTTCCAGCTCGCCACCTGCCATCTCCACGAGGGTCGGCAGCAAGTCGGCGGTGGACACCGAAGCCTTGACGCGCCCGGCAGCGAAGCGGCCCGGCGCGTGCACCAGCATCGGCACGCGGGCGGACATTTCGAACCAGTGCATCTTGTACCAGAGGCCCCGCTCGCCCAGTTGATCGCCATGGTCGCCGGAGAAGACGACGATGGTGTCCTCGGCCAGGCCGCACTCGTCCAGCGTCTTGAGCAGCTTGCCGATGTTGTCGTCGATGTAGCTGCAGGCACCGAAATAGGCCCGGCGCGCATCACGGATCTTGTCTTCGGGCAGCGGCTTGCCCCACAGGTCGATGACCTTGAGCAGGCGCTGCGAGTGCGGGTCCTGATCCCTTTGCTCGATGTACTGGCGCGGCAGCGGGATGTCCTCGCCTTCGTAGCGGTCCCAATACTCGGCGGGGATGGTGTAGGGGTCGTGCGGGTGCGTCATCGACACGGTCAGGCAGAACGGCCTGTCGCCGTCCTCGCGCACATGGTCGTAGAGGTACTGGCGCGCCTTGAACACCACTTCCTCGTCGAAATCGAGCTGGTTGGTGCGCACGCTCGGGCCGGCCTGCAGCACCGAGGACATGTTGTGGTACCAGGTCGGGCGCACGTCCGGCTCGTCCCAGTTCACCGCCCAGCCGTAGTCGGCGGGATAGATATCGCTGGTCAGGCGTTCTTCGTAGCCATGCAGCTGATCCGGGCCGCAGAAGTGCATCTTGCCCGACAGGGCGGTGCGATAGCCCAGCCGCCGCAAGTAATGGGCGTAGGTGGGTACGTCGGCGGGAAAGTCGGCGGCATTGTCGTAGGCGCCGATCCGGCTCGGCAGCTGGCCGCTGACCAGGGTGAAGCGCGACGGCGCGCACAGTGGGCTGTTGCAATAGGCCGAGTCGAATACCACCCCTTCGCCCGCCAGGCGCATCAGGTTCGGCAGTTTGATCGGCGAGGCCGGATCATGCAGCGGCAGGATCGGAGCGGCCATCTGGTCGGCCATGATGAAAAGAATATTGGGGCGTTTCATGTTCCGCCGATTCCATATCGTGGATTTATGCGAAAGTGCTTGCGATAGAGAATCAGGCAGCGGCAGATTGGCGTAAACCTGCCTGAAGGACATGACTTGGATAAGTTTTGGTTATGGCAAGCAACCCCCAAGAAATCTCCCTCGACGCGCTGCGGGTATTCGAATCCGCGGCCCGGCAACTGAGCTTCACCGCCGCCGCCCATGAGCTGGGCAGCAGCCAGCCGGCCATCAGCCAGCAGATCAAGCGCCTCGAAGGCCAACTGGCGACCCGGCTGTTCGATCGCGTGTACCGCGGCATCAGCCTGACCGAGGCCGGCGAGCTGTTGCTGCAGCATGTGCAGGAGGGTCTGGGCAGCATCGACGCGGGTCTCGCCGCGGTGACCGCCGGTAACGGCCATGAGGTGCTGCAGGTGGCGACCGACTTCGCCCTGGCCGCCTACTGGCTGATGCCACGCCTGCACCGCTTCCACCAGGCCAATCCGGAGGTGGACGTCAGCCTGATCACCAGCGAGCGCGACCTGGGCAGCCTGCCGCCGGAGATCGACCTGGCGATCAGCTTCGGTGACGGACGGGTCAAGCACGGCGAGGCGCAGCTGCTGTTCGCCGAGGAAGTGTTCCCGGTGTGCAGTCCCACGCTCCTGCAGGGGCGCGCTGCCCCGCTGGCGGTGGAGCGCCTGACCGAGCTGCCGCTGCTGCACCTCAAGCCTGAAAGCCGCTCGCGCTGGTTCGACTGGAACGGGCTGTACCGCGCGCTGGGCATCAGCGCGCCGCCGCAGTCGGGGAGCCTGCGCTTCGACAACTACACCCTGCTGATCCAGGCCGCCATTGCCGGGCAAGGGGTGGCCATCGGCTGGCGGCACCTGGTGGACGATCTGCTCGGCCAGGGTCTGCTCTGCATGCCCTGCGAAGGGGTCGCCCGCTCGCAGCAGGGCTACTACCTCATCCTGCCGCAACGCAAGCGCCGCCAGCGCCTGACCCAGCGCTTCGTCGACTGGCTGCAGAGCGAGCTGACCAAGGGCTGAGGACAGCGCGCCGGCAGCCGCTATAGCCTCACGCTGGCAAAGGTGGCCTCGCCCTGGGCGAGGTTGAGCGAGCGCAGGGCGGTGGACGGTGCCGGCAGCTCATCGACCACCACCGGCAGGGTGACGACGTTGTTCTGCTGGCCGGCGCGCTCGTCCCGCGGGGGAATGCCGAAGTACTCCCGGTAGCACTTGGAGAAATGCGGGGTGGAAACGAAGCCGCACACCGAGGCCACCTCGATGATCGACATGGAAGTCTGCTTGAGCAGCTGGCGCGCACGGATCAGGCGCAGCTTGAGGTAATAGCGCGAAGGCGAGCAGTTCAGGTACTTCTGGAACAGCCGTTCCAGCTGCCGACGCGAAACATGCACGTAGGTGGCCAGTTCGTCCAGGTCGATGGGCTCTTCCAGGTTGGCTTCCATCAGCGCGACGATCTCCTGCAGCTTCGGCTGGTTGGTGCCGAGCATGTGCTTGAGCGGCACGCGTTGGTGGTCCTGCTCGTTGCGGATGCGTTCGTAGATGAACATCTCGGAAATCGCCGCCGCCAGTTCGCGGCCGTGCTCACGACCGATGAGATAGAGCATCATGTCCAGCGGCGCGGTACCTCCGGACGAGGTATAGCGACTGCGGTCGATGGAGAACAGCCGGGTGGTGATCGCCGCGCGAGGGAAGGTCTCCTGCATCGAAGCCAGGCACTCCCAGTGCACGCTGCAATCGTAGCCGTCGAGCAGCCCCGCCTTGGCCAGCACCCAGCTGCCGGTGCAGATGCCGCCCATGTGGCGGCCGAGGCGCGCCTGGGCCTGCAGCCACTGGATGTGCTCGCGGGCAACGCTGTGCTGGATGTCGACCCCACCGCAGACGATCACGGCGCTGAGCTCCGGAGTTCTCTCCAGACCCGCGTCGGGCGTGATGCTGAGGCCGTCGCTGGCACTGACCGGCGCGCCGTCACGGGTCAGGGTCACCCAGCGAAACAGCTCCTTGCCCGACAGCTGATTGGCCATGCGCAACGGCTCGACCGCAGAGGCCAGGGAAATCAGGGTGAAGTTGTCCAGCAGCAGGAAGCCTATCGTCTGGGGGACGAGCAGCGCCGCGTTATGGGATTGCGACATGATGGGTGCCTCACGCGAAACGGTCTGGGAGTCGTCAACCTGATCAGGTGGCCGACGGCTTGCCCCTGGGGAGCCCCCAGCGCAAAGCAAGGCCTGTGCCTGATCGCTGACTTGATTGTTATTTTTCTGCAGCCACCGGAGCGAACCGCTTCTGCCGGTCGCGATTCGATCATCCGCGCCAGCTGTCGCGACACGATATGCCAAAAGCGACATCGGGTTAGCTGAACACGCCAGTTGTTCTCATTTGTTTTTCAGGCAAAGCGAATGACGGAAACCCGGAAAGTTCCCGCTCCGCACTGTAAAGAGGCAGTCACTGCGCAGACCTGATTCGAAATGGATCAGCACTCGATGACGCTGACGGCGAGGCCCCCGCGCGAGGTTTCCTTGTACTTGTCATGCATGTCCGCACCGGTATCGCGCATGGTGCGGATCACTCGATCCAGGGAAATGAAGTGCTTGCCGTCACCGCGCAGGGCCATCTGCGCGGCATTGATCGCCTTTACCGCAGCGATGGCGTTGCGCTCGATGCAGGGCACCTGCACCAGCCCACCCACCGGGTCGCAGGTGAGCCCGAGGTTGTGTTCCAGGCCGATCTCGGCGGCGTTTTCCATCTGCCCCGGGGTGGCACCCAGCACTTCGGCCAGGCCCGCAGCGGCCATGGCGCAGGCCGAGCCCACCTCGCCCTGGCAGCCCACCTCGGCACCAGAGATCGAGGCGTTCTTCTTGCACAGGATGCCCACCGCGGCAGCGGCCAGCAGAAAATCCACCACGTCGTTGTCCGAGGCGTCCGGGTTGAACTTCATGTAGTAGTGCAACACCGCCGGGATGATACCCGCCGCCCCGTTGGTCGGTGCCGTGACCATTCGCCCGCCCGCGGCGTTTTCCTCGTTCACCGCCAGGGCGAACAGGTTGACCCACTCCATCGCGCTGAGGGTCGAGCCAATGACGTTGGGCTTGCCGAGCTCCTGCAGGTTACGGTGCAGCCGCGCGGCGCGCCGTGGCACCTCGAGTCCGCCCGGGAGGATGCCCTCTTCGCGCAGACCGTTGTCCACGCAATCGCGCATCGCCTGCCAGATCGTCAGCAGCCCGCTGCGGATCTCATCTTCGCTGCGCCAGGCCTTCTCATTGGCCAGCATCAGCTCGGACACCCGCAGGCCGTGGCGTTCGCACAGGCTCAGCAGTTCGGCGGCGCTGTTGAAGTCATAGGGCAATGCACTGTGGTCCTGATCCAGCGAACCGGACGCGGCCTGCTCTTCGTCGACCACGAAGCCACCCCCGATGGAATAGTAGGTATTGCGATGCAGCACCGCCTCGCTGCCAAAGGCGATGAGGGTCATGGCGTTGGGGTGGTAGGGCAGGTTTTCCTCCAGCAGCAGCAGGTCGCGCTGCCAGTCGAACGGCACGCTGACGCAACCGTCGAGCAGCAACCGGCCTTCGGCCTTCAGCGCCTCGATGCGCGGGCCGATGCTGGCCGGATCGCAGCGGTCGGGCCATTCGCCCATCAGCCCCATGACCGCTGCGCGGTCGGTGCCGTGTCCGATCCCGGTGGCCGAAAGCGATCCGTACAGACGCACCTCCAATCGCCGCACAGGCTCGAGCAGTTGCCGCTCGCGCAGGGCGCCGACAAAGAGCGCCGCCGCCCGCATCGGACCCACGGTGTGTGAGCTGGACGGTCCGATACCGATCTTGAACAGATCGAAAACACTGATTGCCATGTCGTTCTCCCGGCTGAGCCTGATCGCCACATGATCCGGTTTTGCCGCGGGCCACGGGTTGTCACACCGACCCGCTCGTATCCATTCCCGCCAGCGATCGGCCTTCCCTCCAGCCTACGCCTTTGCCGGGCCAGCCCCCGGATGGCCCGCCCGACGGCGCTGGCCGGGCGCCCGCCCCGCCCATGTCGCCCGGCAACACGTCGGCGTCGCTAATCGACAACCGCAGGGTTCCCAAGGCTATATCGTTTGATCAGCCGATTCGTAGCGGTTGCCAGCCCAGGCGAGCGTGATGGATTCATGACCCGGCCGATAGAAAAACAGGATGCCCGCACCCTTGTCCGTGCGGGCCCGACAATAAATTCGGATGTACCCAGAGCCCGCAGAGGCCGGGACATTGGGACGATTTCTTACTACTGCCAACAAGTATGGAAGCGGTTCGCAAAGCTGCCAGGCAGCTCTGCGAAACGGCGCAGGTCTGATCCGATGGCCAGGGTGGCCAGGGGTTTTCAGGACGATCGGCCGCCCTCGCCTCCATACGCTCACCCACACAGGCACGCTCAGTCGGCAGTGCGCGGCGGACCCAAGCACGCGGCTGGACGTCATTGCAAGGGAGACTGTCCATGCAGTCTGGAAAAATCGTGGTCGAGAACCTGTTCAAGGTGTTCGGTCCAGATCCAAAGGAAATCCTCGAGCTCGTGCGCAAGGGCTGGAGCAAGGAGCGCATCCTCAACGAACGCGGCGCCGTCATCGGGGTGAACGATGTGTCGTTCAGCGTCAATGAGGGCGAGATCTTCGTTCTCATGGGGCTTTCCGGCTCTGGCAAGTCGACCCTGATCCGGCTGATCAACCGCCTCATCGAGCCCTCGGACGGAGACGTCTACATCGATGGCTACAACGTTGCCAGGCTGCCCAAGGCCAGCCTGGTGAAGCTGCGCCGGCGCGACATGAGCATGGTCTTCCAGTCCTTTGCCCTGATGCCTACGCGCACCGTGCTGGAAAACGCCGCCTTCGGCCTGGAAGTCGCCGGCCAGGGGCGCAAGCAACGTGAAGCGCGGGCGATGGAAGTGCTCGAACAGGTCGGCCTGGCCCCCTTCGCCCACAAATATCCGCCACAGCTCTCCGGCGGCATGCAGCAGCGCGTCGGCCTGGCCCGCGCACTGGCGGTGAACCCCTCGATCATCATCATGGACGAGGCCTTTTCCGCCCTCGATCCGCTCAAGCGCCGCGAGATGCAGGATGTGCTGCTGGAGCTGCAGAAGAAGGAACGCCGCACCATCATCTTCGTCTCCCATGACATCGAGGAAGCCATGCGCATCGGCACCCGCATCGGCATCATGGAAGGCGGCCGCCTGGTCCAGGTCGGCACCCCGCAGCAACTGATCGAAAACCCCGCCGACGACTACGTGCGCACCTTCTTCGACACCGTCGATACCAGCCGCTACCTCACCGCCGGCCAGCTCAAGGCCGACAGCGTCCCGCTCTACGTGCACAACGGCAAGGCGCCCGACGCGCTGCAGGTCTGTCGCGAACTGCAGGCACTGGACAAGCACTACGCCTTCGTCGTCAACGAGCGCAATCAGTTCCGCGGCTCGATCAGCCTGGAAAAGATCGCCCTGATGGTGGAAAGCGGACAGCAGCGGCTGGAGCCCGAACTGCTCAAGCTCATCGAACCGGTGCCGGAGAACCTGCCGCTGGAAGAAGTCATCCAGCGCCTGGTGAAGAACGAAGGGCCGATTCCGGTCATTGACGACAGTGGCAACTACAGCGGCGCCATCAGCAAGGGTCGCCTGCTGAGCCGCCTGCAGGGAGAGGGCGCATGAACGAGAAACTGGATCTGGGCCGCTGGGTCAACGATTTCGTCCAGCACCTGCTGGACAACTACAGCGATGCGTTCGAGAGCCTCGGCAGCGTGGTGGAAACCTTCTCCGAGGCCATCGAGGCCCTGCTGATGCTGCCGCCGGCCTGGCTGCTGATCAGCGTCTTCGTCGGCCTCGGCCTCTGGCGCATCGGTGCGCGCTTCGCCCTGTTCACCGCCGCCTCCTTCGTGCTGATCGTGATGACCGGCTTCTGGGAGCAGACCGTGGTCACCCTCGGCCTGACCTTCTCGGCGACCCTGATCAGCCTGTTGCTGGGTGTGCCCCTGGGCATCTGGGCGGCACGCAGCGACCGCGTCGCGACGGTGATCCGGCCGGTGCTGGACTTCATGCAGACCATGCCCGCCTTCGTCTACCTGATCCCTGCCGCCATGCTGTTCGGCCTCGGTCGGGTGCCGGGCATCATCGCCACGGTGATCTTCGCCATGCCACCGGCAGTGCGCCTGACCAACCTGGGCATTCGCCAGGTGAACAAGGAACTGGTGGAAGCCGGGCAGTCGTTCGGCTGCACCCAGTTGCAGTTGCTGTTCAAGGTCCAGCTGCCCTGCGCGATGCCTTCGATCATGGCCGGGGTCAACCAGACCATCATGATGGCCCTGTCGATGGTGATCATCGCGTCGATGGTGGGCGCCGGCGGTCTTGGCAACGACGTACTGGCCAGCATCCAGCGGCTGGACATCGGCCTCGGCTTCGAGAGCGGCATGGCCGTGGTGCTTCTGGCGATCATTCTCGACCGCATCACCGAAAGCTTCGGCAACCCGCAGACCAACACGGCCAAGGCGCGCCTCTACCAGTGGGTCAGCGCGCGCCTGCGCCTGGCGCCGGCCAAACCCAAGGACGCCTGATGAATTCCAGCAGTGAAGGAACCAAGAAGATGACGCATTGGAAGAAAACCGCCGGTATCGGCGTGCTCTGCGGCCTGCTCGCCGGGGTCGCGACCGCACAGGAACCGGCCAGCTGCCAGCAGGTGCGCTTCGCCGAGATCGGTTGGGCCGACATCACCGCCACCACCGGGGTGGCCATGACCCTGGCCGAAGGCCTGGGCTACAAGCCGAACAAGGTCATGGCCTCGGTGCCGATCGCCTTTGCCGGGATCAAGTCCGGACAGATCGACGCCTTTCTCGGCTACTGGGCACCCTCGATGGACTCGGTGATAGAGCCCTTCGTCAAGGACGGCAGCGTCAAGGTGCTGGAGACCCCCAACCTCCAGGGCGCCAAGTACACCCTGGCGGTGCCGACCTACCTGGCCGAGGCGGGCCTTACCCGCTTCGAGGACATCGCCCGCTTCAAGGACGAGCTGGGCGGCCGAATCTATGCCATCGAACCGGGCAACGACGGCAACCTGCTGATCGAACAGATGATCCGCAACGACCAGTTCGGCCTGCGCGGCTTCCGCATGGTGGAGTCCAGCGAAGCCGGCATGCTGGTGCAGGTCTCCCGGGCGGTGAAACGCCAGGAGCCGGTGGTATTTCTCGGCTGGGCGCCGCACCCGATGAACAGCCAGTTCGACATCACCTACCTGGCGGGCGGCGATGATGTCTTCGGCCCCGACTTCGGCGCGGCGCAGGTCTACACCGTGGTCCCGCCAACCTATGAAGCACGCTGCGCCAACGTCGGCCGGCTGCTGAACAACCTGCAGTTCAGCGTCGAGATCGAAAGCGAACTGATGGAACAGGGCGAGAAAGCCGATCCCATGGTGGTCGCGCGCAACTGGATCCGCGCCAACCCGGCGATGCTCGATCAGTGGCTGGCGGGGGTCACGACCTTCGACGGCAGTGACGCCAACGCCGCGGTGAAAGCCCACGTAGGTCTCTGACCCGACCGGCACCGCCCAGCCCGGGCGGTGCCGCCTTCCCAGAACTTCCGATCCAGAGTCTCTCGCAGAAGAGACGACGGCCAGCCTTTGCCTGCCATTTTCTCAACCATGGAGCAGTACAGATGAGTACCCTCAAGCGTTTGATCCAGGGCATCGGCGCCACCGCGCTGGCCCTGGGCCTGTCCGCCACCGCCCTGGCCGCCGACAAGCCGGAGCTGAAGATCGGCTATGTCAACGGCTGGGACGACAGCGTCGCCGCCACCCATGTCGCCGGCTGGATCATCCGGGACAAGCTTGGCTATCCGGTGACCCTGCAGCCGGTCGAGCCGGCCATCATGTGGCAGGGCGTGGCCCGCGGCGACCTCGACGCCACCCTCTCCGCCTGGCTTCCCGCCACCCACGGCGAATACTTCGAGAGGCTAGGCGACCGCGTCGAGGTGCTGGGTAGCAACTACCTCGACGCCAGGATCGGGCTGATCGTGCCGAGCTACGTCGAGGCGCAGACCATCGAGGATCTCAACCGCGACCGCAAGGCCTACGACAACCGCATCACCGGTATCGACGCCGGTGCTGGCGTGGTGCGTCGCACCGAGGACGCGATCAAGGAGTACGGCCTCGAACTCAAGCTGCAGACCAGTTCCGGCCCGGCCATGACCACTGCCCTGGCCCGCGCCATCAAGGCCGAGAAGGCCATCGTGGTGACCGGCTGGATTCCGCACTGGATGTTCGCCCAATGGGACCTGCGCTTTCTGGAAGACCCCAAGGGCGTATTCGGCGACGCCGAGCGCATCGACACCCTGGCCAACCCCGGCATGGCCGAGAAGGCCCCGGAAGCCACCGCTTTCCTGCGCAAGTTCAACTGGAGCGCCGCCGAAGTGGGCGCCGTGATGCTGGCGATCCGCGAGGGCGCCCAACCGGATGCGGCCGCCCGCGAGTGGGTCGAGAAGAACCCGCAGCGAGTGGCCGAGTGGCTGGAATGAGCCCACGGCCCAACCGTCCCGCATTGAATGCCGTATCACACCAAGGAGCAGTTCGAATGAAAGCAATGAAATGCAGCGCCCTGGCGCTCGCCGTGACCGCCGCCAGCACCCAGCTCGCCCTGGCCAGCGCGCAAGCCGAATCCGAGGGTTTCATCGAAGACAGCAGCCTCGTGCTGGTGAACAAGAACTACTATTTCCACCGCGACAACCGCGCCTCCGGCGCCTCACCGAGCCATCGCACGGAATGGACCCATGGCATCCTCACCGCCTATGAGTCCGGCTTTACCCGCGGCACCGTCGGCTTCGGCATCGATGCCCATGCCGCCTTTGCCGTCAAGCTCGACGGTGGCCGCGGCACCAGCGGTACCGGCCTGCTGCCGGTGGACAGCGACGGTCGCCCGGCCGACAACTTCGGCCTGGCCGGCGGCGCGATCAAGGCACGCCTCTCCGACACCGTGCTGAAATACGGCGACCTGACGCCCACGTCCCCGGTGTTCTCCCCCGGCACCGGCCGCACCTTCGCCAGCACCGCCACCGGCTTCCAGCTGACTTCCGCCGAGATCGCCAACCTCATGGTCGACGCCGGTTACTTCCATTCGATACGCGACCGCAACGCCTCGACCAACCGTGACGGCCAGATCACCCTGGTCTACGGCGGCCCCATCGACGTGGCCTCTGTCGGTTACCTCGGCGGCAGCTATCAACTGGCCGACAACCTCAGCGCGACCCTCTATGCGGCCGACTACGAGGATATCTGGACCCAGTACTACGGCAACCTGACCCTGGCCCTGCCGCTCTCTGACGAACGCGCCCTGAGCCTGGACTTCAACGTCTACGACACGCGCGACAAGGGCCGCTCCCTGGCCGGCGACATCAATACCACCGCCTGGTCGCTGGCAGCCGGTTACTCCTTCGGCGCCCACAGCCTCACCCTCGCCCACCAGCAGGTGAACGGCAACGCGCCGATGGACTACATCGCCATGGACGGTACCAACGCCGGGGACTCGATCTATCTGGCCAATTCATCGCAGTGGACAGACTTCAACAGCCCCGGCGAGAAGTCCGTGCAGATTCGCTACGACATCAACATGGCCGCCTATGGCGTTCCCGGCCTGACCCTGATGGCCCGCTACATCAAGGGTGACATCGACGGCGGCAGCGTCGACCCAGCCGGCGTCTACTCCTACTATGCCAACGCCTCGGGCAAGGAATGGGAACGCGGCCTGGAAGCCCGCTACGTATTCCAGGAAGGCGGCCTGAAGGACCTCTCATTCCGAGTACGCTACGCCACCGCACGGGGCTTCAGCGGGGATATCAACGAACTCCGTGTGATCACCGAGTACCCGCTGAACATCCTCTGACGGGATTTCCCACCTTCGGAGGGCCTCCATCCGCCACGTCGGATTACGCTGCGCTAATCCGACCTACACCGCCAGCCCGTAGGTCGGGTTAGCCACAGGCGTAACCCGACGTGGCGGAATTCCTGACCTGCCCCCGCATGTCGGATTACGCTGCGCTAATCCGACGCGGCGGAATTCCTGACCTGCCCCCGCATGTCGGATTACGCTGCGCTAATCCGACCTACACCGCTGCCACCGCACCCGTAGGTCGGGTTAGCCAAAGGCGTAACCCGACGCGGCGGAATTCCTGACCTGCCCCCGCACGTCGGATTACGCTGCGCTAATCCGACCTACACCGCTGCCACCGCACCCGTAGGTCGGGTTAGCCAAAGGCGTAACCCGACGCGGCCCAAGGTTTTCGGGCTGCGCTCGCGTTATGCTGCATGACCGCCAGTGACGATCAAGGACGATCCCATGCGCTATCGACGGGCTCTTGTCCCGGGAGCTTCGTATTTCTTCACCTTGGTCACACGCGACCGCGAACCCTGGTTTGCCGATCCTGGCCATGTCGAGTTGCTGCGACAGGCATTTCGCTCGGTACACCAGCGGCGTCCATTCAGCATCGAAGCGATCGTCGTACTGCCCGATCACTTGCATTGCGTCTGGACGCTTCCGCCTGGCGACGCGGATTTCCCTACTCGCTGGCGCTTGATCAAAACCTGGGTCAGCAAGCGGGCGGAACCGCGCTCCGCCCGAGGAATCTGGCAGCCGCGCTATTGGGAGCATCTGTTGCGCAGTCCGGAGGATTTCGCAAGGCACGTCGACTACATCCATTACAACCCTGTCAAGCATGGGCTGGTAAGAGACGCGGCAGACTGGCCACATTCAAGCGTTCACAAATACCTGCGCGAGGGCAGATACCCGGCCGGCTGGGGGGCGCCTGGTGCCCCAGGGTACGGATCTGGACGCGGGCGAATAGAACACTGCCCCCCGTCGGATTACGCTGCGCTAATCCGACCTACACCGCTGCCACCGCCCAGCCGTAGGTCGGGTTAGCCAAAGGCGTAACCCGACGCGGCGGAGTTCCTGACCTGCCCCCGCATGTCGGATTACGCTGCGCTAATCCGACCTACCACCGCCTTCCCGTAGGTCGGGTTAGCCGAAGGCGTAACCCGACGCGGCGGAATTCCTGACCTGCCCCCGCATGTCGGATTACGCTGCGCTGATCCGACCTACCACCCCTACCGCTGGGGTTTGCCGCGTACCGGTGCGTCGCCGGCGATGTGGTATCTGGCGGTGCTGCGCGGCAGGGGCTGGCGGCCGCGGATGCGGTCGGCGATCTTCTCGGCGATCATGATGGTGGTGGCGTTGAGGTTGCCGGTGATGATCTCCGGCATGATCGAGGCGTCCACCACACGCAGTCCCTGCAGGCCGTGCACCCTCCCCTGACCATCGACCACGGCCATGTCGTCTTCACCCATCTTGCACGAGCAGGACGGGTGGAAAGCGGTTTCGGCATGCTCACGGACAAAGCGATCCAGCTCGGCATCGGTCTGGCAATCGGCCCCGGGGCTGAGTTCGCGGCCGCGGTAGGGGTCAAGTGCCGGCTGCGCCATGATCTCGCGGGTGATGCGGATGGCATCGCGGAATTCCTGCCAGTCCTGCTCGTGACTCATGTAGTTGAACAGGATGCTCGGATGCTGGCGCGGGTCCTTCGAGCGCAGCTCGATGCGCCCGCGGCTGGGCGAACGCATCGACCCCATGTGCGCCTGGAAGCCGTGTTCCTTCACCGCATTGCTGCCGTTGTAATTGATCGCGACCGGCAGGAAGTGGTACTGGATGTTCGGCCACTCGAACTCAGGGCGGGTGCGGATGAAGCCGCCCGCCTCGAACTGGTTGCTGGCGCCGAGACCCTTGCCACGAAACATCCAGTTGGCGCCGATCGGCGGCTGGTTCCACCATCGCAGCGCCGGATACAGCGAGACCGGCTCCTTGCAGGCGTACTGGATGTACACCTCCAGGTGGTCCTGCAGGTTCTGGCCGACACCCGGCAGGTCGAGCACTACCGGCACATCGTAGTCACGCAGCAAGGCGGCCGGGCCGACGCCGGAGCGCTGGAGGATCTGCGGCGAGGCGATGGCCCCGGCGCAGAGCAGCACCTCGCGGCGGGCACGAACGATGGTGGGCTGGTCGCTGCGGCCTTGCAGGTAGGCCACGCCGCTGGCGCGCTTGCCCTCGAAGAGGATGCGGTCGGTGGTGGCGTGGGTGACGATGGTCAGGTTCGGCCGCTGGCGCGCCTGGTCCAGGTAGCCACGCGCGGTGCTGGAGCGCCGGCCGTCCTTGGTCACGCTGCGATCCATCGGGCCGAAGCCTTCCTGCTGGTAGCCGTTGAGGTCGTCGGTAGGCGGGTAGCCCGCCTGTACGCCGGCCTCGACCATGGCATGGAAGAGCGGGTTGTTGCCCGGCTTGGGCGTGCACACCGACACCGGGCCGTCGCCGCCGTGGTAGTCATTGGGGCCGATGTCGCGCGTCTCCGCCTTGCGGAAGTACGGCAGGCAGTCGAGATAGGCCCAGTCCTCCAGCCCCTTGGCCTTGGCCCAGTTGTCGAAGTCCAGGGCATTGCCACGGATGTAGCACATGCCGTTGATCAGCGACGAGCCGCCGAGTCCCTTGCCGCGCCCGCACTCCATGCGGCGGTTGTTCATGTGCGGCTCGGGCTCGGTCTCGTAGGCCCAATTGTAGCGCTTGCCCTGCAGCGGATAGGCCAGCGCCGCCGGCATCTGGGTGCGGAAATCCAGCCGATAGTCCGGCCCACCGGCCTCCAGCAGCAGGACGCTGACATCCGCGTCCTCGGTCAGCCGGGTGGCCAGTACGTTACCGGCCGAGCCGGCACCGATGATGATGTAGTCGTAGTCCATAAAAGCTCCGCAAAGGCCGTGGGAGACTGGAGGCCGGACGATAGAGCGACACGAACCCGCACTTCGTCCAGGCACCAACCGCCAACGCTCTTTCTCGTCTGTCAGAACACCGCGCCGAACGCGCCCAGCTCGACCTGCACCGACTTGATGCGGGTGTAGTGCTCCAGCGTGGTGAGACCGTTTTCCCGGCCGACGCCGGATTGCTTGTAGCCGCCCACTGGCATTTCCGCCGCGGATTCACCCCAGGTGTTGATCCAGCAGATGCCCGCTTCGAGCTGATGGATGACCCGGTGCGCGCGAGTCAGGTCGCGGGTGACGACGCCGGCGGCGAGGCCGTAATCGGTAGCGTTGGCGCGGCGGATGGCTTCTTCCTCGGTGTCGTAGACCAGGATGCTCATGACCGGGCCGAAGATTTCTTCCTGGACGATGCGCATGTCGTCGCGGCAGTTGCTGAACACCGTCGGCGCGACCCAGGCACCCCGGGCGAAGTCGCCTTCGCCTGGTGCGTTGCCGCCGATCAGCAGGCGGGCGCCCTGTTCGCGGCCGGAGGCGATGTAGCCCATCACCCGGTCGCGGTGGGCGAAGCTCGACAGCGGACCGAAGTTGGTCGACTCGTCCAGCGGGTCGCCAAGACGAATGCGCTTGACCCGCTCCAGTACCAGCGCCTCGAAGCGCGCCTGCAGGTCACGCGGGACGAAAACCCGGGTGCCGTTGGTGCAGACCTGGCCGGAACTGAAGAAATTGGCGCTCATGGCGATGTCGGCGGCGCGGTGCAGATCGGCGTCGTCGAGGATGATCAGCGGCGACTTGCCGCCCAGCTCCATGGTGACTTCCTTCAGGGTCGAGGCCGAGGCGCTGGCCATGACCTTCTTGCCGGTGACGGTGCCGCCGGTGAAGGACACCTTGGCGATGCCGGGGTGCTCGGTGAGCATCTGCCCCACCTCGCCGCCAAGACCGTTGAGCACGCTGAACACGCCATCCGGCAGGCCCGCTTCGCTGTAGATCTCGGCCAGCTTGAGCGCCGACAGCGGGGTGACCTCGCTGGGCTTGAAGATCATCGCGTTGCCCGCGGCGAGCGCCGGTGCGGATTTCCACAGGGCGATCTGGATCGGATAGTTCCAGGCGCCGATACCGGCCACCACGCCCAGCGGCTCGCGCCGGGTATAGACGAAGCTCGACTCGCGCAGGGGGATCTGCTGGCCTTCGAGCGCCGGAATCAGCCCGGCATAGTATTCGAGCACGTCGGCGCCGGTGACGATGTCAACCGCCAGGGTTTCCGACAGCGGCTTGCCGGTGTCGAGGGTCTCCAGACGGGCCAGCTCGTCGTTGCGCTCGCGGAGGATATCCACCGCACGGCGCAGGATGCGCGAGCGCTGCATCGCGGTCATCGCCGCCCAGACCTTCTGGCCTGCCGCCGCCGCCACGACGGCAGCATCGACATCCTCGGGCGAAGCGCCCTGCACCTTCGCCAGCACTTCGCCGGTGGCCGGGTTGACGGCTTCGAACGCCGTGCCGTGACCGGTCACATAACGGCCGCCGATATAGAGTTGCTGTTCTTCGAAGCGGGACATGAAGCCCTCCTGGGGGCGCGATGTGCTCAGCGCGCCAGTTGTTGATCGAGATAGTCGCAGGCCAGGCGCAAGGCCTGGTCGGTATCGAAGTCATCGCCCGACAGCGCCGCGCGCAGCCATAGCCCGTCGATCAGCGCCGCCAACCCACGGGCCGCCTGCCGCGCCTGCTGCGCCGGCAGTTGCCGGCGGAACTGGTGGCAGAGGTTCGAATACAGCCGCTGGTCGTTGACCCGCTGCAACCGGCGCAGCGCGGGCTGGTGCATGCTGCTGGCCCAGAACGCCAGCCAGGTCTTCATCGCCGGCCCGTTGATCTGGCTGTCGTCGAAATTGCCCTCGATGATGGCCTGCAGGTGCGCGCGCGGGCTGTCGTCCGGCAGCGCCTGGCGGCGCGCCTGGATGGCCTGGTGCAGCGCCTTGAGCAGGTGGCGCATGGTGGCTTCGAGCAGGCCGTTCTTGTCCTGGAAGTAGTGGCTGATGATGCCGTTGGAGACTCCGGCCAGGCGCGCGATCAGCGCGATGCTGGCATCGCCCATGCCGACCTGGTCCACGGCCTCCATGGTCGCGTTGATCAGTTGCGAACGACGTACAGGCTGCATGCCGACCTTGGGCATCGGGCCTCCGGGGTTGGAAAGAAAGTGAACTACAGCCTATTTATTTTTTATTGAACGATCAATCAATAAAGACGGGTGGTGTCGCTGGTGAACATTTCCGGGTCGCTTCCGCCCGCGCATCGGGCCGCCGGGATTTGCGCGCCGCCGCGCGTGTCAGATGTTCTGGCCTTGCAGGCCATCCCTCTACTTGTCGAAGGCTCGCCAGCCATGACTTCCCGAGACCTGACCCGCGCCGTGCAACTGGCCGCCAGGCATGAGCACCTGCGCAAGTCGACCCACCAGTCGGCGACGCTGTTGTTGCTGGCCTGCCTGATCATCGTCGGCCTCGGCGTCTGGCAGCTCGCCGAGGACTACAGCCTCTACCGGCAGCAACACGAGACCGACGTGGTCAACCTGTCGACCATCCTGCTGCACAGCGCTGAGACCTCGGTGCTGCACTCGGGCACCATCCTGCTCGGCCTGATCGAGCGCCTCGAGCAGGACGGCGATTCGCCCGCAGCCCTGGCGCGCCTGCGCGGCGTGCTGGCCGACCAGATACGTCACTATCCGGAGATCCAGGCCGTGGTGATCTACGACCGCGACGGCGTGCCGATCTTCAGCACGCTCGACCAACTGCCGACGCAGAACGCGGCCGACCGTGGCTACTTTCAGCACCATCAACAGAACCCCGGGCTGGAGGCGCATATCGGACGACCGATCCGCAGCCGCACGACCACCGACTGGATCATCACCGTCTCGCGGCGGATGAACGACCCGGACGGCCAATTCGCGGGCACTGCGCTGGTGACCCTGCGCGTCGCGACCTTTCTCGAGCAGTTTCGCGGCGTGGAGCTGGGACCCAATGGCGTGGTGACGCTGATGCGCGCCGACCACGCGATCCTGATTCGCCAGCCCTTTCGCGAAGCCGAGCTTTACCTTGATTTCAGCCAGGGACCCGTGGCCCGCCAGATCAGCGCCGGGAAGCCTGCCGGGGTGCTGCGCTACGACTCCCCGGTCGACGGCGTGCGGCGTGTGGTGGGTTTTCGTGCCAGTGACCGGGCGCCCATCTACGTGCTGGTCGGGCTGGAGGAGCGGCACGCTTTCGCGGCCTGGTGGCAAACGTTGTACCGCACGGTCTGGGTGATGCTGGCGGCACTGGTGACCATTGCCTGGCTGGGATTGAGGACGCTGTTCGGCCTGCGCCAGCGGCTAGAAGTGGAGTCGGTGCTGCTGCAGGCACATCGCGATCTTTCGGAGCTCAACGACAGCCTGGAAATCCTTTCCAGTGCCGATGAGCTGACTGGCCTTGCCACTCGCCGGCAGTTCGACCTGTCGCTGAACCAGGCCTTCCTGCGGGTCGATCACGAACCCCTGTCGCTGGTACTGCTCGAACTCGACGGCTTCAAGCTCCTGCGCGAATCCCATGGCCAGCAGGCGGCCGACGAGCGCCTGCAGCAGATCGCCGGGCTGCTGCGCGGCCAGCTGCGCCGCAGCCTGGACCTGCCCGCCCGCTTCGCCAGCGACCGGCTGGCCGTCATCCTCCCGGGCACCGACGCGGCCGGCGCAGAGACAGTCGCGGAAAATATCCGCGCGGCCATCGAAAGGGCCGACATCGCCAACCGCGGCAGCGCCGGCGGGATGGTCACCGCCAGCCTCGGGGTATCGAGCTGCCTGCCCTGGCAGAACTGCCAGCAGCCCGACGCCCTGGTGCTGGAAGCCGAGCAGGCGTTGGCCGATGCGATCAACGCCGGGCGCAACCGGGTGGCTCAGCGCATGACGCGCCAGCGCTAGGTGCCGCTCTTGATCCGGGTCCAGGTGCGGGTGCGCGCCCGTTCGGCGTTACGCGGCAGCGGTTCGAGGGTGTAGAGCGTCTGCTGCATTTCCTCGGTCGGGTAGAGGTGCGGGTTGTTGCGGATCTGTTCGTCCACCAGCTCGGTGGCGTCCTTGTTCGGGTTGGGGTAACCGACCATGTCGCTGATCGGCGCGACCACTTCCGGACGCAGGATGTAGTTGATGAAGGCATGGGCTTCTTCAACGTTCTGCGCGTCGCCCGGAATCGCCATCATGTCGAACCATACCGGTGCGCCTTCCTTCGGCAGGCGCCAGTCCACGGTGACCCGGCCGCCGGCCTGCTGGGCGCTGTTGGAAGCCTGCAGGAAGGTGCCCGAATAACCCACCGAGACGCAGACGTCGCCGTTGGCGATGTCGGTCATGTACTTGGAGGAATGGAAGTAGCTGATGTAGGGGCGGATCTTCAGCATCAGCGCCTCGGCCTTGGCGTAGTCGCCCGGCTCGGGACTGTTCGGCGGCAAGCCCAGGTAGTGCAGTGCCAGCGGCAGGATCTCCGATGGCGAGTCGAGCAGGGTCACCCCGCACTGGGCCAGCTTGCTGATGTTTTCCTCGTTGAAGATCAGCTCCCAGCTGTCCAGCGGCGCCGCCTCGCCCAGCGCCTCGCGGACCTTGTCCGGGTTGTAGCCGATGAGGATGGTGCCGAACATGTAGGGCACCGCGTGCTCGTTGCCCGGGTCGTTGGCCTGCAGAGTCTTCATCAGTTGCTCGTCGAGGTGCTTCCAGTTCGGCAGCAGCGAGCGGTCGAGCTTCTGGAACACTCCGGCCTGGACCTGACGGGCGAGAAACATGTTCGAAGGCACCACCAGGTCATAGCCGGAATTGCCTGACAGCAGCTTGGCTTCCAGCGCTTCGTTGGTGTCGAAGATGTCGTAGGTGAGGCTGATGCCCGTCTCGTCCTGGAAATTCTTCAGGGTTTCCGGGGTGATGTAGTCGTACCAGTTGTAGACGCGCAGCTGACGCTCCTGGGCCTGGAGGCTGCCACCGAGCAGGGACGCGCCGCAGATCGCGGCCCCCAGCAGGTATTTCAACTTCTTCATGAGTCTCTCCGTTGCGACGCGAAGGCGCCTTGAAATCCTTCCAGCACGTTCACCGCGTTGACGCCGATTTCCGCCACCGCATAGCCCCCCTCCATGACAAACAAAGTGGGCGCACCGAGTCGGGCGATACGTTCGCCCATGCGCAGGTAGTCAGGGCTATCGAGCCTGAATTGCGAGATCGGGTCGTCCTTGAAGGTGTCGACGCCGAGCGACACCACCAGGACATCCGGGGCGTAGCGCTCGATCTGCCGGCAGGCAGCCTCCAGCGCCGCGCTCCAGACGTCCCAGGCGCTACCGGCCGGTAGCGGCAGGTTGAAGTTGTGGCCCTCTCCTGCACCCTCGCCGGTCTCGTCGGTATAGCCGAGAAAAAACGGGAACTCGGCGCGCGGATCGCCGTGGATGGAGGTGAACAGCACATCGTCGCGACGGTAGAAGATCGACTGGGTGCCGTTGCCGTGGTGGTAGTCGACATCAAGGATGGCGACCCGTGCGCAGCCCTGGTCGAGAAAGGCCTGGGCCGCAATGGCGGCGTTGTTCAGGTAGCAGTAGCCGCCCATCAGGTCGGCACCGGCGTGATGGCCCGGAGGGCGACAGAGGGCGAAGGCGCTGGTGGCGCCGTCGGCGATCGCCTGCTGGCCGCTGAGGGCAACCTGCGCGGCGCCATAGACGGCCTGCCAGGTGCCGGCTGTGATGGGGGCGCCCGCATCGAAACTGTAATAGCCGAGTTGGCCGTGCAGGCTCTCCGGGCGCACGCCCCTGAGACTGCGCGCCGGCCAGGTGAAGGGCAGCAGATCGGCGCTGTTGCCGGCCGCTGACCAGCGCGCCCAGGCGCCCTTCAGAAAGGCCAGGTAATCGTCGGTGTGGCTTCGCAGCAGCGGGGCCAGGCCGAAGTCGGCCGGCTCGCGCACCTCTCCAAGACGCCGCTGACGAACCCGCGCCAGTACCTGGTCGGCTCGCGCCGGCATCTCGAAGCAGGGTTTGAGCTCGCCGTCGATCAGCTCGCAGCGGCCATGGTGCAGACGATGCTCCTCACTGTAGAAGGTCAGCATGCACCGATGCTCCGCAGGTTGCGGTAGCGCTCATCGCAGGGGGCTGGGGCGCTGCGCCCGGGATGGGTCGGACGAGAGGGCGCCGGGTAGGTGCGCCGGCGGGACAGGGCGGCATGAATCGTCATCAACAGGGTCGGCATCGAAACGGCTCGCGAGACGGAAAATTCCTCTAAAGCAAGATAAATGCCTGACACGCAAAGCCCGGCATCGCCTACTTTGCGCCGTTGGTCCCTCTCACAACGCCCCTCACTGGTGCTCCCGTGCCTCGAACCTGCCGGCTGGCAGACATTTCAGTGCAGCCTTGGCGAGATTCGACGGGTCTGTTTATGCTGGGGTATCAGACAGTTTCGGGAGTGCAATCATGGCGTCGCAAGTACGTATCGCGCTGGTTCAGATGGCCATCGACGAGGGCGACTGCGGGCTCAATCTGGCGAGGATCGAGGCGGAGATCGCTGCGCTGGGCCCGCTGCACGACCTGCTGGTGTTTCCGGAGACGAGCACCAGCGGCTTCGCCAGCCGCGCCGAGGTGGAGGCCTGCGCCGAGCCTCTGGACGGTCCGCTGGTACAACGCCTGCGCGAACTGGCCCAGCTGTACTGCACCAGCCTGGCCATCGGTCTGCCGATCTGCGAGGGCGGGGCGCTGTACAATTGCGCGGTGCTGATCGATCCGGAGGGGGTGCGCCTGGTCTATCGCAAGACCCACCTGTGGGGCGACGATCGCGCCATCTTCGAGCCGGGCCATGAACTGCGAGTCTGCCAGTGGCGCGGGATCGGTGTCGGCCTGCTGATCTGCTTCGATATCGAGTTTCCCGAGCCGGCACGTGCCCTGGCGGAGATGGGTGCGCAACTGCTGCTGGTCTGCAACGGCAACATGGCGCCCTACGGTTATGTGCACCGCACCGCCGGCAGCGCCCGGGCCCAGGAAAACCAGGTGTTCGTGGCCATGTGCAACCGGGCCGGACAGGGCCGCCGTGATCGCTTCGACGGGGAAAGCATGGTGATCGACCCCTTCGGCAAGGTGCTGGGCTGTCTCCAGGATCAGCCCGGCCACCTGTCGCTGTGCCTGGACCTGGACGATCTGCAGCGCAGCCGGGCAACCTACGACTACCTGAAGGAACGCCGCCTGAGCCTGGCCGAGCCAAACCTGCAAGGCTGTCTGCGCCTTCCCGGCTCACCGGTGTGACCCAGGCGGGCGGGCGGTTGTCATCTACTTCATCGCCTTGAATGGCCCGTAGAGATCTTCATCATGACCGACCCCAAGCCCCCCCACCCGGCCGACGAGGCCCTCGACAGCATCGTCGCCGGCTTCAAGCGTTTCCGCAGCGAAGTCTTTCCCGCCCAGATCGAGCTGTTCAAGAAGCTCGCCACCGCGCAGAACCCGCGCGCCATGTTCATCACCTGCGCGGATTCGCGCATCGTGCCCGAGCTCATCACCCAGAGCTCGCCGGGCGACCTCTTCGTGACCCGCAACGTGGGCAACGTGGTGCCACCCTATGGCCAGATGAACGGCGGCGTATCCACCGCCATCGAGTACGCCGTGGTGGCCCTGGGCGTGCGCCACATCATTGTCTGCGGTCATTCCGACTGCGGCGCGATGAAAGCGGTGCTCGACCCGCAGTCGCTGGAGGGCATGCCCACGGTCAAGGGCTGGCTGCGCCATGCCGAAGTGGCGCGCACCGTGGTGGCGGCGAACTACGATACCTGCCATTGCGGTGGCAGCCACCTGGAACTGCTCACCGAGGAAAACGTGGTCGCGCAGCTCAATCACCTGCTCACCCACCCCTCGGTCGCCGCGCGGGTCGCCAGCGGCCTGCTGTTCATCCATGGCTGGGTCTACAACATCGAAACGAGCGAGATCAACGCCTACGACGCCGAGCGCGGGCGCTTCCTGCCCCTGGACGGGGACATCATCGCCATGGCCACCCCGCGCGCCCGTTATGGGCAATCGGCGGGCTGAGCACCCTTGCAGCGCTGTCGTTGGCACAGGCGTTATCGATGAAAGGAATTTTGGATTTCCTAGTTTGTCTATCGCATCGACATGCTAGAGCCATCGCTCTACGACCGCGCCAAGGAAGCTTAACGATATGCGCCTTCTCGTCACCGGCGGAGCCGGGTTCATCGGCTCCGCACTGATTCGCCACCTCATCGGGAATACCGATCATCAGGTTCTCAACCTGGACAAACTGACCTACGCCGGCAACCTCGAATCGCTCCGCGAGATCGAGGACAGCCCCCGGTATCGTTTCGTGCAAGCCGATATCGGCGACCGCGAACGGGTCAGCGAGGCGCTGTCGGAATTCGAGCCCGACGCGATCATGCACCTGGCGGCCGAATCCCATGTGGACCGCTCGATCGACGGGCCAGCCGAGTTCATCCAGACGAACATCCTTGGCACCTATCAGCTGCTCGAAGCCGCGCGAACCTACTGGCAGAACCTGCCGGCCGAGCGCAAGGCCGCCTTTCGCTTCCATCATATATCCACCGACGAGGTGTATGGGGACCTGCACGGCGTCGACGACCTCTTCACCGAGACCACGCCCTACGCGCCGAGCTCGCCCTATTCGGCCAGCAAGGCGTCGTCCGATCATCTGGTTCGCGCCTGGCACCGCACCTACGGCCTGCCGGTGCTGGTGACCAACTGCTCGAACAACTACGGACCCTACCACTTCCCGGAAAAACTGATTCCGCTGGTGATCCTCAATGCCCTGGAAGGCAAGCCACTGCCGGTGTACGGCGATGGCCTGCAAGTGCGCGACTGGCTGTTCGTCGAGGACCATGCCCGCGCGCTGCTGAAGGTCTGCAGCGAGGGCGCCGTGGGTGAGACCTACAACATCGGTGGCCACAACGAGCAGAAGAACATCGACGTGGTGCGCGGAATCTGTTCGCTGCTCGAAGACCTGGCACCGCAGAAGCCTGCCGGGGTCGACCGTTACGAGGACCTGATCACCTTTGTCCGTGATCGCCCGGGCCACGACCTGCGCTACGCCATCGACGCCGGCAAGATCCAGCGCGAGCTGGGCTGGGTGCCGGAAGAAACCTTCCAGAGCGGGCTGCGCAAGACCGTGCGGTGGTATCTGGAAAACCTCGAGTGGTGCCGCCGGGTTCAGGACGGTAGTTATCAACGTGAACGCCTGGGCGCGCTGGAGGCACTGGCATGAAGGGAATCATTCTCGCCGGAGGATCCGGCACCCGCCTGCACCCCATTACCCTCGGCGTTTCCAAGCAGCTCCTGCCGATCTACGACAAGCCGATGATCTACTACCCGGTGTCCGTGCTGATGCTCGCCGGCATTCGCGACATCCTGGTCATCTCGACCCCGACCGATCTGCCGCAGTACAAGAGCCTGCTGGGTGACGGCAGTCAGTTCGGGGTGAACCTGAGCTACGCCGAGCAGCCCTCGCCGGATGGTCTCGCCCAGGCCTTTCTCATCGGTGAAGACTTCATCGGCGACGACTCGGTGTGCCTGATCCTCGGCGACAACATTTTCCATGGCCAGCACTTCACCGAGAAACTGCAACGCGCCGCCTGCCAGGACAGTGGTGCCACGGTGTTCGGCTACTGGGTCCGCGACCCCGAGCGCTTCGGCGTGATCGACTTCGACGAACAGGGCACGGCGCTGTCCATCGAGGAAAAGCCAAAGAACCCGAAGTCCAGCTATGCCGTGACCGGGCTGTACTTCTACGACAACGATGTGGTGGAGATCGCCAAGTCGATCAAGCCCTCGCCACGTGGCGAGCTGGAGATCACCGACGTCAACATGGCCTACCTCCGGCGCGGCGACCTGCGCGTCGAGCGCTTCGGCCGCGGCTTCGCCTGGCTCGACACCGGGACCCACGACAGCCTGCTGGAAGCCTCCCAGTATGTTCAGACCATCGAGCACCGCCAGGGGCTGAAGGTCGCCTGCCTGGAGGAGATCGCCTTCCAGAACGGCTGGATCAGCCGCGAGCAGGTGCTGCGCTGCGCCGACGCGCTGGGCAAGACCGGCTACGGCCAGTATCTGTTCAAGATTGCGGGTGAGCACGCATGAATATCATCGAAACCGGCATTCCGGACGTGCTGATCATCGAACCGAAGGTGTTCGGTGACGAGCGCGGCTTCTTCTTTGAGAGCTTCAACGCCGCCGCCTTCGAAGAGGCGACCGGCCTCGAGCGGCAGTTCGTGCAGGACAACCACTCCAGGTCCCAGCGCGGGGTACTGCGCGGCCTGCACTACCAGATCGGCCAACCACAGGGGAAACTGGTGCGTGCGGTGGTGGGCGAGGTGTTCGACGTCGCCGTCGACCTGCGCCAGAGCTCGCCCAGCTTTGGCCGCTGGGTCGGCGTTCACCTGACTGCCGACAACCACCGCATGCTCTGGGTACCCGAAGGATTCGCCCATGGCTTCCTGGTGCTCAGCGAATACGCCGAGTTTCTCTACAAGACCACCGACTACTACGCGCCTTCGCAGGAGCGCTCGCTCTTGTGGAACGACCCGGCGCTGGGCATCGACTGGCCAATCAGCAGCCCGCCCAGGCTCTCGGCAAAAGACGAAGCGGGCGTTCTCCTGAGCGATGCGGAGCTCTATCCATGAGAATCCTCATCACCGGCAGTCACGGTCAGTTGTCAAGGGAACTGCAACTGGAGCTTGCCGGGGATGGGCAAATCGTCGTACTGGGCAGCCAGGAGCTGAATCTCCTCTACCCTGATCGCATCCGCCAGCAGGTGCGCCAGCTGAAACCGGATCTGATCATCAATGCTGCCGCCTACACAGCGGTGGACAAGGCCGAAAGCGAGGTGGAGCAGGCCATCGCGATCAACGGACACGCCCCCGGCATCCTCGCCGAGGAAGCCAGGCGCCTGGGCGTGCCCCTGATCCATTACTCCACCGATTACGTCTTCGACGGCAACAAGCGCACGCCCTACTGCGAAGACGACCAGCCCTCCCCGCTGAGTGTCTATGGCAGCAGCAAGCTCGCCGGCGAGCGGGCGATCCAGGCAGTCGGGGGCCAGGGCCTGATCCTGCGGACCAGCTGGGTCTATTCGCTGCACGGCCGCAACTTCCTGCTCACCATGCGCAGGCTGATGCAGGAACGAAAGCACCTGACGGTGGTGGACGATGAAATAGGCGCGCCTACCTGGGCCGGCACCATCGCCAGCGTCACTGCAAGCATGATCCGCACCTGGCGCCGCGAGGGGCGCCCGCTGAGCGGGCTCTACCACCTCACCGCCGCCGGCTACACCTCCTGGTACGGCTTCGCCTCGCTGATCGGCAAGACGCTGGACCAGCAGTTGGGGCCGCTGGATCTCGAACTCGGGCCGATCGCCTCGGCGGACTACCCCACCGCCGCGCGCCGGCCGCTCAATTCCCGGTTGAACTGCGACAAGCTCCAGCGGGAGTGGGGCGTGCAGTTGCCGGAATGGGAGGTCGGCCTGGCGCTATGCCTGGGGACACCGCGTGACAACGGCAGCTCGCTGTTCAGTGGAATGACCTGCAGCGCCTGACGTCGGCGCTGCGGCTCGCCCACCCCGCTTGCAGGCATAATGCGCCATCCACAGGCGCATCCCATGACTCGACCGAAGCTTTCCCGCCGTCAACCCTGGCGCACCCTCGCCCTGCTGTCGCTGTTGCTGCTGCCGCTGCTGTGGCCGCTCAAGCACCTGGCCGAACGCTACTACACCGACCAGTTGCTGGAGCAGAACCGCCAGACCCTCGACCTCTACGTTGCCAACCTGCTCGGCACGCTGCACCGCTACGAGGTGCTGCCGGCCATCCTCGGCGACCTGCCAGTGCTGCGACGCGCCCTTGAGGCACCGCACCCCGGGGCGGTCGACCAGGCCAACCGACTGCTCGAAGAGCTGCGCGCGCGAACCGGCGCTGACGTGCTCTATCTGATGAGTCCGCAAGGCATCACCCTGGCAGCGTCCAACTGGCAGGACGCCGACAGCTTCGTCAATCGTGACTTCGCCTTTCGCCCCTATTTTCGCCAGGCCATGCGCGGCGAACTGGGTCGTTTCTTCGGCCTCGGGACCACCTCGGGAAAACGCGGCTACTACTTCAGCGCGGCGGTTCGCGACGGCCAGGCGGTGCTCGGGGCGATCGTGGTCAAGGTCGATCTGGACCACACCGAAACGCTCTGGGGCAACACGCCCGAGCAGCTGCTGGTCACCGACGCGAACGGCGTGGTGATCCTGACCTCGCATCCGGAATGGCGCTATCACGCCGTTCGCGAACTCGACAGCGAGGAGCGTGAGCGCATCATCCAGGACCGCCCCTACACCACCACGTCGCCGCGACGCCTTTCGCTGGACCTGCGCAGCTGGCTGATCCAGAGCCGCGAACTGCGCGAGACGGACTGGACGGTACGCATCCTGGCGCCCACGATACTGGTCGAACGCCCGGTGCGCACGGTGCTGGCCATCGGTGGCGCTACCCTGCTGGTGCTGCTGCTGTGGCTCGGCCTGCTCCTGCAACGACGGCGCCACCTGATCGAACGCATGGCCCTGGATGCCCGCGCCCGGGAAGAACTCGAAGGCCGGGTGCAAGCCCGAACCCACGAGCTGGAAACCCTCAACAGCCGCCTCAAGGGCGCGGTGCTCGAACGCGAGCAGGCCCAGCAGGAACTGGTCCGCGCCCAGGACGAATTGCTCCAGGCCGGCAAGTTGTCGGTGCTGGGAACCATGTCGGCAAGCATCAGCCATGAACTGAACCAGCCCCTGGCGGCGATGCGCAGCTACGCCGACAACGCTGGCGTGCTGCTCGATCACAACCGCCTCAAAGAGGCCCGCGGCAACTTACAGCAGATCAGCGCACTGACCACCCGCATGGCCTCGATCATCAGTCACCTTCGCGCCTTCGCCCGTCGAGACCAGCGTGGCGCCGAGCGGGTGGCGCTGCAGCCGGCGCTGGAAGACGCCCTGTCGCTGATTGCCCGGCGCCGCCAGGCGATGGGCGTGGAACTGATCCGCGATGTCCCGGAGGCGACCCTCTGGGTGCAGGCCGGCGAAACCCGCCTGCGCCAGATTCTCACCAACCTCTTGAGCAACGCCCTGGACGCGCTGGGCGACATCGCCTCGCCGAGGCGACTGCACATCGCCGCCGGACTGTTCGAGGACGGCGTGCGGGTGAGCCTGCGCGACAACGGCCCAGGCTTCGGCAGAGATGCCCTGGGCCGCGCCCGCGAGCCCTTCTTCACCACCAAGGCTTCCGCCGAGGGTCTGGGACTGGGGCTGGCCATCTGCGATACCCTTGTCAGCGCCCTGGGCGGCGAACTACGGCTGGGCAACCATCCCGAGGGCGGCGCCTGCGTCGAACTGCTGCTGCAAGGCGCGGCGCCCGGCACCGCCTACCCCAACGAGGACTACCTGCCATGACCCGGCCGCTCGACCACCAGACCCAGGTGCTGTTGATCGACGACGACCCCCACCTGCGCCGGGCGCTGGCCCAGACGCTGGACCTGGCTGGCCTCAAGGTCACCGACCTGGGCGATGCCCGGGGTGTGGCCGAGCGTCTGACGCCCGATTGGCCGGGAGTGGTGGTCAGCGATATCCGCATGCCAGGTCTCGACGGGCTGGAGCTGCTCGCAGAGATCCGCGCGCGCGATACCGAGCTGCCGGTCATGCTGATCACCGGTCATGGCGATGTACCCCTGGCGGTACAGGCAATGCGCGCCGGGGCCTACGACTTCCTGGAAAAACCCTTTGCCAGCGACGCCCTGCTGGACAGCGTGCGCCGCGCACTGGAGGTCCGCCGACTGGTAGTGGAGAACCGCAGCCTGCGCCTGGCGCTGGCGGACCGCCAGCAACTGGCATCGCGGCTGCTCGGGCAATCGCCCGGCGCGGGCCGTCTGCGCGATCAGATCGCCGCCCTCGCGGCGACCCAGGCCGATGTGCTGATCCTCGGCGAAACGGGCGCTGGCAAGGAGGTGGTCGCACGCGCCCTGCATGATCTTTCCAGCCGGCGCAATGGTCCCTTCGTGGCGATCAATGCCGGTGCCCTGGCCGAGTCGGTGGTGGAGAGCGAGTTGTTCGGGCACGAGCCGGGCGCCTTTACCGGCGCGCAGAAACGCCGCATCGGCAAGTTCGAATACGCCAGTGGCGGCACCCTGTTCCTCGACGAGATCGAGAGCATGAGCCTCGACGTGCAGGTCAAGCTGCTGCGCCTGCTGCAGGAGCGCGTGGTCGAACGCCTGGGCGGAAACGGCCTGATTCCGCTGGATATCCGCGTCGTCGCCGCGACCAAGGAAGATCTGCGCCAGGCCGCCGACCAGGGGCGCTTTCGCGCCGACCTCTACTACCGCCTGAACGTCGCCCCCCTGCGTATTCCGCCCCTGCGCGAACGCAGCGAGGACATCCTGCCGCTGTTCCAGCATTTCGCCGAGGCGGGCGCCGCACGCCATGGCCTGCCGCCACGGGCCAGCACCGCCGTGGAGCGGGCATCGCTGCTCAGGCACAACTGGCCGGGTAACGTGCGCGAACTGCAGAACGCGGCCGAGCGCTTCGCCCTGGGCCTGGAACTCGGCCTGGACGTCGCGCTCGGGGCGCCGGTCGCCGGCATGCCTGCCAGCGCCAACGCCGGTTCGCTGAGCGAACAGGTCGAAGCCTACGAACGAGCGCTCATCGCAGCCGCCCTGGACGGCCCTCGCAGTTCGGTGCGCAGCGTGGCCGAAGCGCTTGGGCTGCCCCGGCGGACACTGCACGACAAGCTGCGCAAGTACGGTCTGGCCCTCCCAGATGGCGGATGCTCGCCAGACGAAGCGGAATAACTGGCGAACCTTCGCCAGCCTCGCTCGCGAACAGCGGCAGGGCCTGGCATTTCCGCGCCCTCCGCGCCTCCGGTCCGCAAGGCCTGCCGCTCTGGCATGGCGTCCACGGCCTGCCCCGGTGATCCGCAAGCGGCTCCTCTACGACCTTCGTCTTAGCCCCCGCAATAGCTGGCATAGCGCTTGCTCTCTCGAAAGCAGCACAAGCGAATTGGGCACTGCCGTCTTTTATGCCCGCCTCTCCTGTGCCTCTCTGCCGATCGCCGCGCGATCCATTCAAAACAAGAGGAACACCGCATGTTCAAGCTGACTGCCAAGGCCATCGCCTGCGCGCTCTCCCTCAGTATTGCCGGGCTGGCCCATGCCGCCGAGTCTGCGACTGCCCCGATTGTCATCAAGTTCGCCCACGTGGTCGCCGAGAACACGCCCAAGGGCCAGGGCGCGCTGATGTTCAAGCAGCTTGCCGAAGAGCGCCTGCCCGGCCAGGTGCGGGTGGAGGTCTACCCGAACTCCTCGCTGTTCGGTGACGGCAAGGAGATGGAAGCACTGCTGCTCGGTGATGTGCAGCTGATCGCCCCCTCGCTGGCCAAGTTCGAGCACTACGCCAAGGCCATCCAGGTCTTCGACTTGCCATTCCTGTTCGACGACATGGCGGCGGTCGACCGCTTCCAGCAAGCCGAAGCCGGCCAGAAGCTGCTGCGCTCGATGGAAGACAAGAACATCACCGGCCTCGCCTACTGGCACAACGGCCTGAAGCAGCTGTCGGCCAACAAGCCGCTGCTCGAGCCCAAGGACGCACGTGGCCTGAAGTTCCGCGTGCAGGCCTCGGCCGTACTCGAAGAGCAGTTCAAGGCCGTGCGCGCCAACCCGCGCAAGATGAGCTTCGCCGAGGTCTATCAGGGCCTGCAGACCGGCGTGGTCAACGGTGCCGAGAACCCCTACTCGAACATCTACTCGCAGAAGATGCACGAGGTTCAGAGCCACATCACCGAGTCCAACCACGGCCTCCTGGATTACATGGTGATCACCAACACCAAATTCTGGAACGGCCTGCCGACTGACGTGCGCACCGAGCTGAAAACCATCCTCGACGAAGTCACCGTATCGGTGAACCAACAGGCCGACGCCCTCAACGAAGAGGCCAAGCAGGCCATCCTCGCCGACGGCAAGACCGAAATCCTCAACCTGTCGGCCGAGCAACGCGGTCTGTGGCGCGAAGCGATGCAGCCGGTCTGGAGGAAGTTCGAAGGCGAGATCGGCGCCGACGTGATCAAGGCCGCCGAAGCCGCCAACCAGGGTAACTAACGCCTCCGCAGGCCTTCGGGGCAGCCCCGGAGGCCTGCGAGCCCGGGCCAGCACACGCCCGGTTCGGTCCGCCGGCCGCCAGCTCGGTTCGTGGCCAGGACGCTGTCCTCACCGCCCCGTCTTTCAAGCTCTACCCTCGGGAGAATCCAACCATGAACGCCTTCCGGCGCGTCTGGGAGCATTTCGAGGAGGCCTTCATCGCCTTCCTCCTGGCTGCCATGACGCTGGTGACCTTTGTCTACGTCATTCTCAATAACGCCTACACGATGTTCTACGCGCTTGGCGATCGTTTCGAAGGCGCCAGCGGCCTGTTCTTCTCCATTGGCGACTTCATCATCGATCTGGCGCATGCCATGACCTGGAGCAACGCCCTGACCAAGGCGCTGTTCGCCTGGCTGCTGTTCTTCGGCATCGCCTATGGCGTGCGCACCGCCGGTCACATCGGCGTCGACGCCTTGGTCAAGCTTGCCCCGCGCTCGGTGCAGAAGGCCATCGGCATCATTGCCGTGCTCTGCTGCCTGGCCTATGCCGGCCTGATGGGCGTGGCCAGCTTCGACTGGATGAAGACGCTGTTGATCGTCGACATCGGCGCCGAAGACCTCGGTCACCTGGGCATCAAGCAATGGCACATCGCAGTGATCGTGCCCTTCGGCTTCGCCATGGTGTTCATCCGTTTCCTGGAAATTCTCGTGCGCATCCTGCGCAACCAGCAAACCGGCCTCGGCCTGGCCGATGAAGCCGGCGAAGCCATGAAGCTGACCGAGCACGAGGAGAAAAAATAAAATGACGATCCTTTTCCTCTTTCTTGCCCTGTTCGTGCTGATGTTCATCGGCGTGCCCATCGCCGTATCCCTCGGTCTGGCCGGCTCGCTGACCATCATGCTGTTCAGCCCCGACTCGGTGCGCTCGCTGGCGATCAAGCTGTTCGAGACCTCCGAGCACTACACCCTGTTGGCGATTCCGTTCTTCCTGCTCGCCGGCGCCTTCATGACCACCGGTGGCGTGGCCCGCCGTCTGATCGACTTTGCCAACGCCTGCGTCGGCCATATCCGTGGCGGTCTGGCGATCGGCGCGGTGCTGGCGTGCATGCTGTTCGCCGCGCTGTCCGGATCGTCGCCAGCCACCGTGGCCGCGGTCGGCTCGATCGCCATCGCCGGCATGGTCCGCTCCGGCTATCCGCAGGCCTTCGGCGCCGGCATCGTCTGTAACGCCGGCACCCTGGGCATCCTGATACCGCCTTCGGTGGTCATGGTGGTGTACGCCGCGGCGACCGAGACCTCGGTGGGCAAGCTGTTCATGGCCGGGGTGATACCGGGCCTGATGCTGGGCACCGCGCTGATGATCGGCATCTACATCTATGCGGTGAAAAAGAACCTGCCGGCCATGCCACGCGCGTCCTTTCGCGAGTGGCTGTCCGCGGCACGCAAGGCGCTCTGGGGCCTTCTGCTGATGGTGATCATCCTCGGCGGCATCTACTCCGGCATGTTCACGCCCACCGAGGCGGCGGCCGTGGCGGCGGTGTACTCCGGGGCGATCGCGCTGTTCGTCTACAAGGACCTGACCTGGCGCGAATGTCCGAAGGTGCTGCTGGAGTCGTCGAAGCTCTCCATCATGCTGATGTTCATCATCGCCAACGCCATGCTCTTCGCCCATGTGCTGACCACCGAACAGATCCCGCAGCAGATCACCGCCTGGGTCATCGAGGCCGGCCTGCAGCCCTGGATGTTCCTGCTGGTGGTGAACATCGTGCTGTTGATTGCCGGCGCCTTCATGGAGCCTTCGGCGATCATCCTGATCCTGGCGCCGATCCTCTTCCCCATCGCCATCCAGCTCGGCATCGACCCGATCCACCTGGGCGTGATCATGGTGGTGAACATGGAGATCGGGCTGATCACGCCACCGGTGGGCCTGAATCTGTTCGTCACCTCGGCGGTGACCGGCATGTCGGTGCCCCAGGTGATCCGCGCGGCACTGCCCTGGCTGCTGATGCTGCTCAGCTTCCTGATGGTCATCACCTACGTACCGGCCGTGTCCCTGGCGCTGCCGAACTGGCTCGGCATGTAACCATCATCTAGTGTCCTTTACCCGGCTTCGGCCGGGTTTTTTTTGTTTCACGATGACTCCAGCCCGGCACTTCGCTGGACTACGCCAAGGCTCGATACAGCAGGTTTATCAATAGCTTAGGCGAGTTCAACATATGCCGGTGCTTTCCGAAACTTGACCCGGCTTCCCCTCGCGTGGCTCCCATGCGGCTCTTGGAAACCGGGGTTTCTGAGGAGTCATCATGGCAAGAATCAAACTCACCAAGTCTGCAGTCGATGCGGCAAAGCCCCAGGCGCAGGCCGTCGAACTCCGGGACACCGTGGTGCCCGGCTTCCTGTGCAAGATCACCCCGGCGGGCCGCAAGGTGTTCATGCTCCAATACCGCACGAATGCCGGCGAGCGCCGCAAGCCCGCCCTGGGCCAGTACGGGGAGCTGACCGTCGAGCAGGCCCGCGTCATGGCGCAGGAGTGGCTGGCTGAGGTTCGCCGAGGCGGCGATCCGAGCGCGGCCAAGAACGCTGCTCGTAAGGCACCTACCATGAAGGAGTATTGCCACACCTTCATGGAAGACTATTCCAAGCAACGCAACAAGCCCAGCACCCAGCGCGGCTACTGGGGCGTCATCAACCGCTGCATCATCCCTATCCTAGGCCGGATGAAGGTGCAGGACGTGAAGCGCCCGGACATCGCGGCGCTGATGAAGAAGCTGGCCTACAAGCCGGCCGAAGCGAACCGAACCTTCGGCGTGCTGCGCAAGATGTTCAACTTGGCTGAAGTGTGGGGCTACCGGCCTGACGGCACCAACCCGTGCCGGCACGTCCCGATGTTTCCGGCCGGCAAGGTGACCCGCCTCATCAACGACGAGGAAATGGTGCGCCTGTTCCGTCACCTTGAGCATTTGGAGGCTGAAGGGCTTGAGAACTACGCCATCCCGCTGGCGATCCGCCTGCAATTCGAGTTCGCCGCCCGCCGTTCCGAAATTGTCTCGCTCGAATGGGAATGGATTGATCTGGAGAAGCGGCGCGTGGTCTGGCCCGATAGCAAGACTGGCGGCATCTCCAAGCCCATGAGCGAGGAAGCCTATCGTCTGTTCTCGACGGCACCCCGCCGGGAACGCTGCCCCTATGTCCTGCCGTCGCCCAACGACTCGGACAAGCACATGACTTATGGCGAGTATTACGGCGGCTGGAAGCGTGCGCTCAAGGCGGCTAGCGTGCCGCACGTCGGCACGCACGGCATCCGGCACCGCTCGACCACGGACATTGCCAACTCGGGCATTCCGGTCAAGGTCGGCATGGCACTGACGGCGCACAAGACCGTGGCGATGTTCATGCGCTACGTCCATACCGAGGATGACCCCGTGCGCAAGGCCGCCGAACTAGTGGCGAGCCGCCGCAAGTCGATTATCGGCACCCGCCAGGAACCGGAACAGGTGGCCACATGACCGGCGGCGAGCATCCTTCCCTGTCGGCTCCGATTGTCGTGACGGCGACACGACAATCGAGTGGGCTACCCCTTCAGCCTTGGCGCCATATCTGGGACTGGAAAACTATACCCGTATCGGGTATAGTTTGGAGGTCAAGATGACGCGCATCCTCAAACGAAAGGACTTTGCGCGGTGGCAAGCGGGCGAGAAGTTACCCGATGACGCTTTGTGCAAGGCGGTCAAGGAGATGGAAAGCGGTCTAATCGACGCGGACTTGGGTGGCTTCCTCTACAAGAAGCGGGTGGCCCGCCCCGGTGGTGGCAAAAGCGGCGGCTACCGCACACTGGTATCGGCCAGGATCGGCAGCCGCTACGTGTTCCTGCATGGGTTCCCGAAGAACGACAAGGCGAATATCACGCAGGACGAGAAGAAGGCGCTGCAATTCGCCGGCAAGGCGTTCTTGCAACTGTCCGGGGAAACGTTATCGAAGGCGTTGCAGTCGGGCGTGTTACTGGAGGTGCATTGTGAGCAAGATCATTGAATCCCTGCGTGACGACCTGACCACGCTTCATGAAGTGGGTGCGATTAGCAAGGTGACGATGCGCGAGTTCGACGCGATCTGCCCGCTGCCAGTGCGGGAGTTTGGCGCCGAGGACATTAGGCGCCTACGGGAGAAGCTGAAATTCAGCCAGCCGGTGTTCGCGCATCACCTGCACACCTCGGCCTCGACCGTGCGCAAGTGGGAGCAAGGTGAAACCCGACCCGCTGGCCCGGCGCTGAAGCTGCTCAACATCATCGCCGACAAGGGGCTCCGGGCGATCCTTTGATTGATCTGCGTTTTCTGCCATAACCACGCAATTTCAGTTACGATCTTTTACGCTATCAAAACGTCGATGGAGGTGACAGATGGCAGAGAAAAGGAACGTGTTTATCAGCCATGTACATAAGGACGATCATGGGCTCCAAAAGCTCAAAGATCTGCTGGCTCCGAAAGGGATGGATGTAAGGGACTCCTCCATCCATACAGGGAAGTTCAACAACGCCACGGATGAGCACTACATCAAGACGCAGATTCTGGCCCCAGCGATAAACTGGGCGGGCATATTTATTTGCTACGTCTCACCCCAGACGAAAGATAGCGACTGGGTGACCTGGGAAATCGAATATGCAGCCAAGCAAGGCAAACGTATTGTTGGCATCTGGGAGCATGGTGAGAAGGAATGCGACATTCCTGAGGCACTGAAAGAATACGCCGATGCCTTGGTCGGCTGGAATGGTGACTCAATCATTGATGCGATCAACGGAAAAGATACATGGGAAAAACCCGACGGTGGCGCCTGTGATCCGGTTCCTCTGAAAAGGCATCCCTGCTGATGGCACGTATCCACTCTTACGTGGTGCGGTACGACAGTGGTTTCGCACCCAATCCCTTTTACGAATACTGCACGCTTGCAACCTGCAAGCCAAATATCCGCAAGGGCGCTGACATCGGTGATTGGGTGGTAGGCAGTGGCAGCAATGATCGAAGTGTTCGGCGAGGCGGGTATCTGGTTTATGCAATGCAAGTCACCGAAACGATGACATTTGATGAATATGGGGCAGATCCACGGTTTGAATCTAAAAAGCCCTATCGCAGCGGTAGTCGGAAACAAAGTTGCGGGGACAATATCTACTTCAGAGCCGCACCAGCGGCCGCCTGGCAGCAACGAGATTCCTTTCACTCTCGCCCCGATGGTTCACTTAATCCCGATCACGTCACTCGCGACACGGGTGTAAACAGGGTTCTCATCAGCAATGACTTCGTGTACTTCGGAGGAGAGGGGCCGGAGTTCCCGGAAGAGCTAAAAGACCAGCAAGGCCGGTCTCTATGCAAAACAGGAATAGGCCTAACTACTTTTGACGATCCAAAACTGATTGCGAACCTAGAGCAATGGGTTCGTAGCTTTGGGCTGAATGGATATCAGGGCGCTCCATTCGAATGGCTGACGCTTCGGAGGTAACCGATGCACAAGGAAGGTTCTCTGCTGCTTTCGGACTACGCTTCGGAAATTGCAGCTACGGATGTACTCAGTCCAACCGATTTCAATCCTGTCCTTCAAGGGCTTTATGGGGAAGTCGGTGGAATAATGTCTACTGCCAAAAAACATGTCCGGGAAAAATCTGCGTACCCTGGTTTCAGAAGGGCGGCGGAAGAAGAATTCGGCGATACGCTTTGGTATTTGGCTGCGATCTGCCGGCGCATGCAAGCTCCACTTGAAGATATCTTTGCCGAGGCGGCGAATCACGGGAACTTCAAGAACATAGGGGCAGCAAGCGACATAGCCGAAGGTGCATTGGCTTACATCGCCATGCCTGTGGCGGCCCCTGCGTCGTTGGACATTACCTTGGTACGCTTGGGGCAAGCTGCCGCAGCTCTGCTCGGAAGTGGGCCTGCGCGCAATGACGTGGTCACCTTCGCGCGAGCCTATCTCGATGCAATCCATGCCGCAGAGTTGGCGTTCTCGGACGTAGCGCGGGGTAACCTCCGGAAAGCTAGGGGTGCATTCTTGGAGCCACAGGCGGTTGACCTGATTGGCCTTGATTTCGATAGCGAGTTTGGAATCGAGGAGCAACTTCCTAGAGAATTCAAGATCCGAGTCAATCAACGCGGTAGCGGCAAAAGCTATCTCCAATGGAATGGCGTATTCATAGGTGATCCCCTGACCGACAACATCGCTGACCGAGATGGCTACCGATTTCATGATGTTTTCCATTTTGCATATGCAGCCATCTTGCATTGGTCACCTGTAATACGGGCATTGATCAAGCACAAGCGAAAGAGCCAGTCCAAATATGATGAAGAGCAAGACAGTGGTCGGGCAATCGTCGTTGAAGAAGGGCTTACGGCTTGGATTTTTTCCAGAGCCAAGGAATTGAACTTCTTCGAGAACCAAGAGAAGGTTTCCCTTGGGATTCTAAAAACCATTGATCAGTTCGTGAGTGGCTACGAGGTGGAGAAGTGTCCGCTGAAGCTCTGGGAAAAAGCCATCTTGGACGGATACACTGTTTTCCGTCAAGTAAAGGAAAATCAAGGTGGCTGGATCATTGGCAATCGAGAACAACGCACCATCAAATATTTGCCACTTGAGTCTACAAAATGAAACTACACCCTTTTGTCGAGGCAGTTTCTTCGCTGCAATTCGACGACTGCTTCAATCCCTATTCAGATCGATGTGAAGTTCATGATCGTCGAGACGCGCCGCACCGGCGCGCTGCCGCGCTTTCCGCTTTGCTGCGTTGTGCCACAGAGGAGCCTGTAGACGCGATATGGATCGGGCGAGATCTAGGATATCGTGGAGGGCGTCGAACCGGACTAGCCCTGACTGACGATGTTCACATGAACCAGCACGCCAGGCGTTGGAATGTTGATCTGGCCGCAGAGCGGCCGACCGTAGGGAATGCTGTAGCCGAGCGAACCGCGGCGGTCATATGGGGCATGCTGGAGCACATTGATGCTCGCATCTTTCTCTGGAATGTTTTCCCACTTCATCCTCATGAATCAGGGGATCCGTTCACCAACCGGCAGCACAATGCCCGTGAAAGGCGAGCTGGTGAAGAACTGTTGCAACAGCTCATTGCGCTGCTCCATCCCTCGCGCATCGTCGCCATCGGAAACGATGCTGCCGCAGCCGCTCATCGCGTCACAGATTGCGTACCCGTAATCTGCGTGAGGCATCCGAGCTACGGGGGGCAGACGCAGTTTCAAGGGCAAATCTCTGAACTCTATGGACACCCCATGAAGACTGGAGCGCTGTTCTGACGGAATGGCGGCTTAGCGAGCGGCTACCGCCCCTTCTATCCAACTCGCCAGGTTTTCACTGATGTAGTTATAGACTGCGCTACTGGTGACGCCCTGTGGATCGTAGGTGCGCACGACGCTGGATAGCTTTCTACCATCATTTAGAGTGAACAACTCGAAAGGATTGGCCCCAGCGACTGACGATTGCTGATTGTGATCCAGTAGCCTGTGGATTCTTATCCCCAAAAGCCCCTTTCCGCTGTTCCAAGACTGTTCAATCTCATACCGAATCCAGGGGCGATTTGCCGTTTCAGCACCGACTAGAACGATTGTGCAGCTTCGGCCCTGAAGTTGGCCGTCGATCCAGCGCTTGATCGCTGCATCACCGCCTCGCTTTACTTCTTCCCACTTGTTGTCGCTTGCAGGCTGGTTTCCCTCCACCATGCCAATGTTGCGAATCTTGGAGGCGCGCCAGCTATCGCGCTGATAGTGGAAACTGTAGAAAACTTTCCGCGGCATTGTAGTTCCGTGATTTAGCTTTATGGCAGAGCTATGGGCAGCGAACTAGTTAGAAATGCCATTCGTAGCTGCAGTCAAGTGAGCATGGAAGAGTCGCGCGAAATCTACGTCGACAAGGTCGGCGTCGGAGAAATAGCCGTGCTCCTTGGCGAGATTCAGTGCAGCTCCTCCTGGTGAGGGCACTGGCAGCACTTTGGAGGTGGGATGGAATCGCCTAAAAATATCATGCTCGATTTCTACCCCCTCCATCCCGCCGATGAATACAGCAGCGACCAAGTCCTCACGTGAAAGCATTGTTTCTCGCATGAACAGCAAGCTTGCATCCCTGTCATCAGGCACCGCATCGGTGAAGACGACGTTCTGAAAACGCTTGTTTTCTTCGGGGTAACGATCCTCAAAAAACTTGCTCTGGTACAGCACCACGGATTGCGAGTAATCCATCCCCAAGTCTTCGCAAATGCTCCAAATCATAGGTGTGATCGCCGGATGGCCGCCCCACACGATCTTGTGCTGCCGAACGACAGCCACAACCAACTCTCGCACCGCACATTGGATGAGAAATGGATTGGCGGTCTCGTGATACGTGCCCCGGTCAACAAGTGGGACGCTGGCAGAGAGAAAAATTGCGCTCATGCTTCAGGCCTCCCAATCTGCAAATTGCCAACCAGCCTCGCTGGCCTTGACCCATCGAGCCGAGTGGATATGCTGCCCCAGCCAGTCCAAATGCCCCAGCCAGCGAGGATGCAAACCGACGTGATCGTATACAACGGCAACCGATTGATCCGGCGAATTGCTGGATGCGTCATGCAGTGTTGTCGATGTGGGAACACCGACCGTCGGGTAGACGACCACGTTCCGGCCATCGGGTAGCTGGATATGAACAGCCTTGTTGGCTCCCACTCCGATGACCTGGCCACCGATCGTTTGAACCGCATTGCGTATATTGCTCACGAGATTGACGGAGCGAACCGCATGGCTTTGACTACGAACTTCCTCAAGTTGCAGGCAGATGCGTTCCACAGCGTCTTCAGCGATGTGCCCAGTAGCCTGATCAACTTCTTCTGGTAACAGTTCTGCTCGACTGGCTGTTGCCGTGCGGGCAGAAGGCGTGGCGTCTGGCCAGCCTACCCGCAAGACGCTTATACCTTTTGCCAGAGCCCTTCCGAACTCTGCGCTAGTCCAGCGGCTTTCAAAGTAACCTGGCGTATCGAGCATCAAGAGAACATCGGAATCGCAAAGGCGATGCCACAGCATTGTCTGAAAGTCCTCCGCAGGAGGAATACCGTGTGTATCGAGGAACACATCGAAGAGTCGCGCAGATAGAGCGTCGAACAGTTGCAAGGCCGCTTCTCGGGCTTCTCCTCGGCGATAGCTGACAAATACCCGGCGCTGCCGGGGCAGCAACCCGGCGCATTCCAATAGCGCGGTCGCGACACGTTGCGCCCCGCCGGAGGTGTATGCCAGGCAATTGAGTGGCTGCAAAGTTTGTGGGATCTCTGCGCTGACCCGATTGACTTCAGAGGCAACTGGCAACAGCGGAATGCCGCGCTCCAACAGCTTTGCCACATTGGCAAGGGGCGGATGTTCGCCCCCGAAGAAGACCGCAGCGGACGACCGTTGCTGATCTGGGTCGAATACTTCGGGACAAACCTCCCATCCGACCTCATGACCCAATCGCAAGTTGAACATGCCCACAGCGCTTCCAACGATCGCTTCAAGCTCAGACACTTGAGCACCGGTTGGAGAACCAAGGATCGCAAGTTGATAAAGGGCAGGCATGCTCTTCCTTGTAATTTCAACTATGGCAATGAAATTTGTGTGCCTTGCTATAGGCGCAAAGAACAATTCCCAACATTTACCTTTCCATCTTAATGATTGCAGCCGCTCATGTCTGCCAACGGACGCCGATCCTCCATTCTAGGATTTTCCGGTCGGCTCATTCTGCTGTTCTCGCGGATGAGGGCATAGCAATTCTCCGGAAAGAGTAGCCGATTTCGAGCGTCCCCCGGCCAAGAAGGCATCGCCGGGTCGCGCTGTCGTGCTTCGCATCGAGCCTCGCTGCGCGAGTCTCGCCCCTTCGGGCTTCCATCGCTGACGCCTTCGGCCCGGCTTCCAGCTTCGGGCCTGCGCGCTTCGCTTGCGTGCGGTCGGCACGCAGGGATGGCCGTTGCCTTGTCCAGCCGTCTCCCCTGACTTCATCACCTTACCCGCGACCGTAGCCCGCTCCCGTGTGCCGTCAAGGCGCGCTGGGCCGTGTCCTCGGCTGCGCCTGCGGGCCGCACCAACCCTGCGCTTGGCTCCTTGACGGCCCCCGTCCGCGCGCTCCTTTGGCCGCGGGCGATGAACTCAGGAAAGACGGTGGCAACAGGGCCAACCGGGTTCCTCGTGCCGACCGCACCGAACAGCCGAAAGGCTGGGCTCCGAATCTAGGAATCCGGTGTGCGGTTTGAACAGCAAACCCTTTTCGTCAGGAGAAATGCAATGCAACTCGCATCCCGATTCGCTTCCCGTTCCCCGTCGCTGCGCAGCGATTACCCGCTGTCCGATGACCAAATCCGCCGTGTGGCCCCGTCCATCTTCGCGGACGCCCCGCACGAAAGCCGTTCCGAACGGTATGCCTATATCCCGACCGCTGCCGTGCTGGCGGAACTGCGCAAGGAAGGGTTTGAACCCTTTATGGCAGCACAGACCCGCGTGCGCCACGACGACCGCCGCGACTACACCAAGCACATGCTGCGCCTGCGCCACGCCAGCCAGATCAACGGCGCGGAAGCCTATGAAATCGTGCTGCTGAACTCGCATGACGGCACGAGCAGCTATCAGATGCTGGCCGGGATGTTCCGGTTTGTGTGCAGCAATGGCCTTGTCTGCGGCGACACGGTGGCCGATGTGCGCGTGCCCCACAAAGGCGACGTGGCCGGACACGTCATCGAAGGCGCTTACGAAGTGTTGAGCGGCTTCGCCCGGGTGAAGGAATCCCGCGATGCCATGCGCGCCCTCACCTTGAACGATGGCGAATCCGAAGTGTTCGCCCGTGCCGCGCTGGCCCTCAAGTACGACGACCCCGACAAGCCCGCGCCCATCACGGAATCGCAAATCCTGATGCCGCGCCGCCACGACGACCGCCGCCCGGACTTGTGGAGCGTGTTCAACCGCACGCAAGAAAACCTGATCCAAGGCGGCCTGCGCGGGCGCAGCGCCAACGGACGCCGCCAGCAGACCCGTCCGGTGCAGGGCATCGACCAAAACATCCGACTGAATCGCGCGCTTTGGCTGCTGGCCGATGGCCTGCGCCAGTTGAAAGCCTGAATCCCCACGCGGCAGGGGCAGGCAGCAGCCCTTGCCGCTTCCTTCGCTGCTGCATCCCAACCGCTAGGAGTTATCACCATGAACGCCGTTACCCAAATCGAAACCCGTGTCATCGAAACCGCCGCGCCGCTGGAAGTGGCCGACCCGACCAAGAACCTGATTTTGGTTCCGCTCTCGCAGTTGCTGCCGCGCCGCTCCAAGCGTAACGCGCGCACGACCCCGCGCCTGTCCATTCCCGAACTGGCCGCGAGCATCGCCCGCATCGGTCTGCTGCAAAACCTCATCGTCATTCTGTCCGCCGGTGGCGAGCAATACGAAGTGGTGGCGGGCGACCGCCGACTGACCGCCTTGAAACTGCTGGCGAAGAAAAATCGCATCGCCACCGACTATGAAGTGCCGTGCCTGCTGGTGCCCGATGCTTCAGCCCGTACCGTCAGCCTCGCAGAAAACCTGCTGCGCGAGCAGATGCACCCCGCCGACCAGTTTGAGGCGTTCGCCGCACTGGTCAAGGAAGGCCGCCCCATCGAAGACATTGCCGCCGACTTCGGCGTGTCCCCGCTGGTGGTGCAGCGCCGCTTGAAGCTTGCCCACATCGCGCCGCGCCTGATGGCCGACTACCGGGCCGGAGCCGTCACGCTGGAACAGTTGATGGCCCTGACCATCTCCGACGACCATGCCGCGCAGGAAGCTGCGTTCTACGGTGCGCCCGAATGGCAGCGTGGCGCGTCCGCGCTGCGCGAACGCCTGACCGAACGCGAAATCGATGCCACGCATCCGCTGGTGCGCTTCGCCGGGCTGGACACCTACACGGCGGCGGGCGGTGGCATCCGCCGCGACCTGTTCGCGGAAGGCGATGCCGGAACCTACCTGACCGATGCCGCGCTGCTGGAAACGCTGGTGCGCGGCAAGCTGGATGCGCTGGCCGGGGACGTGCGCGCCGAGGGTTGGGCGTGGGTGGAAGCCGTGCCGCACATGAGCTACGCCGAACGGCAGGCGTTCCAGAACGCACCGCGCCAGCGCCGCGAACCGAACGCCCGCGAAGCCCGCCGCATCGCCTCGCTGCAAACCCGCCTCGACAAGATCGACGCCGAACTGGAAGACGCCTACGACGCCGAGGACGAGGACAAGACCGAAGCGCTGGAACCGCGCCGCGAACAGGTTGCCGGGGAACTGCAAGCCGTGGAGGAAGCCTTGCAGGGCTACGCCCAGGACGTGCGCGCCGTGGCCGGTGCCATCGTCACCCTCGACCGCAGCGGCGAATCCGTGATTCATCGCGGGCTGCTGCGCGAAGCCGAAGCCAAGGCGCTGCGCACGCTGGAACGCTTGCGGCGGGGGTTCGGCAGTGCGGAAGGTGAAGCCGGGAACGACGACGAAGGCGAGGACACCGAGCAGCCCAAGGCCGCGAGCCTGTCCGACCGGTTGGCGCAGCGCTTGAGCGCGCACCGCACCGCCGCGCTGCAAATCGAAGTGGCCCGGCATCCGCACGTCGCGCTGGCCGCGCTGGTGCATGGCATGGTGCAGACCGTCTTGCAGGACAGCCACTACGGCCACGACCTGCCGCTAGGCGTGAGCCTGAAAGTGCAAGACCGGCTGGAAGGCATGGCCCCCGACTGGCCCGAATCGCCTGCCGCCGTAGCCCTGCGCGAGTTGCAGCAGGTCGCGGGTGAAGCGCTGCCGCAGGACGGCGCCGAACTGTTCGCCGCGCTGCTGGCGATGGAGCAAGGCGAACTAGTGCGTCTGCTGGCGGTATGCGTGGCGGCGACCGTGGACGTGGTGACGCCTCGCGCCACGGCGCACCAGGCGGGCGCGGAACTGGCGCAGGCCGTGGGGCTGGATATGGCCGCATGGTGGCAGCCGACCGCCGAGGGCTATTTCCGCCACATCGCCAAGCCGGTGATTCTGGAAGCTGTGGGCGAGTTCGCGCCGTCGCACGCTACCCGGCTGGCGAAGTTGAAGAAGGCCGACATTGCCAGCGAGGCGGAACGGCTGGCCGATGGCACGGGCTGGATGCCCGCCGTGTTCAAGAGCGGACACGACACGGAGCCGCAGGAAGACGCGCAGGACGTGGATGCGTCGGAAGATGCCGCCGACGAAGTGGAGGCCCACGCACTCGCCGCGTGAGGGTGCAGCATGGCCCCGGCGTAATGCGCCGGGGCTTCTGCCCAAAAATCTGGCGCGGCAGGTTTGCCACGCCAGATGACACGTCCAGAACAACTCGTCGCACCCCGCCGCCTTCGACTAGGCGGCGGTGCGGGCTTGGCCTCCCGGCTGCCGAGCGCTATGATGAAAAACACAGCCGCGTCACGCTGAACCTACTGCCGGGTTAAACGACGTTCTTTCAGCTTTACCTAGTTTATTGACCGTGCCCATTCCTTCGGTCGATGCGTAATCGGCAGACATCGGCCATGCACACAGGAATTTGGCATGTCTGTATCTACTTACTTTGTTTCCGAAGCCGCTGTCCGCAACCTCAAACAGCGGGCCGAGCGTCGCGTGAGTGGCGTCCGTTCCGCGCACATGAGCGAGGTCGTGGCCGCTGCGCTTGGGTTCAGGACTCATGCGGCGCTGCGCGCAGCACTCGACGGTCGCGCAACCGCCGAGGCCAGCAAACCGAGCAACGCGCGTGCGGTACAGCGGCTGCGACAACTGGGCTACAACCCGCCCGAGGATCTGCACCTGTTGCCGGAGTTGGATCGCTCCTACTCGCCGTTCAAGACCTATCCGTTGCGCAAGCAGCGTGGGGGGCGCTGGAATGGTTGGCGCAACCTGATGGTTGCGGCGATCAACGCCGGCTTGGAACAGCGCATGTTCGGACTGTCGCCAGGCGAGGACTGGTGGCCGGGCGCCGATCCGAAGAACAACGGCGGCGAGCGCGGCCAGTATCGCTTCACCTTCGACGGAGACTTGTCTGCGGTGGCCGTGGTATCGGCGATCAGCGGCGACGAGTTGTCGATCCACGTGTTGCTCGACCCCCGCAACGAGGAGGTCGAGGCCGACTTTAATGACGGTCTCAATGATGGTACGGCGTGCGCGCACGGCTGGCTGGAACGCCGGCTCGGTGCGTGGATACAGGATGGCGGCGAGGAGTTCTCGTGCAAGCGCGCCATGCAGGCGCGGGTGGCTGCGGTGAAGATCAAACCGCACGGCTATGCCGACCAGGGCAGCTTCATCATGTAGCTGGATGGTTCTGGCCGGCCGGTTTGGGTGGCAGGTATAGGGCGTGGCGGTGCTTACGCGCCGCAGGGCTCTCGGGCTGCGCCCCATGCCGGCGATGCCGTCACGGCCATTCGGCTTCAATTCCTCACGTCTACGCGCCTACGTCGCTGCGCGCTCCGCTTGCGGTGAAGATGGAGCCCGCCGCAATGGACGTGGCGCGGGCTGCTATGCCCTGGCTTGCTGCGGCAGGTTGTGCCAAAGCGTGCCGTCCTCGACGCTGGCGGTTCGCGCCTGTACGTCACGAAGGACGGCTCACCGACACGCCACCCGGCTTCGCTATGGAGCATCCACGCCACGCCTCAACCACGTCGTCGCAATCTGCGGCAAGGAGCGTTCTCGCTCGTCGTTGGGGTATTGGCCTTGCCAGTGTCAGGGCGCAAGCCGGTGAAGCCGTCATGCGGGGATGCCGAGTCGGCCACGTCTCCATTCGGGAGCGGGCGGCCTGTGCGTCCTTGGCTTGTCGTGAATCCTGGCGAGGGAACGGCTGTGCCTTGGGCTTCATGGCCGCAACCTTCCAGCGAAAACAATTTCCCCTGCGCTGCGCGCATTCCTCGCGGGACAAATTCTTTTCGCTTCCAGGCTCTTCACGGTGTTGCGACCGCTGCGCGGTGCGGCCAGCCCATCCCCCGCCGGCCGGATCACAACAAGGACGCACTGGCGCGACCTTGTTCAACCCGAAAGGAGAAACATCATGGCTAACATCGGCACCTTCACCGCAGAGAAAGACGGCTTCACCGGCCAGCTCCGCACCCTGACCCTGAACGTCAAGGTCAAGCTGATTCCCAACGACAAGGGCGACACCGAGAACGCCCCCGACTTCCGCCTTCAGGCGGCCGGCCACGACATCGGCGCGGCGTGGAAGAAGACAAGCGAAGCCGGGCGGCCCTACGTGTCCGTATCCCTCGACGATCCTTCGTTCCCGGCGACGGTCTATGCCCGCCTGATCGAGAACGAGGACGGCACGCACGACCTGATCTGGTCGCGCAACAAGCCCAAGGCGGCCTGACGGCCGCCCACCGCGCCCCGCCCATCGCGGCGGGGTGCTTACGTTGACATCATGCGCAGTATTCGATCAATCGGTGAGATAGCTTTCGTCCATCTCGGGATCAACCTCAAATCTCTCCGTTCCGAGATAGATAAGACCCACTTCTTTTGGAAGGGCATCTAGTCTGTCGATCACTGCATTGATCCGAGCACATTGCTCGGCATTGATATAGAAGCGATGGTCGTCTAACCAATTCCGAGAGTCATGATAGTTGTCGAGCGTTGCTGCCTCAAGCGCTGCGACACGTTGTTCGATTCTTGAACGACTGGCCAATCGTTTAATTGGCGGAATGATATCGATCGTTCGATCGTCCGACACGACGATCGCAAGCCTTCGAGTGCTGCCCGTCTGTACGTAGCGCACGCCCGAGTTATACCGAGACCCCCTTGATGGCGTGCATTGATCGGTCGCTTCACCGTCAAGAATGATCCCGATAGCGTGACAAAATCCAGCGGGATCGAGCAATATTGTTCCGTCGATACCACTGACACATCGAAGTAGCGATTCGGTGAGCCTGATTGGCACGATGTTGGTACCCTGTTTACGGAGCCGGTGCGCCTCATTGGCCGCGTCTTCCGCAACGACAATCATGCTGCCATGCTCTTGATTTATCTGGGTCAGCAATAGGTTCCACAAGTGCAGGCCGTTCTCTTGCGATGACAGCGGAAATAACCTCGCATAGTTTGCGAGGAAGGCAGTCTTGTCGAAGGGTTCCTGCGGAAGTTTGGGCACCGCATAGTGACTGCGAAGCAGTGCCTGGCTACCGCAGTACAACTCCCAATGATAGTGATCTATAAAGGCAACCGTGAACGCATCTTGTGCACTGGAATCATGCGAATCCTTCAATCGCCCAAGTCCGAATATGTACTGACTATTTGCGATGATTCCGACACCTGTGGTCGCCATCTGCAAGACTTTCCGAACCCATCGTGGCTCACGAAAGGGGACCGGCTCAACGAACTTTGCCAGGAACTCAACCGCGTCGTTGTCAGGATCAACGAGAATGAGCTGCCCAATGCCTTTCACCCCCTCGTACATGAGAGAGGAGACAAGATTCAAGGCATCGAAAAGATCGGTGTGAATGTACCGTTGCTCGATCGATAGCCCAGGCGTGTGCAGAAAGTCCTTGGCAGCAATCCGGGCGATTTCCTCAGCATCTCTCATGCTGCGATGGGTAAATCGCCCGGGGTCTGGGTTATGCAACTCCTCAGTAGCCTCATGAAGAACTGCATACATCGCTGCATGTATCAGGCTGCGAAATCCATTTCCTTGTTGCCCCTTGTCGATAGGCTTTGAGAGCAAGGGAGGGAACTGCGTGAAAGTGGTGTTTGGAATCTGTATGACTGGGGTGACGTAATAGTCGTCTATGCGCCTGACCTCCCCGCAAAACGATGTCACGTTGTGTTCTGTATCAAAAGCTTCGAGTGCCTTGCCAACCGATGTCCGTACTGAGTCGCGGCGCATCCACTCTGGCTTGTCGCGCATGCTTGGCTCATCGCCAAAAAACATGTTCTGCAACCGATGACTCTGGTAATTCGATTCAACCGAATCCAGCAAGCCTTCAAATAAAGATAGTTGCCACTTACCGTCTTCTGGCTCTACGCATACCTGGTTCGCATTTTCGCTACCAGGGCGGCGTGCCCCAACAAGCAGCACTTCTGCATCAGCCGGAGCACCCAATTTCTTCAGCACATTTCGCGCCAGAATCTGGATGTGAACCCTGTAGCTTGCTTGATATCCCCACATGAAAAGGTAAATGATACTACCTGCCACCTCAATTCCTCCTGCCCGCTGACCGTCGTGCCCCAAGACTGATGTTTTCGACCTACTTCACCATTCATTCCACATCTTGATGGCAGCCCCGATAAACGCTTCCGCGTCAGCTTTCTCCCATGAGGTATGCGTACCTTCCCAAAGCAAGTAATACTGCTCATTGGCGCATAGCAGCTTGTCCTTATCTGCTTCTGTCTGAATCCAATTCATGGCATTGACAAAGCAATCGGCATAGCTAATTCCGAACTTTTCGTTTGGCACGTTGTAGAGCAAACCTTCTAGGTAGTACGAAGGAGCTATTCCAGCCTTCAAGGCGCTGTCAGCAACGAGTTTACTTCTAAGGTTCTTCAGTACGCGAACCATGGGCTTCAGCCATTTATTGCTGCCCTGATGTTTCCGGGTGAGGTTTTCTGAATGCTGCTTAGGATAATTGGCGATTTGTTCGCCAGCCCCATTAAAGAAACAGATGCCTTCATCGTAGTGCGAGTCGTAAGTGCCCTTGAATTTCCAATAACGACGAAATTGCATTGACGCGATAACGTCTGCCTTGCGCCTATTTCCATTTGCCTCTACGGCGATGGCCTTATCTCCAGCCTTCACATCTGAACCAAAACGGTCAGTAAGGGCCTTCAGAACATCCTGCCTGTACTGGTCATATGAATAGGTGGCTGGAACGAAGGCGTGATCGTATGCCTCCTTGTCCTCTGGGGAGAGCTGTGTGAGATCGCTGTAGTAGACATCGTCAAGCCGTATGACCACATCAACATCACTTTCCGCATAGATGTTGGTGTCATTTCCATAAGAGCCCTGAAGGAATACCTTGAAGTTCTTCCCGTGATACGCAGCACTTGCACTCTCTAGCGCGTTCTTTATAGTGCTGTAAGTTGAGGCGGACTGCGTGATAGATCCTTGATGGGACCATGTTTCGAGCTGCGATTCAGGTATTCCCATACTGCGCCTCCCTCATGTCAAAAACTCCCGTAGTTGTATCTCACGAGCTGCAAATGACTCGCTACCACGCTGTCGAAGGATATTCAGCTTTTCCAGGTTGTGCTCCAGCAGGTCGGTCGCCATTTCTGGTCGTTCGAATGTGTCGCTGATCCGAATTGTCGGGATATCCTTGAACAGAATGTCGCGCAGCTGATCCATCGATTGTGTATTAATCTCAAGGGTCTTTTGAAGCAATTGGACGGCGAGCCATTTCTTGGCAATTCGCATCAGCAGTCCCGGCTTGGGGTCAGGGTAAATGCCGACGCCGACATTTACGACCCGGATATCCTTATGATCCTTTTTTAGAGCGACAGTCGCGTCTGCAACTGCAAACAGGGTGGGATTGTTTGCACAGTAGCCGCCATCGATCAGTTCAATCTTGTCGCCAGCTGCGGTGACTACTACCTTCCTTTCGAAGAACGGATAGGCCGAGCAAGACGCTTGTACAGCGTCAGCGATGCTGACCCCGAATCCGGGACTGAAGGTTCCCTTGCGGCCATGGGCCTGCGCAATGCTCCCCTTGAAGATCATGGGTCGTTCGGTCATCCAACGGGTGGCAACGATACCGATCCCCGTCATGACATCTTCAAAAGTCTTGTCTCGGAAGACTTCCTTCGCCAAATCTTGAAGCGCCGCTGTTCTCGCCGTAGCCGACCGGCTGGACATAACTCGCGGCACGTGTGCGGTGTAGAGCGCGTGTATTTGATCTATTTCGTATCCCAGCGCGATGAGTGCGGCAATGATTGCCCCGGTACTCGTGCCGAATACAAGATCGAACCTCTTGTATAACGGGCACCCAAGCATGGCCTCAATTTCCTTGAGAACGCCCAGCGTGTAAAAGCCCTTCGCGCCACCGCCATCAAGTGCAAGAACACGGCATATATCGTCTTTAGCATACTCAGTGACGAGCGATGATGGCGAAGCGGAGTCAGTCGTCATTCCTTTTGTTCTCCTTGTTCGCCACGATGGCGTCCAACTCGTGCTGGACCCTGTCTAGAAGCTGGCTGATTTCGCGCTGTTCGGTACCGGCATAAGCAAGTGTCAGCAACGTGAGCGGATGCACTTCCATGACCTCGCACAGCTCGGTCAGCTTTTGTACTGTCGGGCTTTTTAGGTCGCGTTCCAGCGAACTCAAATAGGTGCGACTGGACACGTCGGAGAACGCTTCCTGGCTCAAGCCGCGCGATTTCCTGACAATCCGTATTGCTGCCGCTAATGAGTGCTTTGCCGCCACCTGTGGTTTCCCCCTAAAGCCAAGATGACACCCGATTGCACTCTATAGGGCTACAATCTATAGTGTTCATTTGTGAACTATCGGCTCGTCTTCGTGCTTTTTCGGAAATCCGCATCCGTGTCTTTCCTGACCCACGCAATTCCGCTTCTGCGCATCCGTGCAGGTACGGATTCGACGGCTTGTGCCTTCGTGCTTATGTGCAAAAGCACGCATCCGCTTCACCGCTTCCGTGCTTTGGCAGAAAGGCGCATCTCTGCATCGTCAGATTCGTAGGAGTGCTAGCCATGACCCAGCCGCTTGTCACCGATGAACAGCGGGCACAACTGCTCGCCGTTGGCGCATGCCGCGCCGACGGCCGGAGCATCGACCCGATGCCGGCGGTGCGATTGTTCACTCCTGACGCGCACGCCACCAGGCTGCTGGCCGCGCTCGACCCGGCCGATGGATACGGCATGGGGACTGATCGACCTGGGAATAGGCATGCCCGGCCTGGGCTATGTGAAGCTGTCCGATCTGGCGTCCATCGTCGGGCCGCGCAAGCAGCCGGTGATGCGCGATCGCTACTTCCAGCCCGTGCGGCTGCTGTCGGGGTACCTGCGGCTGGCCGAGGAAAACGGCTCGATCACCGACTGAGCAGTCCCAGCCAACGACGGCTCATTCTGACTATTTCAGTCTCACCCAAGACGTGGGCGGTCTGAATCCACACTCTTGCACCGAAGCGGTGCGCTTCTGATGCAAACAGTCATGATCTTTGGCGCGGGCTGCTGCACGGTGCTCCACGCTGCGCACCATTTTTGTGGCGGCGCAGCCGTCGCATTCAGACGATTTCCGCAATGCCCTGGAGCGAATCAGTCTTGACACCAACAGTTACAGCGTACCCCGTCATCGGCACGGGCAAAGCCCACGTCGTATAGATCGTCGTGCAGGCCCTTGATTTCGATGACGACTTGATGGCGACTCGATAGCTCCCACACGGCGGAGTCCGTGGCGACGTTCCTGCTGAATGACAGGAGGTTGCGTCATGGCTGACCCGAGCGCCGAACACTGGTATCCGACCGCCGCGTATCTCTACACGCTGCATCTCGACGGCCCCGCGCTGGCGTGGGAATACCTGCGCCGCCACCCCGACTACCGCCGCGACTGGCTGCGCCGACGCCGCCGGCCGGAGGCGGCGCACGCCTGGGGGCTTCGCCTGCTGGAAGATCCCGCCCTGGACGCGCGCGACGCGCATCCGGCCTGGTTCCCTGACCACGATGCTGTCGTGCAACTCTATCCCGATGCCGACCCGCCACCCGATGCGGTGGCCTTCGCGTTCTGGCGCATTCCCGGCCAGAAGCATCTGATCCACGATGGCAAGCGCCTGGTGCTGCTGACATGTTGGCCGGGCTGCAGCCTGCGCTTCGCGCTGGCACCCGACCTGAGCGATGGCATGGCCTACTCCTATGCCATCCGCGCCTGCGCCACACGGTGCGTCCACTATCAGGCACTGGCGGCCGAGTTGGACAAGCTGGCCATCGCTGGCGACACCTTACCCGCGGGAACGGCACGGCCACGGCCGACACTCGCCACATTGCTGGAGTTGAACACGCTCCAGGCGCTCGACGGCACCCTGGCGGGCGCATCCTTGCGCGAAGTGGCCGAAGGACTGTTCGGTGCCGATGCAGTCGCAGACGACTGGTACGCCGATAGCGCCTTGCGCGCCCGCGTGCGGCGACTGGTGCGCCGGGGCGATGCGCTGATGCGCGGCGGCTACCGCCGCCTTGCACAGCTTCCGCTCGTTGCACAGGGACGCGCTGCATCCCATGCAAAACGTCCCTGAGCAGGAAGCCTTGCTTTCTTGAAAGTGCCTCTATCCGGCTGCGTGGTGTGGCCGGGCTTGATGGAGGTACATCCCATGCGACCCGCTCCCTTGCGGCCTGCCGCCGCTGCTGTCGCTGCGCCCGTGCAGCCCCAACGCTACCTGACCAACGACGAAGCCGCCGAATACCTGCGGCTGTCGCCGCGCACGCTGGAGAAACAGCGCGTGATCGGCGGCGGCCCGAAGTTCCGCAAGTTCGGCCGCCGCGTCATGTACGCCGTGAGCGATCTCGATGCCTGGGCCGACCAGCGCAGCTACGAGGCCACGTCCGACCCGGAATATGCCGAGCGTCACGCGGGCGACTACCGTGATGGCCGCTGATCGTCGGCTCGCCGGTGGCCATCGTCATGTCCAGTCCATCGCTGCCGTCGGGGCAGCGATCGCCGCAGCGGGAACAGCTCGACCTGTTCCGCGCGCTGCCGGGCGACGGCATGGCGCCGCGCGACAGCCAGGACTTGATGGCCTTTCCGTTCTTCTCGCTGGCGAAGTCGCGGCGCGTCGCGCCCATCGACTTCCGCAGTGGCAACGTCACCATCCGCGTGGAAGGCACGGCCGAGCACGGCATCGCCACGATATGGGATGCCGACGTGTTGATATGGGCGGCCTCGCAAATCGTGGAGGCACGCGACGCAGGCATTCGCCCGTCGCGCTGGATACACGCCACGCCCTACGAAATCCTGCGCTTCATCGGGCGCGGCACGTCCCTCAACGACTACCAGCGCCTGAAAGCCGCGCTCGACCGGCTGCAATCGACCAGCGTGGCAACGTCCATCCGCGAAACCACCGGGCGGCGCTTGCATCGCTTCTCGTGGATCAACGAATGGAAGGAACTGGCCGACGCCAGCGGCGTGCCACTGGGCATCCAACTGATCCTGCCCGACTGGTTCTATGCCGGCGTGCTCGACGCCGCCCTGGTGCTGACCATCGACCCGGCCTATTTCCGCTTGAAGGGTGGCATCGAACGCTGGCTGTACCGCCTCGTGCGCAAGCACGGCGGGCGGCAGGAACACGGCTGGCAATTCGACTTCCGGCATCTGCACCGCAAGTCGGGCAGCGCGGCGCGCTTCTCGGACTTCGCCTACGACCTGCGCGTCCTGGTGGCGCGGCAGTCGCTGCCCGGCTACGTCCTGGGCATCGAGTCGATGCCAGACGAAAGGCTGCAACTGCTGACCTTCCGGCCCGTGCCGTTCACGGCACGGGGATAACTGCGGGAAAACCTGTGAACGGCCTCGTGCTATCAGGAGTACCGGGTATCGTGCTATCGGGAGTACGCCTATCGTGCTATCAGGAGTACGAAAACGCCGCAAAGCCAATAACGGCGCGGGTTTGCGTCCCCTCTAACTTACCTAACTATAAATCTCTAACTTTTAGTAGAAGCGCGCCGATTCAGTGGACAACCACCGAACGACACGGCGAACGGCGTTTCGCACGGCAGGCAAAGCCTGGCTTTCCAGCGTGGAGGGCCACGCAATGATCGTCGCCTTGCTCAACCAGAAAGGCGGCGTCGGCAAGACCACGCTCGCCACGCACATCGCCGGCGAACTGGCGATGCGCGGGCAGTCGGTCATCCTGCTGGATGCTGACCCGCAAGGTTCATCGCTGGACTGGACGCAACGCAGAAGCCAGCAAGGCTTGCCACGGCTGTTCAGCGCCGTGGGCCTGGCCCGCGAAACGCTGCACCAGGAAGCGCCAGAACTCGCCCGCCGCGCAGATCACGTCATCATCGACGGGCCGCCGCGCATCGCCGCCTTGGCGCGCTCCGCGTTGCTGGCGGCCGGGCGCGTGCTGATCCCCGTGCAGCCCAGCCCCTACGACCTGTGGGCCAGCGCCGAGATGGTCGCGCTGATCCGCGAAGCCCAGGTATTCAGGCCAGCGCTGCGCGCGGCCTTCGTCATCAACCGGCGCGTCAGCACCACCATCATCGGCCGCGAGGCGCGGCAATCGCTGGCCGAACAGCCGCTGCCGGCGCTGCGCGCCGAGGTGCGCCAGCGCATCGTCTTCGCCGACAGCGTGGCCGCTGGCCGGCTCGCCCGCGAGACGGCGCCAGACAGCGCCGCCGCACGCGAAATCGCCGCGCTCACCGATGAACTGCTGCGGTGGCCGACATGAGCGGCCCGCGCAGCAAGCGCGTCGGCATCGGCGCACGTCCGCCCGCGAATCCGCACGCCGAGGCGTGGATTCGCCAGGGCGATGCCGATGCGCTCAACAAAGGCGACCTTTACACGGCTCGCCTGACGCTCGACGTGACGCCCGCGCTGCGCGCGCGCATCAAGATCGCCGCCTTCGGCCAGGGCGTGACCGTGACCGAACTGCTGCGCGGCCTGCTGGAGCGGGAGTTTCCCGACAAGCGCCCGGAGAACCTGCCATGAACGCATCCGCCTTGCCTGCCGCTCACGCGGCGACGGCTGCACCGGCTGCTGCGCCGCCGCCTTCGCTTTCGACGCTCGCCGGCCAGGCTGGCAACGTGCCGCTGACTCACGTATCGCTCGCCTACATCGAACCGCGCTTCAAGCTCTACCTGCGTTTCGGCGAACCGGCGCGCACGCTGCGGCTCGACCGCTGGCGGCGCTGCGCGGTGTTCCTGCCGCGTGCAATGTTCTGCCGCGTGCGCTGGGAAGCAAACGACTACGGCACGATCCGCTGGCAGCTCATGGTGATGCAAGCCGCCACGCCGCTGGACGACATGCAGCGCATTCCCGGCGTGCGGCCGGGCGCACGCCTGCTGCTGCACGCCGAAGGCGAGAACGCGGTGCGTGCCGTGCTGGAATGCATCGACGGCATCGACGCGCAGGGCATCGCCGCCATTGACGTGTCGCCCGCGTACTGGCGCACGCTGGGCAACCGTCTGGCGGCCCGCCTGCCTCTGCCCGAATACAACGCCGAGCGGCACACCGCCTGGCTGGCTGGAAGGGCGCTGCCATGACGACCCAATCCAACACCACATGCACGCACGAAGCCACGCCGCATCCTCGCTCGCGCCTGCGCGTTCGCATCGTGCTGGCGGGCTCCGCCGCCGTCGGCCTTGCTGCGCTGACCTGGGCGGCGTTCGTGCAACCGCTGCCGCGCCTGACCTACAACCCGTCCGACAGCGTGCCGGTCGGCTGGTATCGCGTGCAGCCGCTTGACTATCGGGCCGCCTCACTTCCACGTCGGCTGGAAGTAGGCAGCATCGTTCTGACCCGCTTGCCTGCCGACGCTGCCGCGCTCGCTGCGCAGCGCGGCTACCTGCCGGCTCACGTCCCGCTGCTCAAACGTGTGGGCGCGGTCGCGCCGCAACACGTCTGCCTCGTCGCCGGGCAGGTACGCATCGACGGCATGCCTTCGGCCGCCGCGCTACCTGCCGACCGGCTGGGCCGGCCGCTGCCATCCTTGCAGCTTTGCCGCCGCCTCGAACCGGGCGAGCTGTTCCTGTTGAGCGTGACCAATCCGGCATCGTTCGACAGCCGCTATTACGGCCCGGTCAGCGCGTCCGCCGTGATCGGCGTCGCGCATCTGGTCTGGCTGGAGACGCGCCCATGAAGGCCGCCGATTCGCTGCACGTTGCCGTGCATCTCATCCTGCCATCGGGCATGCCGTTCCGGCTGCTGCCGCCGTGTCGTCGCGCGTGCAGCGCGGGCGCATTCGCGCCGCGTCTCGCGCAACATCCGGCGCAGCCATCCAGCGTGCAGGCGTCTTGCCTCGAACGCGCCCGGCCTGCGGCCATTGGCGCGTTCGCCGGCGGGCTGACTGCAAGCAGCACAGCGCCGCCGGGCCGCCGACGCCCGGAGCGACAGCGAAGGGCAAAGGCGGAAGGCAAGACAAAAGGACGCGGCACCGGGCCGCGTCGAAAGCCAGTCTGCACATGGGGGTGGCGCGGCACGGAGCGGCTTCGCCGCCGTGCCGCGTGGGGCGCGAGGCCCGCGCCAATGCAGGCATGTCCGCGTGCTTCGCACGACAGGACACGCCAGAGCTTGCAGGGAACGCGGCCATGACCGACCGCCGAGACGACGATTTCCGCGTGCGCCCCAGCGCCCCGAAGAACCAGGGCAAGGGCCAGGGCCAGAGCTTCGTTTCCAAGGTGCTCAAGCAGGCGGGCAAGGCCAGCGGCGGCAAGTCCTCGATGCGCCACTCCGCAGGCAGTGGCAGCGGCGCACGAGCCGGCCAGCGGCCCGGCTCACGGCTTGGGCGCGGCCACACGGCGGCGCGTTTCGCCGGGGCGAAGCTGACCCCCATGTCGCGGCGCGTGACCATCAAGACGCTGCTGGTCAACCAGCGCAACGCCAGCCCGCAATCGCTCGCCAAGCATCTGCGCTACATCGAGCGCGACGGCGCGGGCCGCGATGGCGAACCGGGCCGGGCCTACGGGCCGCAGACCGACGAAGCCGACCTCGATGACTTCAAGGAGCGGGCCGCTGACGACCGGCATCATTTCCGTTTCATCGTCGCACCGGAGGACGGCGCCGAACTGGACGACCTGCGCACCTACACCAGGCATCTGGTGAACCGCATGGAAGCCGACCTGGGCACGCGGCTGGATTGGGTGGCGGTCGATCACTGGAACACCGACAACCCGCACACGCATTTGATCGTGCGCGGACGCGACGACATCGGCAAAGACCTCATCATCGCGGGCGACTACATCGCCCACGGCTTCCGTCACCGGGCCGCCGAGTTGGCGACGGAATGGCTTGGGCCGCGTACCGAACTGGAGATCCAGCAGACCTTGCAGCGCGAGGTGGAGCAAGAGCGGTGGACGAGCCTCGACCGCAGGTTGCAGTGCGAGGCCGGCGACGATGGCCGGGTGCAGATCGAACGCTTCAACGAACCCCGGCTGCAACGCCAGCGCCTGCTGCTGATCGGCCGCCTGCAACGCTTGCAGCGCCTGGGCCTGGCCGACGAGACGCAGCCCGGCACCTGGGCCGTCCATGCGGACGCGGAGAAGACCTTGCGCGCCCTGGGCGAGCGTGGCGACATCATCCGCACCATGCAGCGGGCCATGAGCGGCCAGCCGCGCGAGCTGGCGGTGTTCGAGCCGGGCGACGACGGCCGCACCATCGTCGGCCGCGTCGCTGCCAAGGGGCTGGCCGACGAACTGCACGACCGCGGCTATCTGGTCATCGAGGGCATTGACGGCAAGGCCCACTACGTTGCCTTAAACGCCCGCGACGAGCTGGCGAGCTACCCCACCGGCGCGGTGGTGGAGGTGCGCGGTTCCGCCGAGGTGCGGGCGGCCGACAAGAACATCGCCGCGCTGGCGAACGATGGCCTGTATCGCGCCGACCATCACCTGGCGATCGAGCAAGGCCGAGCCAAGGCCGGCCGCGACCCGCAGGAGGTCATCGCAGCCCATGTTCGCCGGCTGGAAGCCCTGCGCCGTGCCGGCATCGTGGAGCGAGTGGCCGAGGGCTTATGGAAGGTGCCGGACGACCTGGCCGAGCGTGGTCGCCAGTACGACGCGCAGCGGCTGGGCGGTGTGGCCGTGGAGCTGAAATCGCACCTGCCCATCGAACGGCAGGCGCGCGTCATCGGCGCGACCTGGCTGGATCAGCAGTTGATCGGCGGCGGCAAGGGGCTGGGCGACCTGGGCTTTGGTGGCGACACCAAGCAAGCCTTGCAGCAGCGCGCCGACTTCCTCGAAGAACAGGGGCTGGCCCAGCGGCGCGGCCAGCGCGTGATCCTCGCCCGCAACCTGCTGGGCACGCTGCGCAATCGGGAACTGGCGCAGTCCGCGCAGGACATTGCCGCCGAAACCGGCCTGGAGCATCGGCCCGTCACGAACGGGCAGCGCGTGGCCGGCATCTACCGGCGCTCCGTCATGCTCGCCAGCGGGCGCTACGCGATGCTCGATGACGGCAAGGGATTCAGCCTGGTGCCGTGGCGGCCGGTGATCGAACAGCGGCTGGGGCAGCAGATCGCCGCGACGGTGCGCGGCGACGGGGTGTCGTGGGAAGTTGGACGAGCACGCGGCCCCTCTATCGGCTGACCAGGCGTCGGGGTTTGGTCTTGGGCTTGTCCAGAGAAGCCGGAAACACACGAGCGCACAGGAAATCGACGAAGGCCCTGACCTTCGGCGAGGGATGCTTGCTGGCTGGCCAGAGCACGTGGAAAACGCCAGCGCGCTCTGCATGATCGGCCAGAACGGCGCGCAGCCGCCCATCCGCCAGAGGCTCCCTGATTGAGAACTCCGGCAGGTAGGCGATGCCCAAGCCCTGCAACGCAAAGCACACGCGCGTCTCGATGTTGTTGCAGATCATCGAGGTCGGCAGCGTCAGCTCGGGCTCACCCGCAGCGCGGCGCAACGCCCACAGCTCCAGCTTGCCGCTATTGGGGAAGCGGTAGTGCAGGCAGGTGTGCTCCAGCAGATCGGCAGGCACTTTGGGCGTACCTCGCCGCGCCAGATAGTCGGGCGAAGCGACAAGCATCGAGCGGAAGGAGCCAAGCCGGCGGGCGGACAGGCGCGAGTCGGTCGGATCGCCCGTTCTGACTACGGCATCGAAACCTTCCTCGATCACATCGACCAGCCGGTCGGTGAAATCCAGGTCCAGCTCGATTTCCGGGTACTCGCGCATGAACTCGCCGAGCACGGGCAGCACCAGTGAGCTGACCAGAGGCAAGCTGACTCGCAGGCGGCCACGCGGCGCAGCCGTCGCCTGCGACAGTTCCAGTTCCGCCGCCTCGATTTCGGCGAGGATGCGGCGACTGCGCTCCAGGAACAGCGTGCCTTCGGCCGTGAGCGTGACGCTGCGCGTGCTGCGGTGGAACAGGCGCACCCCCAGTTTTTCTTCCAGCCGCGCCACGCTCTTGCCGACGGCGGATGCCGACACGCCCAGCAGCCGACCGGCCGCAACGAAGCTGCGTGTTTCAGCCACTTGGACGAACACCACGAAGCCGTTGAGGCTATCCATCAGAGCACCTCTATTGCGGACATAAAGTTCCGCTCAAAAAGGAACTGTACCCTACTTTTTCTTTAATCGCAGGCTTTTTATCGTGACAGGTAAGTCCATTGATGAAAGGAATTACCCGTGGCGACTTCCGCAATTCCGCTACGCACCGGCGTCCCGCCAGCGCATCTGTCAGCTCGCATCCAGATCGCTGTTCAACAGGCGCTGGACCAGCGGCGTCTGGTCGGTGCGGTGGTGCTGGTGGCCCGCGATGGTGAGCTGATCCATCACCAGGCTGCCGGCTGGGCCGACCGTGAAAGCCGTCGGGCGATGACCGTGGACGCAGTCTTTCGTCTGGCGTCCGTGAGCAAGCCCATCGTCTCCACGGCAGCACTGGTATTGGTCGCTCAAGGGCGCCTCGACCTTGACGACAGCATCGACCGTTGGTTGCCCGAGTTCCGGCCGAATCTGGCTGACGGTCGTCCTGCGCGGATCACGGTACGGCAACTGCTCAGCCATACGGCCGGACTGGGCTATCGCTTCTTCGAGGCCGATGCGGATGGTCCCTATGCACGGGCCGACGTGTCGGATGGCATGGATGCGTCCGGTATCAGCCTGGGGGAGAACCTGCGTCGCATCGCCACCGTGCCGCTGCTGTACGAACCGGGCACGGCTTGGGGCTACTCGTTGGCAACCGACGTGCTGGGTGCCTTGATCGAGCAGGTGTATGGCGAGCCACTGGACGCGGCCGTGGGCCAGCTCGTGACTGGCCCGCTGGGCATGACGGATACCGGCTTTATCGCGCTGGATGCGCAGCGCGTGGCGACCGCCTATGTGAATGACGCGGCTCAGCCGCACCCACTGGCGGAAGGCGAAACGGTTTCGCCATTCGAGGGGACGGTCGGTATCCCCTACAGCCCTGCGCGCATCTTCGATCCGCAGGCATTTCCCTCTGGTGGCGCGGGCATGGCAGGCACGGCAGGCGACTTCCTGCGTCTGCTGGAAGCCTTGCGCCAAGGATGCGGCGTCCTGCTGCCCAGCGAACTGGTCGCGGAAATGGAGCGGGACCAGACGAAAGGCCGTGAACTGCCGGCTGCGCCGGGGTTCGGCTTCGGTCTGGGATTCTCGGTCCTGCGCGACCGGAAACTGGCGATGTCGCCCGAGTCCGAGGGGACTTGGCGTTGGGGCGGCGCCTACGGTCATTCATGGTTCGTGGACCGGGCGCAAGGGCTCAGCGTGGTCGCCTTCACCAACACCTTGTACGAAGGTATGTCCGGCCGCTTCGTCAACGATCTGCGTGATGCGGTCTATGGTGCGTTGGAGGTCGGGCGATGAATTCGGCCTCTACGAACAGCGAAATCCGTTCTCAGGAACGCAATGGCATTCCTTCGAGCGACCACGATCGCTTGCCTCTGGCCGCGCTGCTGGCGTTGGCTATGGCGGCCTTCATCACGATCCTGACCGAAGCGCTGCCTGCTGGCCTGCTACCACAGATGGCGCAAAGCTTGGCCGTCTCCGAGGCACTGGTCGGCCAACTCGTCACCATCTATGCGATTGGCTCGCTGGTTGCCGCCATTCCACTGACGACGGCGACGCAGGGTTGGCGGCGCCGGCCGTTGCTGCTGATCGCCATCAGCGGCTTCGCCGTCGTCAATACGGTGACAGCCTTCTCCGACAGCTACGCCGTCACACTCGTCGCCCGCTTCTTCGCCGGTGTATTTGCGGGGCTGCTTTGGGCGTTGGTGGCCGGCTATGCAGCCCGCATGGTGCCCGAGCACTTGAAGGGCCGCGCCATCGCGATCGCTATGGCGGGCACACCAATCGCGCTTTCGCTCGGCATTCCAGCCGGCACCTTCCTGGGCGCGGCCTTCGGCTGGCGCGTGACCTTCGGCCTCATGAGCGCGCTGACCGTGATTCTCGTGTTCTGGGTGATCGCAAAGGTGCCGGACTTCCCTGGACAGGCGCGCGGGAAGGGGTTTGCGCTCAGGACGGTTTTCACTCTGCCGGGAATTCGACCGGTTCTGTTCGTCACACTCGCCTATGTGCTGGCCCACAACATCCTCTACACCTACATTGCGCCCTTTCTCGTCCCAGCCGGCATCGCGGACCGGATCGATCTCGTCCTGCTGGTCTTTGGTGTAGCGGCGCTACTGGGCATCTGGATCGTCGGCGTTCTGATCGACCGCTGGTTGCGTGAATTGGTACTGGTCAGCACGGCGCTGTTCGCGCTTTCCGCGCTGGCACTCGGCATTGCCGGCACCACACCGGCCGTCGTCTATGCGTCCGTCGCCGTCTGGGGGCTGGCCTTTGGCGGCGCGGCAACGCTGTTCCAGACGGCTTCCGCCAAGACGGCGGGGGAAGCCACCGACGTGGCGCAATCCATGATCGTCACGGTCTGGAACATCGCCATTGCCGGTGGCGGAATCGTCGGCGGCATCCTGCTCGAAACTTTTGGCGTGTCCGCCTTCCCTTGGGGCGTACTGATCCTGCTCGTTGCCGCTCTGGCGATCGCCGGGGCTGCCGGTTCGCATGGATTCCCGTCATCGAAACGCGCGTCGGTCGCAGATCAACCCAACAACTTTCATGAAGGGTGAATCATGAACTGTTGTAAGCCAATCAAATGAACGACGGAGGCCGGCCTCATGGAACTGAGACATTTGCGCTGCTTCCTGGCCGTCGCCGAAGAACTCCACTTCGCCCGCGCAGCGGAGAAGCTGCACATCGAACAGTCGCCGCTGTCGCGCGCCATCAAGGAACTGGAGGAAGAACTGGGCGTGGTGCTGTTCGCCCGCACCACGCGCAGCACACGGCTTACCCGCGCGGGCAAGCTGTTCCTGGAACACGTGCCGCGCGTGTTTACCACCTTGCAGCAGGCACGAGATAGCGTGAAAGCGGCGGCCAATGGCTTCCACGGCCAGTTGCGCATCGCGTTGTCCGACGGCATCACGCCGTCGCGCCTGCCAGCCCTGTTGGCGCTGTGTCGGCAGGAAGAACCCGAAGTCGAAATCCGCCTGACCGAAGTGCCGCTGGCGCAGCAGATCAAGGGCCTGCACGACGATCTATACGACGTGGGCTTTGCCCGTGCCGATGAAGTCGGCGATGGCATCGTCGCCTTGCCCGTCTGGAACGATCCGCTGATGGTGGCCGTGCCCGCACGGCATCCCTTGCTGGCCCACAAACGCATCCCGCTCGAAGAACTACTGCGCTACCCGCTGGTGCTGTGTGATCAGCAGGCGTGCGAGGGCCATTCGCGGCAGGTGGATCGCGTGCTGCGCCGCGTGGACATGGAGCCGCTGGTGGCCGAGCGGGTAGCAACCTGCGACCTGATGATGGCGCTGGTATCGGCGGGCTTCGCCCTGGGCCTGACGGGGGCCGCGCACATCGAGGCCAGCCGGGAACAGGGTGTCGTCGCGCGGCCGTTGGTCGGCCGCTCGCCGATGCTCACGACCTACCTGCTGCGCGTGGATAGCGAACCTTCGGAAACGCTGGCCCGCTTCATCGAGCGCGTACAGGCCATCGAATTTCCCGAAGGCACCAGCCCTGCGCCAAGCCATATTCCCGATCCCACCGAGGAACCCCAGCCATGAAGAAGGCAATGCCGCTTTTGCTGGCCGTGGTACTGACCGCCTGCGGACAATCCGAAACTCCCAAGCAGGCCGGCATGCCAACCGTTGAAGAATTGGCATCCGATCCTGCACGCCTGAAAGAACTACGCCAACAGTGCAAGACGGATCGCGCCACGCTGGGCGACGTGCTGTGCAACCGGGTGGCCGAAGCTACGCGCAAGCGGTTCTATGGCGACGGCAAGGTGCCCTATACGCCGCCGGAGAATCCGCCCAAGTTCTGCCGTGGGCGGATGGCCGTCCTGCTGATGGATCAAGCCCAGTCCTGCGCGACCCGTTCGGCCAGGAAATCGAGCAGCACCCTGACCCTGGCCGGCACATGGCGGCCGGGGCCGACGAACACCGCATGGATGTCTTCCACGGCACCGCAGTCGTGGTTTTCCAGCAAGGGCACCAGCCGGCCGGCGGCAAGATCGGCTGCGACGTGGTAACGCGTCAGGCGGGCGACACCGGCCCCGGCCAGCACCATCTGGCGCATGCTCTCGCCATCGCCCAGGCGCAGGTCGCCCGACGGTGCGATGGCGATGTGCGCGCCATCACCGTCGATGAAGGGCCAGGCATCCACATGCCGGGCGTAGTTGAAGCCCAGGCGCCGGTACTGGTGCAGGTCTTCGGGCCGTTCGGGAGTGCCGGCGCGCCGCAGATAGTCCGGCGAGGCGACCACCACCAGGCCGCTGGCGCCGAGCCGGCGCTGGGTCAGACGCGAATCGGGCAGCGGCCCGGTGCGGATCGCCACGTCGCTGCGATCGTCCAGCAGATCGACCACGATGTCGCTCAGCGTCACGTCCAGTTGAACGTCCGGGAAGCGTTCCAGAAATTCCGACAGGCGCGGCAGCAGGTAATGGACGCCGAAGGCCACATGGCTGTTGATCCGCACGCGCCCGCGTGGCGATCCCACCTGTGCGGCCTCGTGCTCGGCGCAGTCGATGTCGTCGAGGATGCGCAGGCAGCGTTCATGGAAGGCGCTGCCTTCGGGCGTGAGTTGCAGCTTGCGTGTGGTGCGATGCAGCAGCTTTGTCCCCAGGCGCGTTTCCAGCCGATTGATGAGCTTGCTGACGGCAGAGGCCGTCATGCCCAACGGCTCGGCGGCCGCAGTGAAGCCTTCGGCGGCGACCACCGCGATGAACACTTCCATCTCGAAGGCGCGGTTGATGTTTTGCCGAGACATTCAAGGAATCCATTTCAATGATGAATTGAACTAAAGCATCTATTTCATCATAGCTGTTGCTCCTACGCTTCGGAAGGCTCGATCCAATTCATCTATTCTGGAGTGCTTGATGGCCGTTTCCACCCAGCGCGGCACCTTGCCCGCCTTGCTGTCCATGATGGTCGGTGGCTTCGCCATCGGCACCACCGAATACGCAAGCGTCGGCGTGCTGCCGCAGATCGCCGACGATTTCGGCGTTAACCTGGCGCGGGCCGGTCTGGTCGTTAGCGGCTATGCGCTGGGCGTCAGCTTCGGATCGCCGATCCTCGCGGCTCTGACGGGAAACCTGTCGCGCAAGACGCTGATGCTGGCGGTCATGGCCTTGTTCGTCCTGGCCAATGCGGCTGCGGCGTTGAGCGCGAGCTATACGTTTCTCATCGTCGCGCGCATCGTGTCGGCCTTGCCGCATGGCATCTTCTTCGGCGTCGGCGCAGCGATCGCCGCGAGTTTCGTGGCGGAAGACCAGCGCCTGGGCTGGCCGATGGCCTACTGGTTCGTCGCGGCCATCGGTCTGGTGTCGCTGCTGGCGATGGCGGCCACCTTGCCGCGCAGGATCGACATCGCGCCGACTTCCTTGCCGAACAAGGGCTGGCCGAACGGCGCGGGCAGCGCGTGATCCTCGCCCGCAATCTGCTGGGGACGCTGCGCGATCGGGAACTGGCGCAGGCCGCGAAGGACATTGCCGCCGACACTGGCCTGGAGCATCGGCCGGCAGCAGACGGGCAGCGCGTGGGCGGCATTTACCGGCGCAGCATCATGCTCGCCAGCGGTCGCTACGCGATGCTCGATGACGGCATGGGATTCAGCTTGGTGCCGTGGCGGCCGGTGATCGAACAGCGGCTGGGCCAGCAACTCGCCGCGACGGTACGCGGTGGCGGGGTGTCGTGGGAGATCGGGCGGCAGAGAGGCCTATCGGTGTCGTGAGCGATGAATGCATCTGCATCGCGTCGGCATTGTTTGCGAAGTGACAGGCCTCAGCGTTGCCGAGCGCTACGCTCAGCCAGCAATCCCGCCACTGCAAACCGCTTCAAATGCGCGGCCAGTTCTTCCACCGGCTGCGAGAGCAGCGCCTGGAATGGGTTGGGCGTATCGCGGTCGATCACCAGCAGCATCAGGCAGGGTGCCATGATGCTGACCACGCAGCGCGCCAGCGCCGGGTCGCCTGGGGGGATGCCGGTAATGTCGCCAAGTATGTCCGCAACCAGCCGGAATTTGGGCATCACGCCTTCGCCGATGAGGCTGGCGAAATGCGGCGAGGGTGCCAGGACTTCCCGTGCGCAGACACGGTTGTGCCAACCCTTGTCATCGAACAGGCTGGCCACCATGCCGTCGATGAAGGCTTCCAGCTTCTGCTGCGGTGACAGGACAGACTGCGCCAGCGCGGTCAAGTCCTCAAGGCTGACGAAATGCTTGTGACCTTCATGCAGGACGGCGCGATAGAGGCCATCGCGGTTGCCGAAGTGATAGTTGATCGCGGCCAGGTCGGTGCCTGCCGCTTCGCAGATGGCCTTGCTGGCCGCTCCGGCATAGCCGCATTCGGCGAACAGGCGGCCGGCGGCATCCAGCAGCTTGGCGCGGGTGCTATCGCCGTCTGTGCGTGGGGCGCGGCGGGGTTTGCTCATCGGCCGTTTATTGGGTGATTCATCGACATATTCGTAGTGTCACCTGAAAATAGTTCAAATTCAATTTGAATTTAAGCTATAGTGAGTCCATCACGCACTCGTCCAGGGAGTCCGATCATGAAAAAGCGGGTCATCGCAGGAGTCGTCGCATTGGCCCTCGTGGGGGCTGGAGCCTGGTGGATGACCCGTTCCACAGTACCCGGCGACGCGCTGGTGCTGTATGGCAATGTCGATGTCCGCCAGGTCTCGCTCGCCTTCGGCGGCAGCGAGCGCATCCACGAATTGCGCGCCGAGGAAGGCGACCGGGTGCAGCCCGGACAGGTGTTGGCCGTGCTCGACACCCGCACGCTCGCCTTGCAGGTAGAGCAAGCCCGCGCTGCGGTCGAAGCCCAGGAGCAAGCGCTGCTGCGCCTGCGCAACGGCTCTCGGCCGGAGGAAATCGGCCAGGCGCAGGCCCGTGCAGAGGCGGCGGCAGCCGATACGGTTCTCGCCCAACAGGAATTGAACCGTTTGCGCAACATCGCTCAGGACACCGATGGCCGCGCAGTCAGCCGACAGGAACTCGAACAGGCCGCCGCCCGGCTACGGGTGGCGCTTGCTCAAAAGCAGGATGCCAGCAAGGCGCTGGAACTGACACGACTGGGGCCACGGGACGAAGACATCGCGCAGGCCGAGGCGCTACTGCGCGCGACACGTGCGGAACTGGCGTTGCTGGAGCATCGTCTGGCGCAAGCCGAATTGAAGGCGCCTGCCGCCGCAGTGATCCGCTCGCGCTTGCTGGAGGTCGGCGACATGGCCTCGCCGCAGAAGCCGGTCTTCGCGTTGGCGCTGGCCGATCCGAAGTGGATACGTGCCTATATCACCGAACCGCAGTTGGGCCATGTGCGTGCCGGCATGCCGGCGCGGGTCAGCACCGACAGCCATCCCGATCAAGCCATCGACGGGACGGTGGGATATATCTCGTCGGTGGCCGAGTTCACCCCGAAATCGGTGCAGACCGAGGAGTTGCGCACCAGCCTGGTCTACGAGATTCGCGTGCGCGTTCAGGATACCGACGACCGCCTGCGCCTGGGTATGCCGGCCACCGTGACGCTGGCGCTCGACGCGCCGCGAGGCAGGCACCCATGACGGCGGCGCCGGTGGTACAGGCGCGTGGCCTGGTCAAATCGTTCAGCGGTGTCCCGGCGCTCGATGGCGTTGCACTGGACATCCCGGCCGGCCGCCTGACGGCGCTGGTCGGCCCCGACGGCGCGGGCAAGACCACGCTGCTGCGGCTGGTCGCCGGGCTGATGCGGCCGGGCGCGGGTTCGCTGCATGTGCTGGGCCTGGACGTGGCCGCGCAGCCGCAGGCGGTGCAGGACCGCATCGGCTACATGCCGCAGCGCTTCGGTCTCTACGAGGATCTGAGCGTGCAGGAAAACCTCGACCTGTACGCCGATCTGCACGGCGTGGCCCCGGCGCAGCGGCGCGAGCGTTTCGCGCGCCTGCTGGCGATGACCGACCTGGCCCGCTTCACCGGACGGCTTGCCGGCCAGCTCTCCGGCGGCATGAAGCAGAAGCTGGGGCTGGCCTGCACCCTGGTGCGCTCGCCCGATCTGTTGCTGCTGGACGAGCCCACCGTTGGCGTCGATCCGCTGTCGCGCCGCGAGCTGTGGCAGATCGTGCAGCAACTGGTGGCAGACGAACGGCTCAGCGTCGTCGTGAGCACCGCTTATCTGGACGAGGCCGAGCGCTGCGCCCAGGTGTTCGTGCTGCACCAGGGCAAGGTGCTGGCCGAAGGCCGCCCGCAATCGCTGTGCGAACCGGCGGAGGGGCTGTGCCGCATCGCCACGCCGCCCGCCGGCATGCCGGCCCGCACGTTGCAGGCCCGCTTGCTGGATGCGGCCGCCAGCATCATCGACGCGGTGCCAGAGGGTGGCGAGGTTCGCTTCATCCAGCGACCGGATGCCGACCCGGCACGCATCCATGCGCTGCTGGGGGACGCCGCATGCAAGACCGTCCCGGCGCGGCTGGAGGATGGTGTGCTCACCCTGTTGAGGGCGCAGCAGCCAACCGAGGTGCCACACCTGCCGGACGAGCGCGGCAGCGGCCATCCGCCAGAGCCTGACGACCAGGCGCCCGCCATCGAAGTCCGCGACCTGGTGCGCCGTTTCGGGGACTTCACGGCCGTCGCCAGCACCACCTTCAGCGTGCGGCGCGGGGAAATCTTCGGTCTGCTCGGCCCCAATGGCGCGGGCAAGACCACGACCTTCCGCATGCTCTGCGGCCTGCTGCCGGCCAGCAGCGGCCATCTGCGCGTGGCGGGCGTGGACCTGCGCACCACGCGGGCGGCAGCGCGGCGGCGCATCGGCTACGTGTCGCAGAAGTTCGCGCTCTACGGCAATCTTTCCGTCGCCGAGAACCTGGCGTTCTTCGGCGGCGCCTATGGCCTGTCGGGCGCGGCCTTGCGCGAGCGCATCGCCACGCTGCTGCAGCAGTACGACCTGACGCAACAGGCCCATGCGCGCAGCGGCGACCTGCCGGGCGGTTACAAGCAGCGACTGGCGATGGCCGCTGCGCTGCTGCATGTGCCGGACATCCTGTTCCTGGACGAACCCACCAGCGGCATCGACCCGCTGGCCCGGCGTGCGTTCTGGCGCCGCATCACCGCATTGGCGGCGGCGGGCACCACCATCGTCGTTACCACCCATTTCATGGAGGAAGCCGAATACTGCGACCGCATCGTGATCCAGGACGCGGGCACGCTGCTCGCCATCGGCACGCCGCACGACGTGCGCCAACGCGCGGGCGACGGCGGCGCGGCCGACATGAACGCGGCCTTCATCGCCGTCGTCGAGCAGGCGCGCGCACAGCTTCGGCATGTGGAAGCGGTGTCATGAGCGGACAGGCGCATGCATCGCACGGCAGCTTCCGCCGACGGCTTGCGGCGCTGACCCGCAAGGAGTTCCGCCAGTTGCTGCGCGATCCGAGCAACCTGGCCATCGGCATCGTGCTGCCCATCGTGCTGATCCTGATCTTCGGCTACGGGCTGTCGCTGGACACGCGCAACGCCCCCTTGGCCGTGGTGCTGGAAGATGCCTCGCCCACGGCGCGCGACGTGGTGGCGGGCCTGGCCGGTTCGCCCTATCTGTCGCCGACCTGGGTCAACACCTTTCCCGAGGCCGAGCAACTTCTGCGCGAACGCCGGGTCGATGGCATCGTGCGCGTGCCGGCCGACTTCTCCCGCCGGCTCGCAGCGGGTGATGGCCGGATTCAACTGCTGCTGCACGGCACCGACGCCAACAGTGCGGCCACGCTGGGGCGCTACGTCAACGGCGCCATCGCCCACTGGCAACAGCAGCAGGCCGACCGCCTGGGCCGGGCCGGTGCGCCGCCGGGCGTTCGGGTGGTCGAGCGCATGTGGTTCAACGCCGCCAACACCAGCACCTGGTATCTGGTGCCGGGGTTGATCGCACTGATCATGACCCTGGTGGGCGCCTTCCTGACGGCGCTGGTGGTGGCGCGGGAATGGGAGCGCGGCACGCTCGAAGCGCTGTTCGTCACGCCGGTGCGCTCGATGGAAATCCTGCTGGCCAAGCTCATCCCGTATTTCGCGGTCGGCATGCTCGGGCTGGCGCTGTGCCTGTTGGCGGCGCGGCTGCTGTTCCAGGTGCCGCTGCACGGTTCGCTGACCGTGCTGCTGGTCAGTTCGACGCTCTACCTGTTCGTGGCGCTGGGCATGGGCCTGCTGATCTCCGCCGCCACGCGCAACCAGTTCCTGGCCAGCCAGATCGTGGTGCTGGCCAGCTTCCTGCCGGCGCTGATGCTCTCGGGCTTCCTGTTCGACCTGCGCAACGTGCCCGCGCCGGTGCGGGTGGTGGGCTCCATCCTGCCGGCGACCTGGTTCATGGAACTGATCAAGACCTCGTTCCTGGCCGGCGACCACTGGCCGCTGATCGCGCGGAACTGGGCGGTGCTGGCCGGCTATGCCGTGCTCCTCTTCAACGCGGCACGACTGCGCACGCGCAAGCGCCTGGACTGACGGAGATGGAGACCTTCATCGCCTTCATCCGCCGCATCGGCTTTCTCTGCCGCAAGGAACTGCTGGCCATTCTTAAAGATCCGGCCAACCGGGTGATCCTGATCGCGCCGGTCCTGGTGCAGACCATGATGTTCGGCTACGGCGCCACCTACGACCTCAACCACGTCCCCTATGCGGTGCTCGACCAGAGCCGCAGCGCGGCGTCCACCGAGCTGATCGCCCGCTTCGACGCCGCCGGCGTGTTCCGGCATGTCGCCACGCTGCGCACGCCCGCCGAGATCGCGAAGGTCATCGACGGCAGCCAGGCCCTGATGGTGCTGCACATCGCACCCGACTTCGCCGAGCGTATCGCCGCAGGCCAGGACGCGCCAGCGCAACTGGTGCTCGACGGCCGCAACTCGACCACGGCGGGCATGGCGGCCGGGCACGTCGCCGCGCTGGTGGCTGACTACAACGCCCGCCTGCCGGGCGCCATGCTGTCCCCGGTACGGATCGAGACGCGGGCCTGGTTCAACCCGAACCTGGAGACGCGCTGGAATATCGTGCCGGGCCTGATCGCGGCGCTGAGCATGATCCAGACACTGATTCTGGCGGCGCTGTCGGTGGCGCGCGAGCGCGAACAGGGCACCTTCGACCAGTTACTGGTCACGCCGCTGACGCCCACCGACATTCTGATCGGCAAGGCGCTGCCGGCGGTGCTGGTCGGCGTGATCCAGGCCAGCCTGATCCTTGCCATCGCGCTGTTCTGGTTCCGCATCCCGATGGCGGGCGCAGTGTCCACGCTTTACCTCGGGCTGCTGGTGTTCACCACGGCCTGCGTGGGCATCGGCCTGTCGGTCTCCGCGCTGTCGGCCAACATGCAGCAGGCGATGGTCTACGCCTTCGTGCTGATGATGCCGCTGATCCTGCTCTCGGGCCTGATTACGCCGGTGCGCAACATGCCCGATGGCTTGCAGGTCGCCACCTACGCCAATCCGCTGCGCTTCGCCATCGATCTGGTGCGCCGCGTGTACCTGGAAGGCGCGGGTCTGGCCGACGTGGCCGCCGACTTCATTCCCATGCTGGCCGTGGCCGCCGTCACCTTGCCGCTGGCCGCGTGGCTGTTCCGCAACCGCTTTGCCTGACGGGAGCCATGCCATGATCTTCCTTTCCCTTCGCCCATTGGTTCCTAGCCTGCTGGCCCTGGCGCTGACCGGGTGCGCAGTCGGCCCCGACTTCAGACCCGCGCCCGTCCCAGCGCCGGATGATTGGTCTTCCTGGCGCAGCGGCGGGGCCGAGGTCGTTGGGCCGGCCGGCTCGCCAGGGTCGCCTTCGGCACAATGGTGGCGCGTCTTCGGCGACGCCACGCTAGACCACTTGCAGCAGCGTGCCCTGGAAGCCAGTCCCGACTTGCAGACTGCCGCGCTGCGCTATGCCCAGGCTCGCGTGCAACGCCAGACGGTGGCAGCACAGCGCGGGCCGGCTGTCGGGATCGAGGCCGGCGCATCCCGCCAGCGCACCAGCGAGTACGCCGCCAACTACCGCGTCCTGGATCAATTGGCTGGCGGCAACCGCGACGCCCTGGCCGAAGCGCTGGGCGAACCCTACACCTTCTATCAGGCTGGCTTCGACGCGAGCTGGGAACTAGACCTGTGGGGCCGCGTGCGGCGCTCGGTAGAAGCGGCCGATGCCGACATCGACGCCTCGGCCGCCTTGCTCGACGCCGCGCGCCTGAGCATCGCCAGTGAGCTGGCACGCAGCTACTTCGAGTTGCGCACCACACAGCGGCTGATCGGGTTGGCTCGCGACGATATCGAAGCATTGCAGGCCCGGCTCGAACTGATCCAGGCGCAGGTGCGCCACGGCCTGGGCAGCGACCTGGACACAGAAGGCCAGCGCACGCAACTGGCAGGGCTGCGTGCGCAGCTTCCTGGCCTGTTGGAACAGGAAGTTCAGGGCGTCAACCGTATCGGCCTGCTGTTGGGCACCCGGCCTGGAGAACTGCGGCAGATGCTGGCCGCATCCAAAGCGCCTGACGAGACGCAGCCCATGCCGGACTACGCCCTGGGCCTGCCATCCGAACTTGTACGCCGCCGACCGGATATCCGCGCCGCCGAGGCCCGGCTGCATCGGGCGACCGCCGAGATCGGTATTGCCCAAGCCAGCCTGTACCCCGGCATTCGCCTGGGCGCGCACTTTGGCTCCGAATCCTATGACAGCGGACGCTTCGGTGAATGGGGCACGCGCGCATGGTCGATCGGCCCCAGCCTGGATCTGCCCATCTTCGACAGCGGACGACGGCGCTCCACCGTCAGACTGCGCGAGTTGCAGCAGCAGGAAGCCGCCATCACCTGGCAGCAGACCGTGTTGAAGGCATGGCATGAAGTGGATGACGCTTTGAGCGGTTACGCCACCGAACAGCAGGCGCAGCGCCGGTGGCAGCAAAAGACGGATAGCAGTGCCCAAGCCTACGCCTGGGCGCAGGCCCGCTATCGCGGTGGCCTGGAGGATTTTGCAACCGTACTCGATGCCCAGCGCACTTGGTTGCAGGCCCGCCGCGAACAGGTTGCCAGCGACGGCCGCTTGCGGGAGCGGTTTGTCGCCATCCACAAGGCCATCGGCGGCGGCGATGTTGCAGGGCAGTAGCTCGCTGCCAAGGCTGATGTTCTGACAATGCAGAGGACACGATGGAACTAAGACACCTTCGCTGCTTCCTGGCCGTTGCCGAAGAACTGCACTTCGCCCGTGCGGCCGAGCGGCTGCATATCGAGCAATCGCCGCTATCGCGTGCCATAAAGGAACTGGAGGAAGAACTGGGCGTGGTGCTGTTCGCCCGTACCACGCGCAGCACGCGCCTAACCCGCGCGGGCAGGCTGTTTCTCGATCACGTCCCGCGCGTCTTCGCCGCCTTGCAGCAGGCGCGCGACAGCGTGAAGGCGGCCGCCAACGGTTTCCACGGCCAGTTGCGCATCGCGCTGTCCGACGGCATCACGCCATCGCGCTTGCCAGCCTTACTGGCACTGTGCCGGCAAGAGGAGCCAGAAGTCGAAATCCGCTTCTTCGAGGTGCCGCTGGCACAACAGATCAAGGGGCTGCATGACGATCTGTACGACGTGGGTTTTGCCCGTGCCGATGAGGTCGGCGATGGCATCGTCGCCTTGCCCGTCTGGAACGATCCTCTGATGGTAGCCGTGCCGGCACGGCATCCGTTGCTGGCCCACAAGCGCATTCCATTGGAAGAACTGCTGCGCTATCCGCTGGTGCTGTGCGATCCGCAGGCGTGCGAGGGTCATTGCCGGCAGGTTGATCGTGTGCTGCGCCGTTTGGACATGGAACCACTGGTCGCCGAACGGGTGGCATCCTGCGACCTGATGATGGCACTGGTTTCCGCAGGCTTTGCACTGGGCCTGACCGGCGCCGCACATATCGCGGCCAGCCAGGAACAGGGCGTCGTCGCGCGGCCGCTGGTCGGTCGCTCGCCGATGCTCACGACCTATTTGCTGCGCCTGGATGGCGAACCTTCGGAAACGCTGGTCCGTTTCGTCGAGCGCGTGCAGGCCATCGACTCCCCCGAAGTCGCCAGACCTGCGCCAGGTCATATTCCTGATCCCCCCGAGGAACCCAAATCATGAAGAAGGCAATGCCGCTCTTGCTGGCCGTGGTGCTGACTGCCTGCGGCCCATCCGAAACGCCCAAGCAGACGAACGTGCCGACCGTTGAAGAACTGGCGTCCGATCCTGTGCGCCTGAAAGAGCTGCGCCAACAGTGCAAGACCGATCGTGCCACGCTGGGCGACGCGCTGTGTAACCGGGTGGCCGAAGCCACGCGCAAGCGGTTCTATGGTGATGGCGATACGCCCTACACACCGCCGAAGGAGCCGCCCAATTTCTGATTGCGTTCGATCCGCCACGAAACTTCCATTTTTCTGCTCGACACGCCGCAACGCGCCTTCGCTTGCGGCGTTTTTCCTTGGCTCGATGCAGTTCTAATTCTTTCCAATTACTCGACCTTTCTTCCGATAACGGTCTTTGACCGGCACCGACCCGGCACTGATCCTCACGTCATGCGGCACGTCCTTGTGCCGTTCTCGAACGAGGAATCAGCGCAGGAAAATCGGAGGTCAGTCTATGCAAGGTCAGGGCGTGTTGTTCGGGCAGATCGCCGCCGTCTTCGGCATCGTGATCGCCGGTGTGTGGGGTGCCACGCAATGGACAGCCGCCGCATTGGGCTATCAGCTACGCCTTGGCTCGCCCTGGTTCGATTTCTTCGGCACGCCGGTTTACTACCCGTGGAAGCTGTTCGAGTGGTGGTTCTTCTTCGATGCCTACGCGCCGCATGTCTTCGACATAGGCGGCGCGATTGCGGGCGGCAGCGGCCTTCTGGCCGTGGTGGTCGCCATCGCCATGTCGGTATGGCGCTCGCGACAGTCGCGCCTCGTCACGACCTACGGCTCGGCGCGCTGGGCTGATACCGCCGACATCCGCAAGGCTGGGCTGACCCAACCGGCCGGGGTCTTCCTCGGCCTGCATCGCGACCAATACCTGCGCCACGAAGGCCCGGAACACGTCTTGACCTTTGCGCCGACCCGCAGCGGCAAAGGCGTCGGCCTGGTCGTGCCGACCTTATTGAGCTGGCCTGCATCCGTCGTCGTCCACGACATCAAAGGAGAAAACTGGACACTCACCGCAGGCTGGCGCTCGCGGTTCAGCCATTGCCTGCTGTTCAACCCCACCGATGCGAAGTCGGCAGCCTACAACCCGCTGCTGGAAGTTCGGCGCGGCGCGCATGAAGTGCGCGACGTGCAGAACGTGGCGGACATTCTGGTCGATCCCGATGGCGCGCTCGAACGCAGGAACCATTGGGAAAAGACCAGTCACGCGCTGCTGGTCGGCGCCATCCTGCATGTGCTCTATGCCGGCACCGACAAAACCCTGCGCGGGGTGGCGAATTTCCTGTCCGATCCGGCGTGCCCGTTCGAGCTGACGCTGCACCGGATGATGACGACCAAGCACCTGGGCGATGCACCGCATCCCGTCGTCGCATCCGCCGCCCGCGAGGTGCTCAACAAGTCGGACAACGAGCGTTCCGGCGTGTTGAGCACCGCCATGTCGTTTCTCGGCCTGTACCGTGATCCGACCGTCGCCGCAGTCACGTCGCGCTGCGACTGGCGCATCGCCGACCTGATCGCGTCCGCATCTCCTGTGTCGTTGTATCTGGTGGTGCCGCCTTCGGACATCAGCCGCACCAAGCCGCTGATCCGGTTGATCCTCAACCAGATCGGACGGCGGCTTACGGAATCGCTCGACGGCTCCGACGGTATCGAGCGCCGTCACAAGCTGCTGCTGATGCTGGACGAGTTCCCCGCGCTGGGCCGGCTGGACTTCTTCGAGACGGCACTGGCCTTCATGGCGGGCTACGGCATCCGCAGCTTCCTCATCGCGCAGTCGCTCAACCAGATCGACAAGGCGTATGGCCAGAACCACTCCATCCTCGACAACTGCCACGTCCGGGTGACGTTCGCCACGAACGACGAACGCACAGCGAAACGGATCTCCGAAACGCTGGGCACCGCCACCGAGCTGCGCGCGCAGCGGAACTACGCCGGCCACCGGCTCGCGCCGTGGCTGGGCCACCTCATGGTGTCGCGCCAGGAAACGGCGCGGCCGCTGCTGACGCCGGGCGAAGTGATGCAGCTTCCGCCCGATGAATCCGTGGTGATGGTGTCCAGCGTCGCACCGATCAAGGCGAAGAAGCTGCGCTACTACGCGGACGCCAATTTCAAGCGGCGCGTGCTGCCGCCGCCCGTGCTGGCGGCAGCACGCTATGCCGACGCACCACCAGCCCGCGCCGACGACTGGAGCGGCTTGGCGATCCCGGCCGTACCCGCCGCACCGGCGACGGTATCCGCCGATGCCCTGGGCGGCCCCGATGACGGCGGCCCGCGCCGCCAGCCGGAGCTAACCGAAGTCACCGAATACAGCCCCGAACCGCTGTCCGCAGGCAACGACCTGGGGCTGCTCGATGACGACGACGACTTGCCGCTGCCGCTTCCCGGCCAGCTCGACCCGGCCATGCAGCGCACGGCCCGGCTGGCATCGCTGAACCCCAACGACGGAATCGACCTATGAGCCAGTACCGCCTCAATCTGTTCATCCAGCACGAACACGCCAAACGCCTCGACGAACTGGCCGCCAAGAAAGGCGTGTCGAAGTCCAGCATCGTTGCCGCCGCCCTGGCGTCCTGGCTGTCTCCTGACGCGGGCGATCAGCGCGAGGCCGCCATTGCCAAGCGGCTGGATCGCCTGTCGCGGCAGACCGAACGCCTGGAGCGCGACCAGAACATCCAGATCGAGACACTGGCGCTGTTCATCCGCTACTTCCTGACCGTCAGCACGCCAGTGCCCGAGGCGCATCAGGACGCAGCCCGCGCCCAAGGCAAGGCACGCTTCGAGCAGTTCGTTGAACAGCTCGGCCGCCATCTGCTACGTGGCCGCAGCCTGGTGCGCGACGTGGTGGAAGAACTGCATCCCGACCCGATGCGGATGGATGACGCGGGGGCGCTGGCCGAAGCCCATGAACGTGCTGCGGAGCGTGCCTCATGAACGCCGTTCCGCAGATGCCGTCCGAGCCGCGTTCGTCGGCCGCGACTTCGCTGGATCGCCGTATCCAGATGCTGCGCACGGCAATGGGGCCGCTGATCGCCACCGCGCTGGAAGACCCGGACGTGGTGGAAATCATGCTCAACCCCGACCGCACCCTATGGGTGGATCGGCTGTCGTCGGGCCGCTCGCCGCTGGGCGTGGAGCTGCCCGAGGCCGATGGCGAACGCATCATCCGCCTGGTCGCGGCCCACGTCGGCGCGGAAGTGCATCGCGGCCAGCCGCTGCTGACTGCCGAGCTGCCCGAGACGGGCGAACGCTTCGAGGGCATCTTGCCGCCGGCCGCACCGGGGCCGGCGTTCGCGCTGCGCAAGCGCGCCGTGAGCATCATCGGCCTGGATCGCTATGTGGCCGACGGCATCCTGACCGCCGGCCAGGCGGACTTCCTGCGCCGCGCCGTGCGCGAGCGGCAGAACGTCCTGATCGCGGGCGGCACCAGCACCGGCAAGACCACCTTGGCGAATGCGCTGCTGGCCGAGATCGCCGCCACTGGCGACCGCGTGCTGGTGCTCGAAGACACCATCGAGCTGCAATGCGCGGCGCGTGACCATGTGCCGCTGCGCACCCGCGCGGGCGTGGTGTCGATGCACGAGCTGGTGCGCGCCACGATGCGCCTGCGACCCGACCGCGTGATCGTGGGCGAGGTGCGCGGCGGCGAAGCCCTCGACCTCATCAAGGTGTGGGGCACCGGCCATCCGGGCGGCATCGCCACGATCCACGCCGGTTCCGCGCTGGGCGCGCTGCTGCGCCTCGAACAGTTGATTCTCGAAGTGGCGGTGAACCCGCCACGGGCGCTGATCGCCGAGGCGGTCAACGTCGTCATCCACATCGCCGGCCGTGGCCGCAAGCGCCACGTCAAAAGCATTGCTCGCCTCAATGGCTTCGACGCTGCCGGCTACCGCCTGGCGGACGCGCTGGAAACGCCGTTTCCCGCGCTGGCGCCGCCTTCTTCCCCGTCCCCTGACCACCCTGGAGAACTGCCATGACGCAGATGAACGCTGTCGCTTTCCGTTTTTCCGTAAATCCGGCCTCAATCCTTGCGCGCCTGTGGCGCCTGGCCGCGCCGGCACACCACGGCCTGCTGCTGGCCGCCGTCATGCTGATGACGGCCGGCACGGCGAAGGCCGCCGGTTCCTCGATGCCGTGGGAAGGCCCGCTGCAATCCATCCTCGATTCCATCCAGGGGCCGGTGGCGCGCATCGTCGCGGTCATCATCATCATCGCCACGGGTCTGGCGCTCGCTTTCGGCGACACGTCGGGCGGCTTCCGAAAGCTCATCCAGATCGTGTTCGGGTTGAGCATCGCGTTCGCCGCGTCCTCGTTCTTCCTGTCGTTCTTCAGCTTCTCCGGCGGGGCCGTCGTATGAGCACGGCCAGCGATCTTCCGGGCTTCGAGGTGCCGCTGCATCGCTCGCTGACCGAGCCGATCCTCATGGGCGGTGCGCCGCGCACCGTGGCGATTGCCAACGGCACGCTGGCCGCCGCCGTCGGGCTGGGCCTGCAACTGTGGATTCCTGGTGCGGTGCTGTGGATCGTCGGTCATTCGCTGGCGGTCTGGGGCGCGCGCGTCGATCCGCAGTTCATGCAGGTCTTCGCCCGGCACATCAAGCACAAGCCGCTGCTCGACGTGTAGGGGGATGCCGCGATGCTGAACCTTGCCGAATACCGCCAGCGCCCGGCCTTGCTCGCTGACTGGCTGCCGTGGGCCGGGCTGGTCGCGCCCGGCGTCGTTTTGAACAAGGACGGCAGTTTCCAGCGCACGGCACGATTCCGCGGCCCCGATCTGGACAGCGCCACGCAAGGCGAGTTGATCGCCGCGTCTGCACGGCTCAACAACGCGCTGCGCCGGCTGGGTTCTGGCTGGGCCTTGTTCATCGAGGCAGAGCGCCAATCCGCCGCCGACTATCCGCATTCCGACTTCCCCGAACCGTTGTCCTGGCTCGTCGATGAAGAACGCCGCGCCGCCTTCGAGGAATCGGGCCATCACTTCGAGAGCGCCTATCACCTGACGGTGGCTTTCCTGCCGCCGGAGGAATCCCGCGCCCGCGCCGCCAAGCTGCTCTACGAGAACTCGCCCGGCGATGGCGTGGATTGGGACGGCCGCCTCGATGCCTTCGTGGCGGAAACCGATCGCGTGTTCGACCTGCTCGACGGCGTGATGCCGGAAATCGCCTGGCTGGACGACAGCCAGACGCTGACCTACCTGCACGCGACCGTCTCGACGCGGCGCTATCGCATCGGCGTCCCCGAAGTGCCTTTCCATCTGGACGCGCTGCTGGCCGACTCCGCGCTCGTCGGTGGCCTGGCGCCCACGCTGGGCGACCAGCACCTGCGTGTGGTGTCGGTGCGCGGCTTTCCGACCTCGACCTGGCCGGGCCTGCTGGACGACCTCAACCGGCTGGGCTTTGGCTACCGCTGGAGCACGCGCTTTCTTTGCATGGACAAGGCCGAAGCGGAAAAGGAACTCGGTCGCCTGCGTCGCCAGTGGTTTGCGAAACGGAAGAACGTCGTCGCGCTGCTGCGCGAAACCATCTTCCAGCAGGAAAGCCCGCTGGTCGATACAGACGCCAGCAACAAGGCGGCCGACGCCGATGCCGCCTTGCAGGAGCTGGGCAGCGATCAAGTTGCTTTCGGCTACCTCACTGCCACGGTGACAGTGCTCGACGCCGACCCGGACGCAGCCGATGAAAAACTGCGCATGGTGGAGCGCGTCATCCAGGGCCGGGGCTTCGTGACCATCCCCGAAACGCTCAACGCGGTCGATGCCTGGCTGTCGTCCATCCCCGGCAACGCCTATGCGAATGTGCGCCAGCCTATCGTTTCCACGTTGAACCTGGCGCACATGATGCCGCTGTCTGCGGTATGGGCCGGCCCGGAGAAGAACGACCACCTCGACGGCCCGCCGCTGATCGTCACCCGCACCGATGGCGCGACGCCGTTCCGGCTGCCGCTGCACATCGGCGATGTGGGCCATACGCTCGTGGCCGGGCCGACAGGCATGGGCAAGTCGGTCTTGCTCGCCATCCTGGCGATGCAGTTCCGACGCTACTTCGGCTCGCGCATCTTCGCCTTCGACATGGGGCGCTCGATGCGCGCCACCATTCTCGGGCTGGGCGGCGAGCACTACGACTTTGGGGCCGATGGCGCAGGCCGTGCAGACGGCTCCGCCGTGGCCTTTCAGCCGCTCGTCCGCATCGAGCAGGAGGGCTACCGCACCTGGGCGGCCGAATGGGTGGAAGGCCGTCTGCTACATGAAGGTGTGACCGTCGGCCCGGACGAGAAAGCGGCCATCTGGTCGGCGCTGGGGAGCTTGGCCGGTGCGCCGGTGGAACAGCGCACGATGACGGGGCTTTCCGTGCTGCTGCAATCGAATGCGCTGCGGCAGGCGCTCTCGCCTTATGTGCTCGGCGGTGCCCACGGCAAGCTGCTGGACTCGGACGCCGACCGCCTGGGTGCCGGCGACGTGCAGGGTTTCGAGATGGAAGAACTGATGCACAGCCCTGCCGCCGTGCAAGCGGTGCTGCGCTACCTGTTCGCCCGCTTCGACGAACGCTTCGACGGCGCACCCACACTGCTGATTCTCGATGAAGCGTGGCTGTTCCTCGATGAGCCGTCCTTCGCCGCACGTATCCGGCAATGGCTCAAGACGCTGCGCAAGAAGAACGTCAGCGTCATCTTCGCCACGCAGAGCCTGGCGGACATCAAGGATTCGACCATCGCCCCGGCGATCATCGAGAGCTGCGCGAGCCGGATTTTCCTGCCCAACCCGCAGGCCACCGAGCCGCAGATTCGCACGATCTACGAGGGTTTCGGCCTCAACAGCCGGCAGATCGAAATCGTCGCCACCGCGCAGCCCAAGCAGGACTACTACTACCAATCGCGCCTGGGCAATCGCCTGTTCGACCTCGACTTGGGGCCAGTGGCGCTCGCCTTCGCGGGCGCATCCACGCCGCAAGACCAACGCGACATCGACCGCGTGCTGATGCAGGCCGGAGCTTCCAGCTTCGCCGGTGCGTGGCTGCGCCATCGCGGCCTCGATTGGGCCGCCGACCTGCTGCCGTCCTCGCCGGCGGCGGCTTCCTTCCTGTCCCCACCACCGGAGAACCAACCATGAAAAAGCGTCTTCTCGCCGCCACCGTGGCGGCCATGCTCTGCACCGCTTCCACCGTCCAGGCGCAGTGGGTCGTGGTCGATCCCACCAACCTCGTGCAGAACACGTTGACGGCAATCCGCACGATGGAGCAGATCAACAACCAGATTCAGCAGCTCCAGAACGAAGCGCAGATGCTGATGAACCAGGCGCGCAACCTGGCGAATCTGGACTTCAACATCGTCAACCGCCTGCGCTCCACGCTCGCCACCACCGAACGCCTGATCGCCGAGGCGCAGGGGCTCGCCTACGACGTGCAGAACCTCGATCGTGATTTCGCACGGTTGTACCCGGAGCAGTACGCGGCCACCGTCAGCGGCGATCAGATGTTCCGCGATGCCCGCGAGCGGTGGAAGAACACGCTCGACGGCCTGCACACCGCGATGCGGATGCAGGCACAGGTGTCGCAGAACCTGGCGCAAGACGAAAGCGCACTGGCCGACCTCGTGAGCCAGAGCCAGTCCGCGACCGGCGCGCTGCAAGCGATGCAGGCGACGAACCAGCTTCTGGCCTTGCAGGCCAAGCAGTCGATTCAGTCGCAGCAGCTCCAGATCACGCAAGACCGCGCGGCCTCGCTCGAACTGGCGCGGCAGGCGGCGGCCACCGAGCGCGCCCGCGAAGTGCGGCGGCGCTTCCTGGGTGAAGGCACGCCGTACACGCCACACCGCGTGGATTTCTACGGCAACTGACGGAGCCAGATCATGAACGACGTGACGGTCATCGACCGCTTTCTGGATACGTTCTCGCGCTACATCGACTCCGGGTTCGGGCTGCTGCAAGGCGAAGTGGCGTTCCTGACCGCCACGCTCATCGTCATCGACATGACCATCGCCGGTTTGTACTGGGCGATGAGCCACGCCACCGGCCAGGGCGAGGACGTGATCGCCAAGCTGCTGCGCAAGGTGCTCTACGTCGGCGCCTTCGCCTACATCATCGGCAACTTCAACTGGCTGGCCGGCATCGTGTTCCGGTCGTTCGCCGGGTTGGGGCTGACGGCCACCGGCTCGGCCATCACGATGGAGAACTTCCTGCAACCGGGCCGGCTGGCGAAGGCCGGCATCGACGCGGCCGCGCCGATTCTGGAGCAAGTCGGCGACATGGCCGGTTTCCCCGAGGTGTTCGTCAATCTCGATGCCATCGCGGTGATGTTCTTCGCCTGGCTGGTGGTCGTCCTGTGCTTCTTCGTCTTGGCGATCCAACTTTTCATCACGCTGATCGAGTTCAAGCTGACCACGCTCGCCGGCTTTGTGCTGGTGCCGTTCGCACTGTGGAACAAGACCAGCTTCCTCGCCGAGAAGGTGCTGGGCAACGTGGTGTCGTCGGGCATCAAGGTGCTGGTGCTGGCCGTCATCGTCGGCATCGGTTCGGGCCTGTTCGCCGAGTTCCAGGTGCATCCCGACGAACCATCCATCGACCATGCGCTGGTCATCATGCTGGCGTCGCTTTCGCTGCTGGCGCTGGGGATCTTCGGGCCGGGCATCGCCACCGGCCTGGTGTCCGGTGCGCCGCAGCTTGGCGCGGGCGCGATGGCCGGTGCCGCTGTCGGCGCTGCCGGCACGGCCGTCGCCATCGGCGCCGCCGCGACCGGCGTAGGCGGTGCCGTAGCCGCCGGGGCGCGCATGGCGCCAGCCGCCGCGAAGCTGGCCGGCAGCGGCGCGCGTGCCGCGACTTCTGCTGCCGGCAGCGCCGGTGCGGCATTCCGGGCCGGTTCCGCCGCTGCGGGCGGCGGGGCCAAAGGGGCGATGGCTGGTATGGGCAACGTCGCCAAGACCGGCGCGCAGGCGGCGGGCCGCCGCGCCGCGTCCGGCGCTTCCGCTGCTGGGCAGAAGATGGCCGGCCCTTTCCGCGCCGGATGGAACGGCGCGGAGGCCGACGGCGGCGCAGGGGCCACATCCGGCGCCGGTGCAGCCGCAGACGATGCCGCCGGCTCGCAGAAGCAGGAGCAGCCCGCCTGGGCCAAGCGGATGCACCGCCGCCAGCAGATCACCCATGCCGCCACCACCGCCGCCCACACGCTGCGCGGTGGCGACGGCGGCGGCTCCGGGCAAGGCCCGAGCCTGCGCGATTCCGACACCTGACCTTCAAGGAGAACACCCATGCGATTCAAACGACCGCAGGTGCGCTACGCCGACACGCCGCAGCCTACCACTCCCTATCAAGCCGCCGCGCAGGTGTGGGACGACCGTATCGGCTCGGCGCGTGTGCAGGCGAAGAACTGGCGGTTCATGGCCTTCGGCTGCCTGGTGCTCGCGCTGCTGATGGCCGCCGGCCTGGTGTGGCGCTCGGCGCAGTCCATCGTCACGCCCTATGTCATCGAGGTCGATCAGGCCGGGCAGGTGCGCGCCGTGGGCGAGGCCGCCACGCCGTACCGGCCCGCCGACGCGCAGATCGCGCATCACCTGGCGCGCTTCGTGACGCTGGTGCGTTCGCTGTCCATCGACCCCATCGTGGTGCGGCAGAACTGGCTCGATGCCTACGACTACACCACCGACAAGGGCGCGGCGGTGCTCAACGACTACGCCCGCACCAACGACCCCTTCACCCGTGTCGGCAAAGAAACGGTGACGGTGCAGATCACCAGCGTCGTGCGCGCAAGCGACACGTCGTTCAACGTGCGCTGGACGGAACGCCGCTACGTCAACGGCGCGGCCGCCGGGCTGGAGCGGTGGACGGCCGTGGTGTCCATCGTGCTGCAAACCCCGCGCACCGAAGAACGCCTGCGCCGCAATCCCCTGGGCATCTACGTCAATGGTCTGTCGTGGAGCCGAGAACTGGATTCTTCCGATGGAGCCAAACCATGAAATCGCTTATCCGTTTTTACGCTTTCCCTTTGATGCTGGTGGCCCTGGCGGGCTGCGCCACGCAGGGCAAGCCGCCGCCCGTGATCCCCCTCGACGAGCCGGTGGAAGCGCAATTCATTCCCGAGCCACCGGCGCCGGTGGAAGTCGTCGCCTTGCCCGAGCCGTTGGCGCTGCCGGCGCAGTTGAAGCCGCTGCCGGATGGCGAGGACGCCGAGCCTGCACCGGAACCGGCCGACGAAACCGTGCGCGTGTCCAAGGCCAACAGGGAGGCGCGCGTCGCGCCCACACGCGAGGGCTATGTCAATGCGATTCAGGTGTGGCCCTTCACCGATGGCGCGCTGTACCAAGTTTATGCCGCGCCGGGGCGTGTGACCGTGGTTTCGCTCCAGCCGGGCGAGGAACTGGTGACGGTGGCCGCCGGCGATACCGTGCGCTGGATCGTCGGCGACACGTCCAGCGGTGCCGGCGACGAACTGCGCGTCAACGTGCTGGTCAAGCCCGTGCGTTCGGGCCTCAAGACCAATCTGGTCATCACCACCAACCGTCGCACCTATCTGCTGGAGCTGACTTCGACCGAGCGCGCGTGGATGGCATCCGTCTCTTGGGATTACCCGCGCGACCGGATGCTGGCGTTGCAGCGCCAGGCACAGGCCGCTCAGACGGCCGCGCCGGTCGATACCGGGCTTTCGCTGGAGCGCATCCGCTTCCGTTACGCGATCAGCGGCAGCAATCCGTCATGGAAGCCGCTGCGCGCCTTTGATGACGGCGAGAAGGTCTATATCCAGTTCCCGGCAGGCATCGCCCAGGGCGAGCTGCCGCCCTTGTTCGTCATCGGCGCGCAAGGTGACGGGCAACTGGTGAACTACCGTTTCCGCTCGCCGTACTACATCGTGGATCGCCTGTTTGGTGCGGCCGAACTGCGCCTGGGCGGGGACAAGGGCGACGTGGTGCGAATCGAACGCACCGATGGCGTGGCGCGGAGGAATTGAGCATGAGCCAGGACGACACTCCCGACCTTGCCATCCCGCAGGCGGACAAGGTGGCCCCGGAAACGGTGGCGCTGCGCGCCCAGCCGCGCTCGGTCACACGGTTGAACCGGCGCGTGCTGGCGATCATCGCCGGCGGCTTCTCGGTCGCCGTGCTGGGCGCGCTGATGTGGTCGCTGCAACCACAGCGGCGCGGCTCAGGCGAATCCACCGAGCTGTACAACGTGGATCGCGTCTCGCGCTCCGAAGGGCTGGAGCGGCTCCCAACCGACTATTCCCAACTGCCGCCCGCCTTGCCTCCCGAGGTGCCGGAACTGGGGCCGCCGCTGCCGGGCGATCTTGGCCCGGCCATCGTCAATGCGCAGCAGCAGCCGGCCGCCGGCTATGCGCCCCCCGGCCACGACCCGGCCGAGGCCGAGCGCCTGGCCCGCTTGAAGGAGGCCGAGGAAGCGGCCGCATCATCCGTGTTCTTCCGCTCGGGCACGCAAGGCGCCGCGCCGGTGGCCCAGTCGCAGGTCGCCGCTGCGCCTGGCTTCTCTGCCAATGCGGCCTTCGATCCGATGGCCGCCGGGCCGGCCTCGACGGCGGCCCAGCCCGCCGATCCGACCGCCATGCAGAACCGGCAGGAGCAGAAAGAGGCGTTCCTGCAAGACGCTTCTACGGAAACCCGTAATTCCGGCAACCTGACCCTGCCGGCCTCGCCGTATCAGGTCATGGCCGGAACGGTGGTCGCCGCTGCACTGGTGACGGGTATCAAGTCGGACTTGCCGGGCGACGTGATCGCCACGGTCACGGAGCCGGTCTATGACACAGCCACCGGCAAGTTCCTGCTGATCCCGCAGGGCTCGCGCATCCTCGGCCGCTACAACAGCCAGGTGAGCTACGGGCAAAGCCGGGTTCAAGTCGTCTGGAACCGGATCATCCTGCCGGACACGTCTTCGCTCACGCTCGACAACCTGGTGGGCACCGATCCGGCCGGCTATGCCGGGCTGGAAGACGACGTGGACTGGCATTGGGATCGGATCTTTGCCGGCGCCGTGCTGACCACGCTGCTGGGCATCGGCGCCGAGCTGGCCGCGCCGGAGAACCGTCAGGACGGCGATCGCATCATCATCGCCGGGCGCGACAGCGCGCAGGACAGCATCAACCAGGTCGGGCAGGAGATGACCCGCCGCAACATGAACATCCAGCCGACCTTGAGCGCAAGGCCCGGCTTGCCGGTGCGCATCATCGTCAACCGTGGTCTGGTGCTGCGGCCATACCAGCCGCTGTTCTTCAACAAGGGGACTTCCAGATGAGCACGACCAGGAAACTGCGGCTGGGGCCGCTGCCCAAGACCGAGAACGTCAAGCTGACCTTTGCCTGCCCGGCCAGCCTGAAAACCGACCTCGACCGCTACGCCACGCTACACGCACAGGCATATGGCGAGGCGGTCGATGCCACGACGCTGATCCCGCACATGCTGGAGGCGTTCATGGCGGGGGATCGGGGATTTAAGAGAACAAGCACCAAGACCTGAATTGGTTGATATTTTAGTATAGTGAAACACCTGAAATACAGGTGCCGTTAACCGAATGAACACATATTGCGAGACCAATAGTGCCAGAGGGTATTTTTAATACAGGTAGAAGTTTAAATGACAGACGAAACCCCAGAAGCGCTCACACACGATGAGATAGTTGACTTCTCCTCCTTGGGTGGTAAGCCAAGCGATGACTACATGCGCGTTGTCGATATGCTGGACAATGTTGTTCGAGAGTGTATGTACGTGTCACGGAGCTATAGTGGCGTAGCATCCCCAAGTGCCAAGCACTACGATTCGTCGGTCTTGTTCACGGCACTTGTGACCAAGGGAGTGACTCTTGCTCAGATCATGCCCTTCACTCCTTGGGTGGATAAAAAAATCGAGCACTGGGATTACGCTTCTGCTGCTGGAATTACTCGAACGATGCTGGAGCTTCGGATCGCGTTTTACTATTTGTGCACTGAAGAATGTGACGAAAAAGAATGGGAGTGCCGTTGGAATATATTTAATCTCCACGACTGCACCTCTCGCATCCGCATGTTCACAGCAATTGAAAACAATGAAGAAGTAGAAAAGTTGTCGCAGGCGGCCGACGAAATACGTGAGCGAATCAGGGTGAACCCATTCTTTGATACCCTGCCAGAGAAAAAGAAGAAAACTGCATTGCATGGGCAATCAGCTTATCTTTTTCCGCTTGAGGATATAGCTGAGAAGGCTGGAATTGAGAAGGCCCAATTTAGGTGACTGTACGTTCTCCTTTCATCTCACGTCCATGCGTTGCCGATGTCTTTCTTTCGTATCGGTGAGGAGCGGGGCAGAGGGTTGCCAACGCCTGTAGAGGAAGGTTATACGTCAATATGTTTGTCACTTGCATCCACATTCCTCGTGAAAACACGTGATGAGGTTCATTCCTTATTCCGAGATTACAAAGCAAGGGCTGATGAAATAATTGAGCGCGAAAACCGGGAAGCCATAGAGGCCATAGAAACCTTGGAGGCTAAGACAAAGGTCGCAGCTTCTGACGGCATGAAGGTTGGCGAGACGAAATTATTGCTCTCCACTGAGACTATGACCATTGAAGCCACTCTGGTACAGGAGGACACAGTAGAGGTACGTTACCGAGATGCTAAAACAGGGGCGATTGTGCTGCAAAGTACCGAGTCGGAAGCGGGAACATATCTCGATCTTTACGATCTCTACTACTGGACGTTTATGCTGAATGGCGAGCGTGTAACTAACGACCAAATGAGCTTCATGGACGGAAACGATTTTGCGTTCAAAGCTGACCCACACACTAGAACGCTACATTTCAAGCACGGCTAATAACCAAGGCTCCCATGCCCCTTTGTGGTAGGGGCTAGTGAGGAACTTGGTTTAACGTCTGATGACAGCATGCGCATAGGTGGGCTAGGCTTGCTGAGGTAGGCCCATTCTTAGCAAATGTCTGCACCGCCTCAGCGCGCCCCGGCTTGCTTTCCACAGGCTCTCATGTGGCTCCCAGCCCACAACGCCGCATCCGCTGCAAGCGACATGAAACAGAGCTAACCTATTGCCCTGTATGTGGTTTCAAGCCTAGCGTGATTTCCACGAAAGTCTTGACACCGGCCCTTTTTTGGGCGGCACCAGGACGGCTTACAGCGTTGAGGCCCGCCGGGCGCGGCCGCTCCACGCTTGTTGTCGCAGGGGCAGACCGGGCTCTCGAGGATATAACTGAAGCCGGAGCTCGCCAGCGGCCAGAACCTGGCGCTGCCCCATCAGCCTTCAGCGCATGACGATGCCACGGCTGGCCATGTAGGCCTTGGCTTCGGGCACTGTGTATTCGCCGAAATGGAAGATGCTCGCCGCGAGCACCGCGTCGGCCTTGCCCTCGAGCACGCCGTCAGCCAGGTGCTGCAGGTTGCCGACCCCTCCCGAGGCGATCACCGGGATGCTGAGCGCCTCGCTGATGGCGCGGGTGACGCCCAGGTCGTAGCCGCTCTTCACGCCGTCCTGGTCCATGCTGGTGAGCAGGATTTCGCCAGCGCCGAGGTCTTCCATCTTCTTTGCCCAGAGCACCGCATCCAGCCCGGTAGGCTTGCGTCCGCCATGGGTGAAGATCTCCCAGCGCGGGGTTTCCCCAGGGCCTGACACCCGCTTGGCGTCGATGGCGACGACGATGCACTGGGAGCCGAAACGCTCGGCGGCCTCACCGACGAATTCGGGGTCGAACACCGCGGCGGTGTTGATCGACACCTTGTCCGCACCGGCATTGAGCAGGTTGCGAATGTCGCTGACGCTGCGCACCCCGCCGCCCACGGTCAGCGGGATGAACACCTGGCTGGCCATGCGCTCCACGGTGTGCAGCGTGGTATCGCGCCCTTCATGGCTCGCCGTGATGTCGAGAAAGGTGATCTCGTCGGCACCCTGCTCGTCGTAACGCCGGGCGATCTCGACAGGATCACCGGCATCGCGGATGTTCTCGAACTTGACGCCCTTGACCACTCGACCGTTTTCCACGTCGAGGCAGGGGATGATGCGTTTGGCCAGCGCCATGCTTTTCTCCGAAAAGAGCTGCAAGCGGCAAGCTTCAAGTAAAAGCGAAAAGACCCTTCCGTGTCGCTTCCAGTCTCGGACCTGTAACTTGCAGCTCGCTGATTATTCGTCTTTGACCCTGAGATCACAGAGGGCCTGCGCCTCGGCCACATCCAGGGTGCCCTCGTAGATCGCCCGGCCGGTGATGGCGCCGATGATGCCCGGGGCGTTGGCATCGAGCAGGGTCTGGATGTCGCCAATGTTGTGGATGCCGCCGGAGGCGATAACCGGGATCCTGGTGGCGCTGGCCAGGGCCGCGGTGGCCTCGACGTTGCAGCCCTGCATCATCCCGTCCTTGGCGATGTCGGTGTAGACGATGGCGGAGACGCCGTCGGCCTCGAAGCGCCTGGCCAGGTCGATGACCTGCACGCTGGACACTTCGGCCCAGCCGTCGGTGGCGACGAAGCCGTCTCTGGCGTCCAGGCCGACGATCACCTTGCCGGGGAACGCCCGGCAGGCCTCGCCGACGAACTCGGGCTGCTTGACTGCCTTGGTGCCGATGATCACGTAACCCACGCCGGCACGGACGTAGTGCTCGATGGTCTCCAGCGAGCGGATGCCGCCGCCGATCTGGATCGGCAGTTCGGGGAAGCGCCGGGCGATGGCGGTGACCACTTCACCGTTGACCGGTTGCCCCTCGAACGCGCCGTTCAGGTCCACCAGATGCAGCCGCCGGCAGCCGGCCTGCACCCACCTGGCGGCCATGCTCACCGGATCGTCGGAAAACACCGTGGAGTCGTCCATGCGGCCCTGGCGCAGACGCACGCAGGCACCGTCCTTCAAATCAATTGCCGGGATGATCAGCATTACCTTTTCCTTCGGAAAGAACTTCAGGCTACAAGCGGAACGGCTTGCGGCTTGCGGCTCGAATTACCAACGCCCATCCCACGCCGCGAAGTTCTGCAGCAGCTGCAGCCCATTGGTATGGCTTTTCTCGGGATGGAACTGCACGGCGAAGCGCGAGCCGTCGGCCAGCGCGGCGGCGAAGTCACGGCCGTAGTGGCCACGGCCGACGACCTGGCGCGGATTGGTCGCCTCGACGTAGAAGCTGTGCACGAAATAGAAGCGATCGGAATCGGCGATGCTGTGCCAGAGCGGGTGGTCGACGGCCTGCTTGACCTCGTTCCAGCCCATGTGCGGCACCTTGAGGGATTCGCCATCCTCCTCCAGATCCTTGCCGAAGTAGCGCACCTGGCCGGGGAACAGACCGATGCAGTCGACCCCACCGTTCTCCTCGCTGCGCTCCATCAGCGCCTGCATGCCCACGCAGATGCCCAGGAACGGCCGGTCGACGCTGACCTCACGGACCAGCTCGTCGAAACCGAGGCGGCGGATCTCGGCCATGCAGTCGCGGATCGCACCGACGCCGGGAAAGACCACCCGGTCAGCCTCGCGGATCACCTGCGCATCGCTGGTGACCAGCACCCGGCCGGCCCCCACGTGCTCGAGTGCCTTGGCCACGGAATGCAAGTTGCCCATGCCGTAATCGATGACGGCGACCGTCTGCATTACAGGCACCCCTTGGTCGAGGGCATCTGCCCGGCCATGCGCTCGTCGAGCTCGACGGCCATGCGCAGGGCACGGCCAAAGGCCTTGAACACCGTCTCGATCTGGTGGTGGGTGTTGGTGCCGCGCAGGTTGTCGATGTGCAGGGTGACCTGGGCGTGATTGACGAAGCCCTGGAAGAATTCCTGGAACAGGTCCACGTCGAAGCGGCCCACCACGGCGCGGGTGTAAGGCACATTCATGTGCAGGCCCGGACGCCCGGAAAAATCGATCACTACCCGCGACAGCGCCTCGTCCAGCGGCACGTAGGAATGCCCATAGCGGGTCATGCCCTTCTTGTCTCCGACAGCCTGGGCGAACGCCTGGCCAAGGGTGATGCCGACGTCCTCGACGGTGTGGTGGTCGTCGATGTGCAGGTCACCCTTGCAGACGATGTCCAGGTCGATCAGACCATGGCGGGAAATCTGCTCGAGCATGTGCTCGAGGAAGGGCACGCCAATATCGAAGCGAGCCTTGCCGGTACCGTCCAGGTTGACCGTGGCGGTGATTCGGGTTTCCAGGGTGTTGCGCTCGACGGATGCCGTACGTTCGGCCATCACCAGCTCCACAAAAACGATCAGGAAAAGGCGCTCATTATAGGCGTGCGGCGCAGCACCCGGCTACCGGCGTTCGGCGGAGCGGACTACACTGACCCGCCCAGCCAGGAGCCTGCCATGCCTGTTCTCATCGAAGCGGTCAGCGATCCCAGCTCCCAGGACCTGAGTGACCTGGCGAAAATCTACGCCGACGCCCCGGACTGGCTGCTGCAGCCCTACCAGAACGCCGCTGAGCTGATCGAGGCGGGACTGCGCGACGGCCGGCTGTTCGCCGGGCGTTTCAATGACCGCCTGCTCGGCGCCGCGCTCCTGCAGCGCGGCGAGCCCGCCTGGCGGCTGTCGCACCTCTGCGTTCGCAAGGTCACCCGTCGTCGCGGGGTGGGCAAACGCCTGCTGGAGGAGGCCACGCGCCTGGCCATCGAGTCGGGACACCCGCTGCATCTGGCGGCACCGGCGGACCATCTCGAGGCTCAGGCACTCGCCGCGCGCAGCCACCTGCCACTCGAGCCGCTCTGAGCGAGCGCCAGCGTTATACTTGCCCCCTGATTACAACGACAAGGATTCGGCATGAAAGCGCTGGGCAAAATCCTGGGGCTGGTGCTCCTGGGGCTGCTGCTGATCATCGTGGCACTGGGCTTCGCCCTGACCCACCTGTTCGACCCCAACGACTACAAGGACGAGATCCAGCAACTGGCCCGCGAGCGCGCCGGGCTGGACCTGGCGATTGGTGGTGACATCGGCTGGAGCCTGTTTCCCTGGCTGGGCCTGGAGCTGCACGACACCAGCCTGGCCAGCGTCGCCACGCCCGAGCAGCCCCTCGCCAACGTGCGCATGCTTGGCCTTTCGGTACGGGTGATGCCGCTGCTGCGCCGGGAAGTGCAGATGAGCGACATCAGCATCAACGGCCTCAACCTGACCCTGGTCCGCGACGCCCAGGGCCGGGGCAACTGGGAAGGCATCGGTCAGCCCGAAGGCGCTGCGGCACGAGCACCCGCCGAGCCGGCCGAACCCTCGCCTGATGGGCAGCGTCGCCCCGTGGCGCTGGACATCGACAGCCTGACCGTCCGCGACGCCCGCGTCAGCTACCAGGACGCCAGCACCGGCCAGCACCTGAGCGCCGAGAGCATCGAACTGAGCACCGGCGCGATCCGCGAAGACACCCCTGTCGACATTCAGTTGAAGGCCTTTTTCGGCGTCAACCAGCCCGTGGTTCGCGCACGCAGCGAGCTGCGGGCGACCCTGCACCTCGACACTGGCGCGCAAGGGTATCGCCTCGAAGACCTGCGCCTGAACGGCGAGGCGTCGGGCGAGCCCTTCGATGGCCAGACGCTGAATTTCTCTGCCCAGGGCGAACTGCTCGCCGACCTGGCGAGCCAGCAGGCGGAGTGGCGCAACCTGCGCTTCAGCGCCAACGAGCTGCGCGGGCTCGGGGAGCTCAGGGTAGAAAATCTGGACAGCGTTCCGCGCTTCAACGGCACGCTGTCGGTTGCCCGTTTCGACCTCGCCGCCTTTCTGCGCGGCATCGGCCAGACCTTGCCGGAAATGGCGGATAGCACCGCCCTTGGCAACGTGGAGCTGGTCTCGAAGATCACCGGAAGCCAGAACAGCCTGGCCCTGGAAGACCTCGACCTGAAGCTCGATGGCAGCCAGCTGCGCGGGCGCATCGCCGTCACCGATCTCTCCGCCCAGGCCCTGCGCGTCAACCTGACCGGCGACCGGCTGGATCTGGACCGCTATCTGCCGCCGCCGAGCGAGGAGCAGCAGGCCGCCACCGCAGCACGCGACAGCGAGGTGCAGACCGAGGCCATCCTCGCCGGCGGCGGCACCACACCGCTGCCCGAGCAACCGACCCGCCACGCCTGGAGCGAGGAGCCGGTACTGCCCCTCGACAGGCTGCGCCAGCTCGACGTCCGTCTCGATCTGGGCCTGAACGAGCTGACGGTAGCCCGCCTGCCCCTGCAGAAGTTCAGTCTCAAGGCACGTGGCGCGGGCGGCCAGCTGCAGCTCGAAGAACTGCGCGGCGGCCTCTATGGCGGGCAGGTGAACACCAGCGCCAACCTCGATCTGCGCCCGGCCGTTCCGCTGCTCACGCTGCGCCAGCGCATCGCCGAGGTCGCCGTGGAGCAGTTGCTCGAGGCGCAGAACGAGCAGGTGGTCGTCCAGGGACGCCTGACTCTCGACGCCAACCTGCGTACCCGTGGCAACAGCCAGCGCGCCTGGGTCGACGCGCTGGCCGGCGACATTAGCTTCAACATCGCCAACGGGGTGCTGGTCGAGGCCAATCTCGAGGAGCAGATCTGCCGCGCCATCGCCCTTCTCAATCAGCGGGAGCTCACCACCCAGCCGAGCGGCCGCGACACGCCGTTCCGCCAGCTCGGCGGCAGCCTGACGCTGCAGGACGGCGTAGCCAGCAACCGCGACCTGCGCGCAAGCATTCCAGGTCTGACCGTCAACGGCCGCGGCGACGTCGATCTTCGGGTACTGGGCATGGATTACCGTATCGGCGTGGTCATCGAAGGCGACAAGAGCGACATGCCGGACCCCGCGTGCCAGGTCAGCCAGCGCTACGTCGGCCTGGAATGGCCCCTGCACTGCCGCGGGCCGCTGGAACTCGGCGCACGCGCCTGCCGGATCGACCAGAGCGGCCTCGGCCAGATTGCTGCCCGGCTCGCCGGCGACAAGCTCAACGAAAAACTTCAGGAGCAGCTCGGCGACAGGGTCAGCCCTGAGTTGCAGGAGGCCCTCAGAGGGCTGTTCCGCCGATGAGTCCCGAGACCTTCAGCGATGCCGTGCTCGCCTGGTTCGACCGCCATGGGCGCAAGGACCTGCCCTGGCAGCAGGACATCAGCCCGTACCGGGTCTGGGTGTCGGAGATCATGCTGCAGCAGACCCAGGTCGCCACGGTGCTCGCCTACTACGAACGCTTCATGGCCGCCCTCCCGGATGTGAGGGCGCTGGCCGACGCCTCGGAGGACGAAGTACTGCACCTCTGGACCGGCCTCGGCTACTACAGCCGCGCACGCAACCTGCACAAGACCGCCAGGCTCGTCGTCGAACGGCATGACGGGGAATTCCCCCGCTCGGTAGCGGCGCTGGCCGAACTTCCCGGCATCGGCCGCTCCACCGCTGGCGCCATCGCCAGCATCGCCATGGGCCTGCGCGCGCCCATCCTCGACGGCAACGTCAAGCGCGTACTGGCCCGCTACCAGGCCCAGGAAGGCTACCCCGGCGAGCCCAAAGTGGCCCGCGCCCTGTGGGACACCGCCGAACGCTTCACCCCAGATCAACGGGTGAACCATTACACCCAGGCGATGATGGACCTCGGCGCCACCCTCTGCACCCGCAGCAAGCCCAGCTGCCTGCTGTGCCCATTGCGCGGCGGCTGCCAGGCCCACCAGGCGGGCCGCGAGACGGCCTACCCCACGCCCAAGCCACGCAAGGCGCTGCCGCAGAGACACACCCTGATGCCGCTGCTGGTCAATGGCGAGGGCCACATTCTGCTCTACCGGCGACCGTCCAGCGGACTCTGGGGCGGCCTCTGGAGCCTGCCGGAAATCGAGCGGATCGACGACCTCATCCCCCTCGCCGAACGCCACGCCCTGGCGCTTCAGGAGCGTCAGTCCCTGCCCGGCCTCAGCCATACCTTCAGCCACTTCCAGCTTGCCATCGAGCCCTGGCTGATCAGGGTCGACCAATTCCGGAGCCACATCGCCGAAGCCGACTGGCTCTGGTATAACCTCGCCTCCCCGCCGCGCCTGGGTCTCGCCGCCCCGGTCAAGACACTGCTCGAACGCGCGGCCGCCATCCTGCATACAGGAGAACCCGCATGACCCGCACCGTGAACTGCCGCAAGCACAAGCAGGAACTACCCGGCCTCGACCGCCCGCCCTACCCCGGCCCCAAGGGTGAAGACATCTACAACAATGTTTCCAGGCAGGCCTGGGACGAATGGCAGGCGCACCAGACCATGCTCATCAACGAGCGCCGCCTGAACATGATGAACGCCGAAGACCGCAAGTTCCTCCAGGCCGAAATGGACAAGTTCCTTTCTGGCGAAGAGTACGCCCAGGCCGAAGGCTACGTACCGCCAAGCGAATGACCAGAGCACTCGGCGCGCCCGACCTGCGGGCACGCCGAAGCCGTCTCGAAATGGCGGAGCCGGTATCCTGACCATCCAGGCCGTGCATCGGATCCCCACCCTGATCGCTAAGCGCCCGCCGCAGTTAAATTTTTTTGCCGCAGCGCTTGACGCTGCCGACGGAAGTCCGTTTAATACGCGCCGTTGCCCAGGTAGCTCAGTCGGTAGAGCAGGGGATTGAAAATCCCCGTGTCGGCGGTTCGATTCCGTCCCTGGGCACCACCTTTCGTTTTCAGGTGGTGCCAAAACCACCCGAAAGCCCACAAGAAACCCGCCTGGTGCGGGTTTTTTGTTGTCTCTGATTTTCACAGACCTCCCTGGCCATGGATCTGCCCTAAGCGATTCCCCTGACCCGCTCAACCCCAGGCCCCAACCCGGCTTGTCGCCGCCCTCGGCACTACAGTGATGATGTCGCAAGATCATCCAGCGTGTCGCTATCAAAGTCCTCGGTTCGCACCGCTCTATCGCACCCGCCAGCGGAGTTCGAAGGTCATGGGTGAGCGATTCACAAGGGACGGGTAACCGGGCAGGTTGTCTGCTTCGCTGCCCGGCCGGCGCCTGCAGAGGACTGGACACGAACTTCCCAGCCCGACTGCCGCTCACAACTGCGGACGCCTCTGGATGCGCCCTACTGCCTGCCCATCTGTGCACCCGGGAATCAAAGATGCCTCGAACCATACGTATCGCCACCAACGCCTCCAACATCGAGGCCATCCTCCAGGGGGCCGAGTCGGTCGAGGGCATCCTGGGCATTTCCCATCAACCAGGGGCCTCACTGATGCCGCCCGGCGATATCCTCTCGCTGACGGTGACCAACGAAGCCACACGGCCGCTGCTCGCCTTGCTGAAAGCGTTGCGAATAAGCGACAGCGGCAGCGTGGAGATGAGCGAACCGACCAGTCTCGCGGTGGCCGGCAAGCAGCACGAAATCAATAACGAGAGCAACGAGACGGTCTGGGACGAAATGGCCTTCTTGCTGCGCGGCGATACCAATCCTTCGCTCAACTATCTGGTGGCGATGGGCATGGCCGGGGCGATCGCCGCGGGCGGCCTGTGGACAGATACCTTGCACCTGATCGTGGGGGCCATGATCATTGCCCCGGCGTTCGAGCCGCTGGCACGCCTGCCCTTCGCCATGATTACCGGGGCCCGCGACTTGATCTCCACCGGGGTAACCTCGGTACTGGCGGGAAATGCGGTGCTGGTGCTGGGCGCCGCGCTGGCGACCCTGCTGCTCGAAATCTGGGGCACACGCCCTGCCGTTCCCCTGGCCGAGCAGCAATGGATGACCTACTGGTCGACCCCGACCTTCGCCGGCGTACTGATTTCTGCCTTTGGAGCGGTGGCAGGCGCGGTGATCATCGGTGGCCAGCGAGCGGTCCTGACCACCGGCGTGATGATCACCCTGGCGCTGATCCCCAGCATGGCCCTGGTCGGTATGGGCATCGCCACGGCGGACTTCGCCATCGCAGGCCAAGGGCTGCTTCGCTGGCTGCTCGACGCCCTGCTGGTCATCACACTGAGCGCCGCCGTGTTTCGCTTGAAACACCGCTACCTGCACGGTGAACGGACGTTGAGCTGAACCCGCAGGCGAGAGCAGCGACCATTGTGGCCGTATCCGGTGCCCTGGTGCTTTCGCTCCAATTACGGAGGGCAGGGCGTCGATAGCTGACGCTGCTGATTTATGATCACCTACCTGAAGGCTGAACAGTTACAGATAGGGTCGGTAGCAGGCCCAAGAAGCGTGCAGTGAGCAGGCCTGCCGACCTGATCTCATGAGTTGCGACGCCACTCTCGGTCGTCGACGGTGGGAGGCTCAGCCCAGGCCGTGCTCGCCTGGCTGCGGTGGGATCACCGCCTGTTCGCGCTGCTGGTGAATCCAGTCGACGATCTCGCCTTCAGGAACGTAGCCGTTCACCTCGGCACGCAGGATCTGCCGCACCCGGACGAAATCATCCGCTTCCACGGCGCGCACCAAGTCCTTGAGCACCTCGCGCAACGGGTCCCACGGGAGGTGCTCTTCATGGGCGCTCATGATCATGGGGTGGTCGGTCGGCGTTACGTTGTCGCCGATCAGCAGCTCCTCATACAGCTTCTCGCCCGGGCGCAGACCGGTGAACTCGATGGCGATATCGCCCTTGGGGTTCTGTTCGTTGCGCACTGAAAGACCGGACAGGCGGACCATTTTCTCCGCCAGTTCGGCGATCCGTACCGGCTCACCCATCTCCAGCACGAAGACGTCGCCGCCCCGCCCCATCGAGCCTGCCTGGATGACCAGCTGCGCGGCCTCGGGGATGGTCATGAAGTAGCGGGTGATGTTGGGATGGGTCACGGTGATCGGCCCACCCCGTTTGATCTGGTCCCTGAACAGGGGTATCACCGAGCCGGAGGAGCCCAGCACATTGCCGAAGCGCACCATGGTGAAGCGGGTCTTGTTGACGCGATGAACGCCGCTGCGATCACCAAACAGGACGGGAGCCGATTCCTGGCTGAGCGCCTGTAGCACCATTTCGGCGAGCCGCTTGGTGCTGCCCATCACATTGGTCGGTCGCACCGCCTTGTCGGTGGAGATCAGTACGAAGTTTCTGACACCGCCCATGATCGCTGCCTGGGCGGTATTGAGGGTGCCCATGACGTTGTTGAGCACACCTTCGGCCACATTGTGCTCGACCATGGGGACATGCTTGTAGGCAGCCGCGTGGTAGACCGTCTCGATCCGCCAGGTCCGGATGACGTCGGCGACGCGCACAGGGTTGCGAATCGAGCCCAGGATAGGCACCAGGACGGTGCTCAGCGCCTTGCGGCGGATGAGCTGTTCAAGCTCCTGGTGGATGCTGTAGAGGTTGAATTCGCTGTGCTCGAACAACAGCAGGGTGGTGGGCTGCTGGGTCAGGATCTGGCGGCACAGCTCGGCGCCAATGGAGCCTCCGGCGCCGGTGACCATCACCGACTGGCCACGTATGCACCGCTCGAACAGGTCCTTGCGCGGCAGTACGGCATCGCGGCCTAGCAGATCGGCGATATCGACTTCCTGCAGGTCCTGGACCTTCACCTGGCCGCTGGCCAGGGCCATCAGGTCCGGCACCGAGCGAACCCGCAGAGGATAGGCCTCGAGGGTGGTGAGGATTTCACGGCGCCGGCCCCGGCTGGTCGAAGGCAGCGCCAGCAGGACCTCCACGGCCCCGGTTTCCCTGATCATCTGCTGGATGTGCTTGGGCTTGTAGACCTTCATGCCGGCGATCATCTGGGTGGCGATGTTGCTGTCGTCATCGATGAAGGCCACCGGGCGCATGGACTTGCCCATCCGCAACGCCGCCACCAGCTGGTTGCCGGCAGTGCCCGCGCCATAGACGGCCACCCGCGTCAGGCCATCGTCGCGAGACATGAAGGGAATCGACATGCCGACGTACCAGTCACCCAGAAAGTACTGGCGCATGACCAGGCGCAGGCCACCAATCAGCATCAGGCTCAACCACCAGTAGTTGAACACCATCGAACGGGGTACCAGGGCGGGCACGTCCCGGTACCAATACACGGCCAGTGCAAGCAGCAACGAGGCCAGCGTCACGGCCTTGACGATGGCCAGCAAGGCATCGTTGCCGAAATAGCGCATGACCGCGCGATACATGCCGAACCTGATGAACAGCGGAATGGATACCAGCGGTGCCGTGATGAACAGCCACGCATGGCCATCGAACGGCTCGATCCTGAAGCTCGAACCCAGGCGCACGTAAAAGGCCATCCACAAGGCTATCCAGATCAGGACGAGATCGGCGGCCAGCTGCGACAGGCGCTTCTGTCGGCGGGATAGCTGCTGAAGCTTTTCACGAAGCATGGGCGGACCTCCCAGCCAGTACGACTGTGACAGCGGACGCCCTGGCTGACGTCCGCACCCTACGGAGCCTCACGGCCACCCGCTCCGTAGCGGATGGCGAGCAAAACCAGCGGTACATAAGCGACGATCAGGCCGAGCATCCCATCGAGCCCACCCCAGGCCACCCAGACAGCGATGGGCAGCAGCCAGGCGAGGTTGATCACCATCACCCCCAGGGTCACCGGCAGGTGGCCGCCGTGACGACGGGACGCTGCCTGGTAGGCGTGGCTTCGATGAGCCTCGTGGACTCTCTCTCCACGCATCAGACGTCGGAGCAGGGTAAAGGTGGCGTCGACGATGAAAACGCCGAGCAGAATCAGCCAGCTCCACAGCAGCACGGGCGCCTGCCAGGCGGCATGGAGCGAGAGAATGCCGAACGCCATGCCGAGAAAGCCGCTCCCCGCATCGCCCATGAACAGGCGTGCCGGAGGGAAGTTCCAGTACAGGAACCCGGCGACGGCAGCCGCCAGCAGCAGCAGGATGGTCGCCGATCGGCTGGCCGCCTCGGTCGCCAGTAGCGCGAACAGCAGGGCGCCCCCCAGGCACAGGGTTATGGCTTGCACACTGGCGATCCCGTCGATGCCGTCCATGAAATTGTAGAGATTCAGCAGCCATACGAGGTAGACCGCGGCGCCGATGTGGCCGAACCAGCCGAGATCGAGTTCCATGCCCAGCACGACCAATGGCGGAAAGCCACCCAGCCAGGCCAGCGCCCAGGTCGCCGCGCAAAAGTGCCCCAGCAGACGCCACCCGGCGGGGATGTGTCCGTGGTCGTCGAAAAAGCCGAGCGCGGCCACCGCCAGCCCTCCGCCAAGCAAGGCCCAGGCGAGCGAGGGCTCCACCGTGCCTCCCAGGAACAGCGCCAGGATCACCAGCAGAAAGCTCACCACGATGGCAACTCCGCCACCGCGTGGGGTCGGGGTGGAATGCGAGCTCCGGGCATTGGGTACATCGACCAGATCCCGTGCCTGGGCGTAGTGGCGCAGGCTGCCCGCCAGCATCAGCGAAAGCCCGGCAACGGCGGGCAGCCACCACCAGGACATCATCGTGGCTGCTCCGCGAGAAAGGCGTCGGCGGTCTTTTTCAGGGCCTGGTTCACGCCTACTGGCGGCTGCCAGCCGAGCAATCGCCGGGCATCGCCGATATCCACCTGCAGGGACCCGCACAGCCGTCGCGCGATATCCTCCCGGCGGGCGAATTTTGCCCCGGCCATCAGCCAGGCTGCGGGCACCGGTATCAGCCGTGGCGAACGCCCCATGGCCAGGGCCACCCGCTGCAGCAGTTCGGTGGTGGACAGATCGTCACCATCGCTGACCAGAAACGTCCGGTTTGCCGCAGCCGGGTGGAGGACGCAGACGCGGATCAAGTCGACCAGGTTATCCAGCGCCACCAGGCTGCGCTTGTTATGCAACGCACCGAGTGGCAGCGGAACCCCCTTGCTCACCCAGCCGAGCAGGCTGCGGAAGTTGGCCTTTACGCCTGGGCCGTACACCAGTACCGGGCGGATCACGACCACGTCCATTCCGGTCTCGCGGCCCAGCGCCAGCAATTGCCTTTCGGCCTCGCACTTGGAGATACCGTAAGGGTCGCCAGGGGCCGGTCGATCCTGAGCGGTATAGGCATGCCCGGGCTCGGTGGCCTCACCATTGACCTTGATGGAGCTCAGGAAAATGAAACGCCTGACACCTGCGTTCGCTGCCTGTCTCGCCAGATGCAAGGTGCCCGCGACATTGACCTTGCGGAATTCGGCAAGCGGATCCGCCGAGGTGTCTTGCATGACATGCGCCCGACCGGCGCAATGGATCACCACCTGAACGCCTTCCAGGCCCACCTGCCAATCATCGGCCAGGTCGCCGATGATGAGCGCGCGGACACCGGGCGGCGCGGCAGTTCCGGGCCGGCGATAAGCCGCTACGGGCTCCCAGTCCGGCTCAGCCTGCAAGCGCGCCAGCACGGCTTGGCCGACGAAGCCACCAGCTCCAGTCACCAGCACCCTCATGCGTCAGAGAACGCGACAGAATGGGGGCGTCATGGCAACCCGGACCGTCAAGCCGTTGTGAAGGGCGCGGTCTTGGGGAGAAAAAGAGGTCCTGCGGGGGGAAATACGCTCCATGGAGGCCACATCTGGTCCTTGCTGCCCGAGACCTTTGAAAGACAGCGCAGAAGCGGCCGAATTCCATTGGGGCAGCGCGGGCAGGCTCAGTGCAACCTTTGGGAGATACCTCTTATCAGGCGCTCCAAGGCCCCCTGGTTTCTGCCGAGCACCTGCCTGCCGGCGGTGGCGAGGGCGTCCCGATGGCTCGCATCTGCCAGCAGATCGCTCACTGCCGCGTGTAACTCCTCGGCCGTCTGCAGGACGCGCAGGACGCCGGGCTCACGCAACTGCTCGGTAATCTCCGCGAAGTTGAACAGATGCGGCCCCGTCAGGATGGGAAGCCCGAGGGCGACAGGCTCCAGCGGGTTATGGCCGCCGATGGGCACCAGGCTGCCGCCGACAAAGGCAACGTCCGCCAGGGCATAGAGATACAGGAGCTCACCCATGGTATCGCCCAGCAACACCTGATGGCTCTCGGTCACCGCATCCCCGGTGGTGCGCCGCTGGGTGGGAAACGAAGCCCGCTGGCAGAGGCCGAAAACGCTGTCGAAGCGCTCGGGGTGCCTTGGCACCAGGATCAGCAGGGCGTCCTGCCGCTCGGTCAGCAACCGGCGGTGAGCCTCCAGAACGATCTCGTCCTCCCCCGCATGGGTGCTGGCAGCGATCCAGACGGGCCGGCTGCCCCAGCCCTGCCGCTGCGCCGCCGCACGGGCAGGAAGCTCCGGGTCGACACTGATGTCGAACTTGATCGAGCCGGTGACGCTGATGCTGTCAGGCGAGGCCCCCAACTGCCGGAATCGCTCGGCTTCGGTTTCGGTCTGCACCGCGATCCAGCTCATCTCTGCCAGCATGGGGCCGGTGAGTTTCGCCAGCCTGGCATAGCCCCGAGCCGAGCGTTCGGAAAGCCGGCCATTGGCCAGGATGGTCGCAATGCCCCGCTTGGAGCACTGGTGAACATGATTCGGCCAGAGTTCGGTTTCCATGATGATTGCGACCTTCGGGCGCAGGCGGTCAAGAAAGCGTGCCGATGCCCAGGGAAGGTCGTAAGGCAAATAGCAATGCTGGACCTGGTCGCCGAACAGCGCCCTGATTCGATCCGAGCCAGTGGGGGTCATGCAGGTGACGGTGACCGGTAACTCGGGGTAGCGCTCCATCAGCGCGCGAATCATCGGCGCCGCCGCGATGCTTTCACCCACCGACACCGCATGCACCCAGATCCCGCCGGGCTGGAATGCAGGCAGCCCGACCGCAAAACGCTCACCGATGCGACGCCGATAGGCCGGGGCCCTGCGCCCGCGCAGCAACAGGCGCAGGGCGATGATCGGAAGGGCGAGATGGAAGAGGATGCTGTAGAGGGAGCGATTCATGGGCGCGGAGAATACCAGCTGGCAGGCTCCTGCGCAGAGGCGGAAAACGCTTCAGCCTGCCCGCTCGCGGACTCCGGCTCTGTTCCAGGCAGAATGACGAAGCAGCAGATACCCGGCAAGGGCGCATGCGGCCCAAAGCGCGGCAGCCAGCAGACCACGCGCCTGAACGCCCAGGAAGGACGAACCAAACACTACGCCAGCCGCCGCCATGGCGATCCCCAGCGGCAGCCAGTGCTGGCTGGAGGGCAGTTGCAGCCAGCGCAGCATCCAGCCCATCGCCAGGGCATCGCCCACGACCCGAAGGGTCCAGACCCAGGCAACTCCGGCGATGCCGTACCAGCGTAGCGCCAGATACAGCGCGGGAAGAAACAGGATGAGTTCGATCAGGTGCAGGCGCGCCATCCAGAACGCCTTGCCGCGACCCAGCAGGTAGGTCTGGTAGATCTGCGCCAGGCAGTTCACCAGCACACCCAGGGACAGGATCCGCAACGGCAGCGAGGCATGTTCGCCGAAGGCCGGCGATATCCAGCCCTGGAGAATCTCGGTCGAGAACAGCACCAATGTGCCTACGACAGGCAGGACCGCAACCAGCACCGCCGAGCAGCCCAGCGTTAGCAGGCCGCTGTGGGCATCCTCGACCTTGCCACTCCTGGCCATCAGGGGAAACAGCACGCCACTGAGTGCCGAAGGCAGGATGAACAGCTTGGTGACGAATTCGTAGGGCGTCGTGTAGTAGGCCAACGATGGAGCGTGCGGCCCTGCGGCCAGGACGAAACGGTCAAGATAGAGCATGACGGCGCTGACCAGGTTCGACACCGTGACCCAGCCGCCAAAGGTCAGCATCCGCCTGAGCTCTGCCCATCGGCGGCCGCGGGTCCCGCGTCCCTTGGCCAGATAAGCCCTGCAGGCCCAGCCCATCACGCACAGCCCGAGGATCCGCGCGGCGAGCATGATGGCGATGATCACGTCGAGGCGCGGCGCATGCTGCAGGGCATATACCGGCGCGATAAAGGTGACCAGTCCAAAGGCGAGACGCACCGCCGACACCACGCCAAAGCGATGGAGCCCTTCAAGCGCCCCTCGCAAACCGCCACCCACTATCACCAGCGGCACGCTGAGCGCCAGCAGCAACGCGCCGTTTCGGTGTTCCTCGCGCTCCAGACCGAAGCGCTGGTGATCGAGCAGCGAAGCGCCAGCCAGCGTCAGCAGCCCCATGAGCAGACCCAGCAGGAGCATCAAGCCGATGCCTGACCTCACGGCCGTGCGAAGCCGGGCAGGCAGTGCGTGCAGCTCCGCGACCCGCTTGGTCAGCGCACGCGAGATGCCCAGGTCGAACAGGCTGGCATACCCGATCACGGCCCACACCAGCGTCAGCACACCGAAACGCTCGAGCCCCAGCGCCTCGATGATCAAGGGCACGGTCAGCAGCCCCACCAGCAGAGGTATGGCCAGCGAGGAAAGGCTCAGCAGGCTGTTGCGCAGGATCATCGCGGCTCGAGACTACGACGATCTCGCCAGCGCCACGCAAGTACCATCATGGCCGCAACCAGGAAGGATAACGCCAGGCCGGCGGCGGGATAGGCCAGGGTGTCGAGATTGGCGTAGAGCCGGGGAAGCTCACCGAGGCAGGACACATCGTCGAAGGAATAGATTCTCCGCTCTGCTGTCTTGAACGCACATCCGCTGAACAGGGCCAGCTGTAGCCAGGCGACGGTCAGGCAGAAGCAGAACGCATAGCCGATCCAGACACGGGCAAGCAGCGGCGCCAGCCGAACCCGCTCCCGGATCAACGACCAACCGCCGGCCAGCAGCAGGCTCAGAGGCCCGACCAGGGTATGCAGGTACCATCCGGGCGCTCCGGCCCCTACCCCCGTGGCCGCAACCCGCACCAGCAGGTAGTAGACCAGCCCGGCACCAACCGCGCCCACCATCAACAGCGCCAGCACCACCGCCTCTGACGCCGGCCGGCGCAACAGCAACAGCGACAGCGGCAGCAGCACCAGCACCGGCAGCACCAGAGGTAGCACCGACCAGACAGGCGGGTAGGCGCTGGAGGCCGAAGCGCCCCAGACAAAGGTCATCAGCATGCCCAGCAGGCCCTTGATCAGCTCGAACGGGTGGGCGAACGCGTTGAGCCAGAACAAGGCTCCGCCCGTCCCCTCTTCCGAAAGCTCGACCAATCCGGTCAGCGAACCCCGCTCGAGCAGGTTGCGCAGATACCAGCCTGCCGAGAACAAGGCGAACAGCAGCCCGGCCAGCAGCGCGCCGCCCCAGGTCCGCCAACGCTCGCCCGAGCCGCCACAACGCCAGCCGAGCCATCCCAGCCAGGCCAGGGCGGCAACTGCCACCGGCAGGAAGGTCACCTTGGTCAGGGCGCCCAGGCCCAGCAGGATTCCGAGCAGCCCGTACCAGGCCCAATGCATGGGCGACAACGCACGACGCAGCAACACCGCCCAGGCCAGCCCCAGTAGCAGAAGAACCAGCGAGTCGTTGCCCAGGCGCGCGAATTCCGGGAAGAAGCCGGGAAACACCAGTGCCCAGGCCCCGGAGATCAAGAAGAAATCCCGCTCAAGATCCGGGAAGCGACGACGCAGCAGATGACGAGTCGCAAGGATCGACACGGCAAAGCCTGCAAAGGCCACCGTCCAGGACGCCAGGCGCAACACCAGCAACTGGCCGGCCCAGGAAAGGCCGGCGGTTTGCGCCACCAAAGGAGCGAGAAGGCTGTAATACAGTGGCGGATGCTGCGCCTGCCAGTTGCTCGCCTCGCCTGGCGAGAAGGCCCTGCTCGTCAATGGCTGGACGTGCACATGGGTGCGTGGGGTCGTATCCCTGCCGAACCATTGCCGATAGGTCCAACCCTCGTTTTCATCGAAGGGCGGGGTCGTGCTGTAGGGCGTCGGCGTAGCCCGCCTGTAGGCTTCCACATCCGTCGACAGCCTGCCTTCCTGCAGGGACGGAGCAGTTCCGGTGTCCGCCAGCTGCTGCGCATACGAGTAATGGGCGAACTCGTCGTAGCCCTCCCAGGGGGGGAGCAGCAGCATGAACGAAACACCCAGAAGATACATGCCCGCCCACAACCCGTACGCAGCCCTCTGCTCTCTGGCAGCCCCGGGAGCAGGCATGGAGTCCCTGGGTATTTCGATCACAGGCATACGCTGTCAGCTGAGCGACCCGCTACCGCCGCGAGGCGTTCCGTTGGCAAGTCCAGCCTGCGAAAACGAACCGAAGTGACCTCGATTCGGGTATCTACCCCAAACGGCGCAATCGACTTGATCTGAATACGGGTGCCCTCGCCGGTGGGAAAAACAGGGAACCGCACCCTCTGCTCGTTCGGATTGAATGTCAGCGGAACGCCCAGGCTGTCGTCGATTAACGCCGCGTGCCGGGTGCTGGCTCCGATCAGCGGCAGCGATTTCTGCCAACCACTGATGAGGTAGTCCATTTCCACGACATACCCGGTTACCTGGCAGACACCCGAGTCCGCGACGGCTCCTTTTGTGGGCAAGACGAACTCGCGCTGCCCGTCCAGGTAGACCTCTTGCCAATCCGCGGTGGACACCTGGGTATCTCCCTTTGCCCAGAACGATTCGAATTTCGACCAGCCAACCGGATCGTAGTGGGTGAGGAGCTGCTCAAATACTGGCCATCGCGCTCGGACGAGCCAGTTGTCGTACCAGATGAAGTTATTCACATGGCGGCCCGAAGGGACTGTCACCCACTCGGGGTCCGCAGCCTGGAAGCCTCGAAGATAATCCTCGAGGAGCCGGGTACTGAATGTGTGAAAGTAGAAATCGATGTTGGAGCCAGCAGCTCCGCTTTCAAACGTCTTGGCGCTGAGAATTCCTTTCATCAACTGGAACACTGGGGGAATTTCCCCGACAGTCTCGAAACGGGATAGGTCCAGCTCGCCCAAGTGCAATCCATAGGCCAACTGCTCAGGGTCCAGCGCGCCCGCCAGGGTGACGATGGCGCGTTCAAAATCAACATCGATAATTTCCGCAGCCTGATTCGTTCTCGCTACGAAGAGTTGATTGTGATCCTCGATCTCGGCCAACACCCTATGATCATTGATAATCACCTGAGTGACCGCCGACTCTGTATACGCAACCCGCAGGCGCAGAGCGAAGCTGTTACCCGTATTGACATGCAGCCGAAGCTGATGGGATGCGCCTCGCTCGAAGGCAAAAGGCAACGGAGACGCCGCCGAATCCAGTACGGCGACACCGTTGGCATGGGCCTCTTCGATCCGGTATCGAGCTCCATCCAGGGTGATCTCGTCGCCTGGTCGAATTTTATTCCTTTCGTCCGCCCTGAACCTGACCTGCAAACTACTACTCCTGAACAAACCTCCGTGGAAGTAGCGGTCGAATATGTTCTGCTCAAGGCGCAGCGTCTGCCCATGGAACGCCATGTAACGTTGCGCCTGCTTTCGGTAGCAGTCGATGTGACTACTGCGGGAATCCCCCCTGACCTGAGTCGGGGAGTCGAAATAGAGCTTGAGTCCTTGCCGATCGATAGCTGTGACCCGGCGTTCTTCTGACCCAAACAGGCAGAAATCGCCAATCGCCAGCGCATCAGGTATGGCTTGGGTAGCTCGGACCTCGAAGAGAACCTTTATCCCCTCCTCGAACCCATGCGCATAAGTGAACTCTGGATAAATCACCCGGGCAGCGGAATCCCCCTGGGCGTGGGCCAAAGCGAGAAACTGCGAGGCATGAAATCGCTGATCTGGCGCAAGACTCAGCGGATAATAGGGAAGCTGAACCCCAAGATCGGGCTGAGACATCAGGATAGGGTTGCCGATGTATTTGGCAAGGCGCAAATTGCTGGCCGGGTTCAAGGCAACCAGTGTGGCTGTCAGGCTCCCGATGAGCGCCACGATCAGCACTAGCGGCGATGCTGAAAGCAGATCCTTTATCACTCGGGACGTTCGAGAATTCGTTGACAGGCGCACTTTCCAGAAACTGGACTGAACCAACAGAACGATTCCGACAATCAACATAACCTTGATCGCGTTGTCGGCGTACTGCTCACCAGCATAACTCGCCAAAAGCGAGGTCAAACCGACCAAGCCGTATGCCCCCGCTGTGAGCGTATATATGAAAAGAGGCCGACCGAGACTTGAACGGAGCCGCCAAGTCATGCCAAGCAATACCGGCAGGCCTATGACACAAACCATGAATTTAGCAGAGGCCTTGAAGGTCGAGCTGCGATAGCGTGAGAAATCCAGTGGACTATGCAGAAACTCGTTCGGATAGCTGCCATAGAACCAGGTCTGGTTTTGCGAAGTTTCCGCGAGGTACAAGAGAGGCTTCTGCGAACCGAACAGAACGGCATTGGCGGCCATCAAAATCAACACAGATAGAGTTACGAGGCATAATCCCATCAGCAACCAGCGTAGAGGGCGCGCTCCCGCACCTATCATGTTTGCCAGAATCATCGCCCCTAACAGATAAAAGGCCTGTTCACCACCCAGATAGAAGGCGAGAGTGAAGACCAGAGCCTGAACCAAGACAATTTTCCGGTAAAACAATCCAGCGAAATTATTCAGGTACCGATCATCACCCAGCCTGACTGAAATGTAGGCTAGGTATAAGAGAGGTATTGCCGATCTAAGAGCATAGATGTGGATTCCATCAATAGGATTCTGTGTACCAAAGGTGAACCGATTGGTCACCAAGAGACCTACCAACAGCAGGGTGGCGAGTAACGATCTGCCTTTCCCCAGACCCAGCCAGCGAAAAATGAAAAAATAAGCGAGCGGGAGTGCCAGGTCGACAAGTTTTGCCGCCAGTTGTGCAGCAAAGAAATCCGACCCTAATATCTTGAACAGCGGATAGACTATTGCCGGTATGAGTTGCCCATGAAAATAGAAGAAATCTCGACCCGGCCACTCCCCTCCATCCATACGCCTCAAAGGAAAGTAAAGCTGAAAGGCTCCATCATACTGAGAGCCATTATAGATACGTGCACTAACGTAGGCATTCAGGATGCCCAGCAGCACATATGCAACGACCGCACCGAAACCCAACAGCCGGATCCAAGTCTTATAGTTAATAACTCCAGCCGCAACCTGAAAGTACAAAACCCCAACGATACCCAGAATGGCGAGCGGAGCAAATCTGACGAACCCGGCATAGGTTTCAGAAAAAACAACGCCTATGAACGCCAGCGCCAGTAGGCCAAGCGCAGCGTAAAGCGCGGCACCTCTTAAAGTTGACGCGACTTGTCTGTCCGAAGCCAGCCAACGGGTCATCCTGTTAAAAATCGTTTTATCCATTTCCCACCCGAGTCCAACGTGGACAAGGGAAGCGCCAGATATACTCCGGGCCGCCCGTACCGCCAGTTACCATTGTTGATTCCGCCCGTGGGTCGATCAACTATTGACTGACCTATCGTCTGTATGAAGATTTCTGCCCATAGGCCGAGCGAGTCGCTGGCTCATCATCCCACTCGGCCATCCACTTCCTCGATGTTCAATTTCTCGCGGCGCGACATCTTCACGCTGGTGAACTCCTGAGTGACGTGATAAGGCGGGCCCTCGTTGGAGAGGCTGGCCATGTGCAGAATGTATTCGCCCAGCACCAGGAGCACGCCGGATATCAGAAAGAACATGCCCGACTGTTGCAGGGAAAGGCTCACCCAGCCTGGCGCGACGTTTTCCTTGAGCAAACCTACCAGCACCACGTAGATCGAATACAGCAGGCTGGCCAGAGCGCCGAACAAGGACAGTGAGGTAACTATCCGCATAGGCGCCCGGGTGGTCGAAACAAGCAACCGGATGCCTCGATCGATGCTTTCTCCAAGCCTCTTGGTGACATTGGATCTGGGTGCCGCGCTGTACTCGAGGTTGGCCTTGATGAAGCCTGCCGTCGCCGGCAGGTATCGATAGGCGACAGCGGGCTGGGGATGTTGAAGAATGAAATTGATGATCTTCTTGTTGATCACCCGAAACTTAGGCGCATCCTTGCTGAGATGAATTCCGTGGAACGACTTGTAGAGCAGGTCGAAGGCCGCGCTGGCCATTCGATAGGAGAGGCTCTGGGGCGGCTTTTGCCGATTGCAGGCAAACACCACATCCGCACCTTCTACCGCACGCGACAGCATGCTCGGCAGGAATTCGACATCGTCCACCAGCGGATCGATGATCGCCACGTAGTCGCCCAGCGCATTCTCCAGGCCGACCCAGGAAGCGGTGTCCGCGTCGACCTCCTTGGTCAGCGCATACACCTGAAGGTTGGGCAACCCCTGCTCCTCGGTGAGCCTTTTGAGCATGGCGACCGAGTTATCCTCCGACGCGTTGTCTATGATGATCAGCTCGTAATCCTGAGCCATGCGCCCGATCCGGGCGCACAGGCTACCGATGAGCTCTTCGAGCAGCGCCGACTGGTTACGCACCGTTACGACGAGGGATAAAAAGATCGGGTGATCCATGAACGAACCTCTACCAGAGCTGCTGGTGTCGCGATCATTGAACAAGGAGCTGCGGGCGGCACGTCTTCAGATCTTGCCCATGCCGGCAGCGAGCAAGAGGCCGATATTTCCGGACATGGTCTGGCGGTAGAGGCCCGCCTTTCTCAACAGCCGGACCCGAGCCAATGCGCTGCTCTTCCGGGCCATCATGAACTGCCTGAGGACTTGCCGGTTTTCCGGGGTGAACAGCGGCTGCGCCTGCCGGATGGCCTTGAGATTGTCTCGGTTCCAGTCCCTGAAGGTGCCCGACATCATTTTTCTGATGCGCTTGAACCTATCGGTCAGGCTGGCGTTGGAGCCAATGATGTTGCCCCCGTGCTGGCGGTAGTCCAGGGTGGGCTGCGCGTCGTAGAACACTTCCCCGCCGCAGCCGGTGACCAGGATGTAGGTCAGCCAGTCGTGGGAAACCACGCGCGCGCCTTCGGGAACACCGATCAGCAACTGACGCGCCGCGGCGTTGAGTAGCATCGTGTTGGCGCCAGCGAGGCTCTGAACCAGTGCATTACGAAAGCTCGGCAGCTTGGAGAAAAGTGGTGAGTAGCCAAGCACTTGCCCCGCCTCGTCCACCAGCCGCGTGCGCGCGCAGAACAAGGCGGGCGTGCCCGCAGGAATGCGCTTCAACCGATCCAAGCCGCGGGCGAGCTTGTCGTCATGCCAGATATCGTCCTGATCGGAAAACGCAAAAAAATCAGCTTCGATCGAAGGGTTGCGCACCAGGGACAGGAAGTTCCAGGCAAAACCCTTGCGGGGCCCGTTCAGCATGACCAGCCGGTCTTCGCCGAGCCGCGCCTGATAGCGCCTCAGCAGGTCCAGGGTCTCGTCGGTGGAGCCATCGTCGGAGGCGTATATCACCCAGTCGCGGTGTGTCTGACGCTCGAACGAGTCGAGCTGTTCACCCAGATAGCGGGCACCGTTATAGGTGCAGAGCAGAATCGCGACCCGCCGAGAAGGCACTTCGGGGCCACTGCGGCTGTCCTTCGTCACGACAGGGCCCTCCCCTGCCAGGGCGCCGGCGGCAGAGAGACCTCCGTCCTGGCCTGCTCGTTACCAAGGCTCGCGCAAGTGGTCGCGAGCATCCATCTGCCACGTTTGAAGTGCTCCATTCAGACACCGCTATCCAAGATGAACAGATCCTTTTGCCCGACTGTGCCGAACAGAACAAAAGAAGAAGGTTCAGTGAGACGCCAGGCTCTGGCACAGCACCGAGGTTACTGCCCGGTCACCGAAGATCAGGCAGACCTTAGGACCTGCAGGGAAATGGCAAGGTTCCGTGGAGACCGTGGCGACAATCCGGACCGATGGCTTTCCCTTGCAAGGACCCAGGGGCCCAAGGTGTCGTTTATAAGAAGCTGCCAAGCGGTTCCGGACTGTCTCGGCGGCACGTTCCGGGGCACACTGCCGGCACCTCCAGCTATCGGAAGCCGCACATGCACGCCTACCTCTATCTCGCCATCGCGATCCTTTCGGAGGTGATCGCCACTGCCTCGCTCAAGGCCGTCGAGGGATTCAGCAAGCCCCTGCCGCTGCTGCTGGTCGTCGCGGGATACGGGCTGTCGTTCTGGATGCTCAGCCTGGTGGTCAGGACGCTCCCGGTCGGCATCGCCTATGCGATCTGGGCCGGGCTGGGAATCGTGCTGGTCAGCGTTGCCGCTGCGGTACTGTACGGGCAGCGGCTCGATGTGCCGGCGATGCTGGGCATGGCGCTGATCGTGGGGGGCGTGGTGGTGATCCAGTTGTTCTCGCGCAGCGTGACACACTGACGAGGCAGGACAGTGCGTGAACCAGTTCACGGCATGCCTGCCACGCGGCATTCGGACGCCCATTACGCGGCGGTGCCTCTTAACCTGGCGGGCAACCGGTTTATACTGCTGATCTAATTGCAAAAGAGGTCAGCCATGTACCCTCCCATCAGCACGGATGTCCTCATCGTCGGCGGCGGCGTGGCGGGGCTCTGGCTAAATGCGCGGCTGCGGCAGCTGGGCTATGCCACGCTGCTGGTCGAGCGAGGCGCACTGGGAGGCGGCCAGAGCGGGAAGTCGCAGGGCATCATCCACGGCGGCGCCAAGTACGCATTGCACGGCGCGCTGACCGGCTCGTCCGAAGCCATTGCCGACATGCCCAGACGCTGGCGCGCCGCGCTGGCGGGCACCGGTGAACTGGACCTGAGGGGCGTTCGGCTGCTGTCGGAGGCGCATTACCTCTGGTCGCCCGGCGGGCTGGCCGGCAATCTGACCAGCTTTTTCGCCAGCAAGGCGATGCGCGGCCGGGTCGATCAGGTCAAGGGCAAGGATTTGCCGCCAGCGCTGCATCACCCTGACTTCAAAGGACGTGTCTACCGACTGTCCGAGTTGGTGCTTGACGTACCCAGCCTGATCGCGCGACTGGCGGATCTGGCCGAGGGGTCTCTACTGGCCGGCGAACGGATTTCGCCGTTGATGGAAAAGGACAACCTGATGGGATTGCATGTTGATGGGCAGGACATCACGGCCAAACGGGTCGTTCTGACGGCTGGAGGCGGCAATCAGGCTCTGCTGGACGAACTCGGCCTGCGACAACCGGCAATGCAGAAGCGCCCGCTGCACATGGTGATGGTCAAGGCTCCGGGGCTGAAACCACTGTATGCGCATTGCCTGGGCGGCGGCTCGAAGCCCCGGGTCACCATAACCTCGCATCCTGCGGCGGACGGCGAACTGGTGTGGTACCTGGGTGGTGAGCTGGCCGAGGCGGAGGGCGTCGCCCGCGACGAGGCCGCACAGATCCGGCATGCACAACGAGAGCTGGCCGAGTTGATTCCATGGATCGACCTGGGCGGGGCACGCTGGGCCACGTTGCGCATCGACCGCGCCGAACCGGTGCAGTCGAGCCTGGTCCGCCCCGACAATGCCTTTCTTGCCGAAGACGGCGCGCTCATGGTGGGCTGGCCGACCAAACTGGCGTTGTCGCCAGACTTTGCCGACCGGGTCATCGCCGCCCTCGAACGCGATGCCATTCGGCCGTCGACGCCGCCTCCGCTCCCGGCGCTGCCAGCGCCTGCCGTGGCCTCGCCCTTCTGGGAGGTGCTGCAATGAGCCTCGCCGATCATCTTCGCCCGCTGGGTGCGACAGGCATCAGGGTATCCCCCATCGGACTCGGAACGGTCAAGCTGGGCCGCAACGAGGCGGTAAAGTACCCTGCCGGATTCCGCCTGCCGGACGACGCCGAAGCCGCCAGCCTGCTGGCCCTGGCGCGCGATCTGGGCGTCAACCTGATCGACACCGCACCGGCCTACGGCAGCAGCGAGGAACGCCTCGGCAAGCTGCTCAGCGGCCAGCGTGACGACTGGGTACTGGTGACCAAGGTCGGCGAGGAGTTCGTCAACGGCCAATCCCACTTCGACTTCTCCAGCGGGCACACCCGCTATTCGATCGAGCGCAGCCTCAAACGCCTGCGCACCGATCGCCTCGATGTAGTGATGGTGCATTCGGATGGCAATGACCTGGCCATCCTGGAGGACAGCGAAGTCTATCCGACGCTGGCCGAGCTCAAGCGCGAAGGCAAGATCCGCGCCTTCGGCTTTTCCGGCAAGACCCCGGAGGGCGGGCTGCGTGCGCTGCAGGCGGGGGATTGCGCGATGGTCACCTACAATCTCGACGATCGCAGCGAACAACCGGTCATCGACTATGCGGCCGTACGCTCCAAGGGCATCCTGGTGAAAAAGGCCCTGGCCAGCGGCCATGCCTGCCTGAAGCCGGGAGAGGACCCGCTACGGCGCACCTTCGAGTTGTTGATGCGACATCCTGGCATGAGCAGCGCGATCATCGGCACTATCAATTCGTCGCATTTGCGCGAGAATGTCTCCTACGCCTTGGCTGCCATACAACAACGTTTGTGAGGTGTCCCTTAGGCGGCTGAATCGGTCGGCAGTGCTGTCTGGCTGCCTTTGAATCTCCCCGGGCCTGTCGCACGGGCACCGTTCCCATAACGGGCCGGTCAGCCGCTTTTCGGGTCGCCGAAGGGAGACTACTGCCATGCCGAAAGTCCTGGATCGCAAGAACCCGCGCACCTTCAAGACCCTTCCGCTGTTCGTCGAAGCCAACCCCGACAGTCTCTGCTACCAGAGCCTGGGCATGCCGCTCAACTTCGCCCAGATGCTCGAACGGCGGCGCCCGGTGCAGGTTTGCGATACCCGCCACTTTGCCATCGAACTGGCCAACCTCGGCGTTTCGGTTCGCCTGACGCTGGCCTGGCAAGGCAAGGAATACTGGGTTCTGGTGCGCCAACAGCGACAGGACCGGGGCGATATCGTCCTCAAGCTGATTTCGGGCTATGTGCCAGCGCAGGAGCTCAACCTGCCGCTACTGACAGCTATCCAGGAAGTCGCCGAGGAATGCCTCCTGGAAACGCCTGAAGGCTGGCTCGCCGGCCGCTTTGGTGACACCTGGCTGCCGACGCCCTATGACGGCAGCCTGCGCTACCGCGAAACGGTACATTTTTCGCTCGCCTCCCGAACCGGGGCGGCGCGGCCAGTGCTCTGCGGGAATATGCCGCTGATGGAACGGCCTCGCGCCTATGTCCATCTCCCCACGGCATCCCTGCAGCTGGTCTACGACATGCGCATGGAGCTACCGCGCGACTGTAGTCAACTGAGCCTGTTCCACGTCGATGAGCGACTCGAAGACGGTGAGCTGGCCGCCCGCCTGGATCGTAGCCGGCCTGACCTCTACCTGATCCCGCTCGAGCAGGGGCGCCCTGTCGCTGAGCTGCTGATGCTGCGCAAGGGCCAGCTCAGCCCGGTCAGCACCCGTGGGCTGTGGCTGGCGGAAAGTTTTGCCGAGCAGCACGGCTGGGTCGTGGAAGACGAACGCATACGCTGGAAGGACTGGCTGGCCCGTCCCGCCGTCGCCGTTATCAGCCCGCGCCGGATGGCAAGCTGACGGATTGGCAGGACGCCGTCATGAGGGCAGGCCACGCTGACGGAGCAGAACCGGGAATGGGCGAGCGCAGGCAGATCCCGCGCTGCGGCCAAGGCCCGAGCAAGGACCGCTAAGCCTGGCCTCGGCGGAACAGCAAGGCAGAGCCCCACGAGAGGCCCACACCAAAGCCACTCATGACCAGGTTGCGCCAGTCGGAATCGAACCCATAGCGTTCGATCAGCAGCGGGATGGTGGACGATACCGTGTTGCCAGCCCCGAACATGTCCTTGATGACCTTGGGGCCTCCCTCCTCGCCCAGGCGCTTGGATATCGCATCGACAATGGCCCCGCTGCCCTGGTGCAGGCAGACCGCGTCCACGTCTTCCAGGGTCATGCGGGCGTCGGCGAGCACTTCCTGCATGTGCGGGATGATCTTCAGGCTGGCGAAGTTGAACACCTGGCGGCCGTTCATGTGGAAACAGCCGTCCTGGACGAACAGGTGATCGGCGCCAGCGCCGTCGGTACCGAAGCGTGCCGGCCCCAACTCCCACTCGGGGTCGCAGCCCAGCCAGGTGGCGGTGGCGGCGTCACCAAACAGCAATGTGGTGAGCCGGTCCTCACGGTCCATGATCTTCGAGTAGGGGTCGGCGGTGACCAGGATGCCGTTCTTCAACCCGGTTGCCTCCATGAAGCCTTTGAGCACGTAGAGGCCATACACGAAGCCGGAGCAACCCAGCGACACATCGAAGCAGGCAACATGGGTGGGCAGGCCGATCTTGCGCTGCGCGATCGCCGAGGTATGTGGCAGCCCTTCGGCATCGCCGTTCTGGGTCACCACCACCAGTGCCTGGACATCCTCCAGGCGCAGCTCGGGATTCCGGGCCAGCAGGTTGCGTACAGCGGCCGCGCAGAGGTCGGAGGTCTCTTCGTCTTCGGCCTTCACCGACAATGTCGGCGTGCCGATCTTGGTGCGTACGAAGGCCTCGTCCCGATCGAAACGAGCGGCCTGCTCGACGTTGTCGATGCGACCCGGCGGGATGTAGCTGGCAATGCTCTTGATTCCAATCATCTGTACTTCCAACAATGAAAATCCGCTCATGCCAGCTTAAGCGAGGCTGACCGGGCCGATTGATGGGAGGTCGTCGCCCGTCGAGTCATCCGCAAGCCGGGGCGATCGATGCAAAGGCGTCGTCAAGTTATCTATCGACGACGCCTGAACGCTTCACGTCACGCAAGTGGGCCGGTGCCGACAGGCGGATCAACGACTGCGTATCTTGTTGACGATAGCCGTGGTGGAACTGTTTTCAACCAGCCCGAGCACCTTGACCTCTCCGCCATGCGCCCTGACCCGCTCGGCGCCGACCACCTGGTCGACGCCATAGTCGCCGCCCTTGACCAGAACGTCGGGGCGGACCTCGGCCAACAGGGCCTCGGGCGTATCCTCGGCGAAGCTCACCACCCAGTCCACCGCGCCGAGCCCCGCCAGTACCGCCATACGTCGATCGACGCTGTTGATCGGCCGACCCGGGCCTTTGAGACGGCTGACCGAGGCATCATCGTTGACCGCCACGATCAACCGGTCGCCAAGGGCACGCGCCTGCTCCAGGTAGGTCACGTGGCCCGCGTGGAGAATGTCGAAGCAGCCATTGGTGAACACCACCTTCTCTCCCTGCGCACGGGCATCCTCGATCACCGTGACCAGTTGCTCGAGACTGACCACACCTCGCTCCGAGCCCTGCTCGCGCTGCACTGCGCGGCGCAGTTCCGGCGCGCAGATGGTGGCGGTGCCCAGCTTGCCTACCACGATGCCGGCGGCCAGATTGGCCAGCGCCACGGCACAGGGCAGCTCCTCGCCAGCCGCCAGGGCCGCGGCAAGGGTCGAGATCACGGTATCCCCGGCGCCGGTGACATCGAACACCTCACGGGCCCGCGCGGGCAGGTGCATTTCAGGATGGCCTGGGCGCAGCAGCGTCATCCCGTATTCGCCGCGAGTGACCAGCAGGGCCTGCAGCTCCAGCCGCTCGATCAGGGCCACGCCCTTGGCGACCAGCTCCGCCTCGTCCGCGCAGGGGCCCACCACTGCCTCGAACTCGCCCAGGTTCGGCGTGATCAGGCTGGCGCCCCGGTAGATCTCGAAATCCTTGCCCTTGGGATCGGCCAGGACCGGAATGCCACGACGTCGTGCCGCCATGATCAGCGCCTGGTGATTTCTCAGCGCGCCCTTGCCATAGTCCGAGAGTACCAGCACCTTGACGCCCTGCAGCAATGCCTCGACGTCCCGCGCCATGACCTCGGCATCGGTGTCGAAAGGCTCTTCGAAATCCATTCGCAGCAATTGCTGATGTCGGCTGAGCACACGCAACTTGACGATGGTGGGCTGCCGCTCGATGCGCTGGAAGCGCGCGTCCACGCCAGCGGCCAGGAGCCGCTCGGCCAGACTGTCGGCAGCCTCGTCCGCGCCGGTCACCCCGACCAGCCAGGCCGGCGCGCCCAGGGCCGCAATGTTCAGCGCCACGTTGGCCGCACCACCGGGCCGATCTTCGATCTGCTCGACCCTGACCACTGGCACAGGGGCCTCGGGAGAGATCCGCGTGGTCGCGCCATGCCAGTAACGGTCGAGCATGACATCACCGACCACCAGTACGGGGGCGTGATCGAAACGGGGCATGGACAGCTTCATGGAGGCTCCGCTAATGAAAAACTGCGGAGAATCATAGCACGGGCAACAGAGCGGCCCGATGAGCACGACTGCGAGGCAACCAGCGACAACCAGGCTTCGGACCATCTCGATTGAATCGAACGCCGCCCATAATGGTCGTATGTCGAGGCGGCCTGATGAAGCCTGCCCGTCTCGATGAGCTATCAGGAAGTATCAGGTCTTGCGACACCTCAGATATGGATTTCCCGCCGCGTCCCTTCTTTTCTTCTGCGTCGCCTTCTATCTGCCCCTTTCTTCGAAGGCGATCAACAACATTTTCTACATTGGCCTGGCCGCGCCCGCGCTAGGCTGGCTGCTCTGGCGACCCAGAGCGCTCGACGTCCTGGCCAGGGGCTTCGCCTGGGTGATCTTCCCGCTCATTGGCATGTCCCTGCTGGCAGCCGGTAGTCTCGCTGATCTCAAGGCAGGCCTGTACTTTCTGCTCTTCCTGTTCGGCCTGCTGATGCTCGACGAAGGACAATATGCCAAGCGCAGCATTACCGCATTCGCCATCCTCAGCGTGCTATTGCTGTGCTATCTGTCTTTTGACTGGGCCATGATTCGGCTCGAAACAGGCCAGTGGATTCGCTACCACCACTTGCTCGGCGAAGTGATCAACCCTGTGCACTTCGCTTTGCTGATCACCACGGCGCTGGCGTTTCTCTGGCTGTTCCACGCCGAGCCCTGGCTGAGTCGTTACGACAAGCGTTATGTGATGGCGGGATTCACCGTGCTGACGTGCCTGGTGTTGCTCAGCGCAACCCTGTTCCAGGCGCGCTCTGCACTGCTGGGGTTTGGCCTTTTCACGGCCGCCTACCTTTTCCAGCGCAAGATGCTGCTGCCCATGGGCGCTGCCCTCTTGGTAGCCGGGCTTTTGCTGCTGCCCCTGCTGAGCCTCGATGAATTGCTAGCCGAACGTGGTACGAGTTACCGCCCGGAAATCTGGGCCGACACCTTGCACCGACTGCGCCATGATTGCGGGCTGATCGCCGGCTGCGGTACCGATGATCATCTCTTTGCCGGCCGCTTCCCCCACCCCCATAACGGCTACCTGGCAACGCTCTATCAGATGGGTTTGCCGGGCTTCGCCTTGTTCACAGCATTCGCTGCCGTGTTCATCTGGCGCTCCAGTAAGGCGCGGTCGCGCTGGGCGCTGATCGCCTGGATCGGGTGGGGGGCGTTACTGACCACCAGCAACGGCATGTTCACATCGCCCAAGCCCCTGTGGATCTACTTCTGGCTTCCGACTTTCCTGGCAATCCTGGAAAGTCAGCCGAACACTGTCCGCGACTATTTCGCCAAACGCCACGCCCTGTCAGCCGAACAGCGCGCGCGCCGGGCCGGCTAGAGGCTCAGCATCCTGCTGCAGATGCCGCTGGGCCAGACTGTTCAGCCGGGCGTACAACTCATCCACCCGGCTGCTCAGGATGTGGTCCGAGCTGAGGTAGCCCTCCTGGCGCGCCAGACCTTCGAGGAAACCCACCATCCGGGCGCCAGCGGCACCCTGGGAATCACCCGGCGGAACGATCTTCTTCCACTTCGCGCGGCCGAGCCCCCTGTCGACCGCCAACCGCTTAAACTGCCGGCCCAGGTGGAAGGCGCGGCCTCGGTTCGTCCAGTGCAAGCGCGGATCGTAGAAGGCCTCAGCCGCAGCGATCTCCACCTTCAGATCGAACATCTCGGTCCAGTCCAGCCACTTCCACTCCAGAAAATCCTGCCCATAGCGAAAGGGGACCCAGGGGATCCGGCATACATCTGCCAGTATCGCCCCGTGCATCGCTTCGGCAAGCACCAGGCGGGCGCCGGTGAGGCGCTGGAAAAACTCACTTGCCGGCAGGGTCGGCGAGAGAAATGTCAGGCCCGCCTCGGCGCACAGGTGCGCCCAGTCCACATAGCCCAGAGTCGAATGGTGCGGGATAACGACAACCCCAGCGCTGGTGTCAGCCTGCCGGGACCAATCCAGGGTTGCGAGCAGATAGGCAGCATCGGCCACCGCCAGGTCATCGTCCAGGCCAAGCAGCCGGCTGGTGTGGCGCCCCCTGACACAGGCAAAGTGCCAGCGCGCATCGAACGCGGGGGCGCGTCCGTAGCCTGCCCCGCTGCCGAAAACCAGCACCTTGTCGCAGTCTGCGGTGCGTCGGTTGAAATCTTCACTGAGCAGCGTGCCAACTCCCAACAGGGCCGCTCGGTCATCTTCTTCCATCACGCTACCGAGTACCGCCGGCCAGATGTAGCGATTGAGCTCATCGCCTATATTGCTGATACCGCTGAAATAGACGTTTTTCATCTTCTCCCTGCAATTCGCAGCTGGTGTGAGCTCAAGTCACACGACTTGGCTTGAACAGAAAGTACCGCAGACGCTTCAATAGCTGCCGATCCCACTGGCGCAGCGGGACCTGCCGGAACAGAGACCAGGCAAATGATTTGTCATCCACCACCGCCATGCGAAGCGCCTTGGTAACCAGCCGTGCGCGACCCGATTCATAAGAGGGGTGGTTCCGGTATGGCTCGATGACTTCCAGGCCGAATCGAAACTCCGCCTTGTAGTCGCTCGACAGGCTGCCAGGGTGCTTGCGGTAGAGGGTGACCACCTCGGGCAGGATATCGACTAGATAACCCGCATGCGCAACCTTGAGCGTCATCTGGAAGTCCTGAATCCTGATCGCGGGGTCGTATCCCCCCGCCCGATCCATCGCCTCTCGCCGGTAAACTGCAATATTGCCGCCCACCACGAGCGCCTTGGCCAAGGCCCTGGCGAAATCGTATCGTTGAACTTGGCGGTCCTTGTCCTTCTTCGGCAGGAGGGAACCCTGCTCGTCAATGCGAACAGCGACGCCTCCAAGACAACCCACCTCAGGATGACGAGCCAGATACTCGGCCTGAAGGGCCAGTCGCCCCGGTGGCATCACATCGTCCGCGTCGAAGGTGGCAATCAACTCGCCCTTTGCCAGCGCCAGCCCTGCATTCAGCGCGGCACTGACGCCCCGGTTGGGCTGCTGGACGAACGCCACCCGCTGGGCACCGCCCTCCCCTTTACCTAGCTCTCGCTCGATGACCGCAGCACTGTCGTCAGTGGAGCCGTCATCGACCACGATGAGTTCGTAGTGCGGATAGCCCTGTGCAAGCACGCTGGCGATTGCCTCACCGACGAAGGCACCGTAGTTGTAGCAGGGGATGACGACTGAGATCAGCGGCTTGCCTGTGCCTCGCATGCTCAGCTGTCCCTGTCCAAAGACCGCCAGCCGTCCCTGCTGATTTCCCACGCACCGCACTCGGCCAATCCAGCCGGGCCGGCAAGCTGCCCTGACGGCACGGCTTTCCAGCCACGGGTTTTCCAGACCATGAAACGGAGATAGGGCAATGACTCGTCACCATGCAGTGAGCTGGTGAGACGCCCGTCGCACCAATACCAGCGCTCGGACAGTACGCGCTTTCCATCAGGAAGCGGGGTAAAGGAGCTATGTGCCTCGGTAAATTCACTGCGCTTTCGCCAGGGGTTGAAGCGGTCAGCGAATCGTCCCAGGGCTTCAGGCCAATTCTTGGGGCTGATAAAGAGGCGTCTGAAAGCGCCCTCGTCCAATGCCTGATGTCGATGATCGCTGTAGCGCTTCTGCCAATTGGGAATCAATCGAAACGCCTCGCACATCCGCGAGTCATTTCGGAGCAGGCACAGGTGCCCGGAGACGCGCCTGTTGTGTTGGCGAACTAATCCTTGCTGCATAGCTTCTTTGTCGTGAAATACGCCCCTGGATTTCCGTAAATCACGTCGATATCGCCGAAGCCCCAGAAATCGATACCCTGCAGCTCTTCCTGATGAACGAACCCAAGTGCCGGCTTTATATCGCCAAGCTTGTAAGGGAATTCAGGATGGAAATCGATGCCGAATCGCTCGGAAACACGGTCGCAATAAGCGGAGAAGGATGCTACCACCCTGACAGACCTCTGCTCCAGGCCAAGGCTCACGAGCCAAGGGCACCGGCTCGCTGGGAAGGTATGAGATGATTCGTTCGGGGCGACGAAGAACAGGGGAACAGATGCGCACCGTTTCAGAAGACGAACTGCAGCAGTGGCTGGCGGACGGCAAGATGCTGGAACGCGATGGCCGTGGCCCCAAGGTGGTTTCGCTAGCCGACGGCCTGTTCCTGAAGATATTCCATACCCGCCGGCATCCCCTGCTCGCCCGCCTCGAACCGGCAGCGCTGCGCTTTACTCGTAATACCGAAGCATTGAGGGAGCGTGGGATTGCTGCTCCGCAAGTCACCGAGACTTTCTGGCTGGACCATAAGACAGGGTTGAGTGGATGCCTGTATACACCCTTGGCCGGCGAGTCCATCGATCGGATCTTCCGCCAGGACGCTGAACAGGCACAGCGACTGATACCCGACCTCGCCAAGTTCATCCGCAGATTGCACCAGAGCGGAATCTACTTCCGCTCTCTGCATCTGGGAAATGTGCTCCTGCTCCCGGACGGGCAGTTCGGACTTATCGACGTGCTGGACCTGAAGGCCAGGCGAGGCCCTCTCAACCGCTGGCTCGTTCGCCGTAACTTCAGCCATTTGCGAAGGTATCTGGAGCGGACGCGCTTTCAGGGCTTCCCCCTCGAAAGGCTGGAGCACTGCTACTGGACTGAATGACGGGAACCTCTAACGCTCAGCAGACCGGTCTTCGATAGCAGCATCCTGATCGTCGTCCTGGAACTGGCGGGCGTGCAAGCGCGCGTAATACCCATTCAGGTCGAGCAATTCGGCATGGCTACCGCTTTCGACGATGCGCCCGTGATCCATGACCAGAATAAGGTCTGCTTTTTCGATGGTACTAAGACGATGCGCAATGACAAGCGTAGTGCGACCTTTCATGACGGTGTCGAGAGCGGCCTGTATATGTCGCTCGGACTCGGTGTCCAGTGCCGAGGTGGCCTCATCGAGGATCAGCACCGGCGCATCTTTCAGCAGCGCCCGAGCGATTGCAAGTCGCTGGCGCTGACCTCCGGATAACAAGACGCCATTCTCTCCTACCAGCGTCTGATAACCGTTGGGCATCTGGACAATGAATTCATCGGCAAAGGCGGCCTCGGCTGCCTTCTTGATATCTTCGAGAGGGGCCCCAGCGAGATCGCCATAGGCAATATTCGCAGCCACCGTATCGTTGAACAGGGTAACCTGCTGGGTCACCAAGGCGATATGGCGACGTAGATTACGCAACCGATAGTCTTCGACTTCGACATCATCGAGCAAAATCTTCCCCTGGTCATGGTGATAGAACCTGGGAATGAGATTGGCCAAGGTGGACTTTCCGCTGCCAGACCGACCGACCAACGCGACCATCTGACCAGGCTCGACGGTAAAACTGACATCGTGCAATACCTGCTTGTCAGTGCCGGGGTATACGAAATTCAGATTACGGACTTCGAGGCGCCCGGTTACCCTTTCCCGCTCCGCGCTTCCTCTGTCGACTTCCGGCTGTTCATCAAGTTGTTCAAAGATGCTTTCCGCCGCAGCCAAGCCTTTCTGGATGGTGGCGCTGACCTCCGATAATTGACGAATAGGCTTGGGTAGCAAACCCGCGAGAGTTATATAAGCCACCATATCGCCGGGCGACGCGTCGCCGCGCATAAGCAGGACAAGGAACATCAGTATCGCCATGGCGATGTAGATCACCAGCTGCAGCATCGGTGTATAGACGGCGCCCGTCTTTATCATGCGCAACTGTTTTTCCCTGTTGCCTTCACTGGCCGCCAGGAAACGTCTCTGCTCGTAAGGCTCGCCCCCAAAACTGCGAACTACCCGATACCCCTGGATCGTCTCCGAAGCCACGTGGGTGACATCGCCCATCGCCACCTGAATTTTCTTGCTCTGCTTGCGAAATTTTCGGCTGGCACTGGTCACCATGAACCCGATCACCGGGAGGATGGCGAGCATGACGAATGTCAATTTCCAATTCATCCATAGGAGTGTGGCGAACAGAAAAATAACTGTCAGCCCTTCGCGTATCACCACTTTGATAGCGTCAGTAGCCGCCCCGGTCACCATGGTGACATTGAAGGTGATCCGCGAGATAAGATGCCCGGAGTTATGGCTGTCGAAGTATCGGTTGGGCAAGGTGAGCAGGTTGTCGAACAAGGAAACTCGAAGGTCGTGGACGAGTCCGAGAGACACGCGGGCCAGGAAGTAGTTGCCCAAGTAGGAGCCCAACCCCTGCCAGACCGCGATAAAGACGATCAATAACGGCACGGCCTGCAACAGCTGGAGATTCTCCAGGGCAGGCACTCCGGGAAACAGACGGGCATCCGGATTGGCCAGGCCGTCGACAAAATACTTGAGGATGTACCCCAGCATGGGCTGGCTGGAGGCGAAGATAGTGAACCCAATGATGCTGATCGCAAACAACCCGATATAGGGCCTGACGTAGGTCAGCAGACGAAGGTAAATCTTCAGGCTGGAAGCGGGCCCGGCATGCTGTGACATTGCGACTCTCGCCTTGCAAGGGGGCGCTATCTTAACACCCTGCACCACAACGTCCTGCCAGCTACGGAAAAAGCGGCCTTCCGCGCTTGGGCCAGGCCCAACCATTGGGCCGGCACCTGAATCACGACCGGCAAGTCATTTCCTACTCATTGCTACCGTCTAGGCGCCACACATCCGGAATCACGGCCACGTAAAAGTGAGCACAGGTGGGCCCTCAACACCTCGGCATCACCAGTGCTCGCCCCTCAGCAGTCGCCACCCCTCAGCGGTAATCTGCCACTCTCGCTCGCGAGCCAGCCCCGGCGGCCCGGCGAGATCTTCCGCTGATTGCTCGCGCCAGTTCTCGTTTTTCCAGACGAGGAAGTGCAAGTAGGGCATCTCCCTGTCGCCATGTTCGCTGCTGGTCAAGCGGCCGTCTCGCCAGATCCAGCGCTCCGGAACGATCCGCGTACCGTCAGGCCGCAGGGTGAAGGTACTGTGCGCCTCGATGAACTCGGCACGGCGGCTCCAGTGATAGAAATTGGCGGCGAACAGGCGTAACCGTTCCGGCCAGTTCTTGTGGCGAATGAACAGCCGGCTGAAGGCCCCTTCATCCAGCGCCTGGTGGCGGTGATCGCTGTAGCGCGCCTGCCAGTGCGGTATCCGGCGAAAGGCTTCGCGCAGCTCCGGGATGTTGCGCAACAGGCACAGGTGCCCGGATACCCGTCGGTGGTGAGTGGCGAAAAGATCCTTGCGCGCCAGCCGTTCGGCGGTGAAATAGCCACGCAGATTGCCATAGATGACGTCGATGTCACCAAACGCCCAGAAGTCGTAGCCCTGGATATGCTCGACATGGATCTCCCCGAGGGCCGGCTTGATGTCGCAGAGCTTGTAGGCCGTATCAGGATGGAAGTCGATGCCGAGGCGCTCCGAAACGAGGTCGCAGTAATCGACAAAGCGGGTCTCGATGAAGCGGACGTTGCCTGGCGCATCCGCAGGGATGCCACAGTCGGTGAAGAACAGCCAGTCGATGCTCGGATTGCGCCGACAGCTTTCCAGAAAGAAGGAAAACCAGAACGGCCAACGGCCGAAGTAGGGAATCAGGAAGCGGATGCTCGGGTCAGGAATGGCGTCGTGCTTGGTCAAGGCTGTACTCGATCTGAAAACCGGCCGCAATGGCCGAAAACTCATGGGCGCGCAGGGGCGGCATCGGCCGGCAACCGGAAGCACCGGCGAGCAGCCGCATCGGAAAAACGCTGCGCCAGCTCCTCCCGCTGCCTCTCGCGACACGCCTCCAGCCGGGCGGCATCCCAGCCTGCGACATCCCGCAGCGCCTGGCTAAGGCCGCTCACGTCGCGCAGGGCAAACAACCTGCCATTGCGGCCTGCAACCTCGCGTCCACCGCCACAGTCCGAACACACCAGCGGCACTCCAGCCGCCATCGCCTCCAGCAATACCATGCCGAACGGCTCATGGTCGGAGGTCAGGGCAAACAGGTCGAACGCCTTGAAGTAGCGCCGACCGTGGGGGATCTGACCGAGGAAGCGCACCTGTTGCTGAACCTCCAGCGAGACAGCGAGGTGCTTCAGTTCACCCTCCAGTCGTCCACTGCCCATGATCGCCAGCAGGCTGCCCCGAGGCAGTTGCGGCAGGGCTTGGGCGAAGCCGCGGATCAGCGTGGCCTGGTCCTTGTCGGGGTGCAGCCGGCCAACATTACCGACGATCCAGACATCACGGGGCAGTCCCAGCGCGTCCCGGGCGGCCTCCCGGTCGATCTGCTCGCGCTGCACCGCCTCGACATCGATCCGGTTATACAGCGTCTCGATGCGTTCCGCCGGCCAGGCCGGCAGCCGCGAGCGGATTTCGTCGCGCACGGCATTGGAAACGGCAAGCAGGGACAGACGATTGCGAAAGCGATTGGCGAAGAGCCGCCGCATCGGCCGGTCGTAGTCGCCGAAGGCGTGGTGCACGCCGATCACCGGTAGCCGGGTCGCCAGCAGCGCCACGTAGATCGGCTTGTTGCGATGGGCGATGCAGACGCGGAAATTTCGGCCCTGAACGAGGCGCCTCATGTCGCGAATGGCGCCTAACTTGAGCCCACGGATGTCCTTGCTACGGTAATTCAGGAAGATTACTTCGTCGGAGGCCGACTCCTGTCTCACCTCTTCCCGAGGCTCTCCGGTGAGATAGACAGTGGTGACCTTGTACTCGGTGCCCTCGAACAGCACGGCGTACTGGCGGGCGCAGTCCAGGAAGGGTCCGTCGTAGCCGTGGCAGAACTGCAGGACCCGGGGCTCAGACGAGCTCATACCAATCCACGCCGTCCTTCACCACCAGCACGTCCTCCATGATCAGGTACTGCAGGTCCGAGCCGAAGAACATGTTCAGCGCATCGGTAGGCGAGCAGACCATGGGTTCGCCGCGACGATTGAGGGAGGTGTTCAGCGAGACGCCGTTGCCGGTGAGCTTTTCCAGTTCGAGCATGAGGTCGTACCAGCGCGGGTTGTGGCGGCGTTCGAGGACCTGGGCGCGGGAGGTGCCGTCCTCGTGGACGACTTCGCCGACCCGACTCTTCCACTCCTCATTGACCTCGAAGGTGAAGGTCATGAAGGGGCTCGGGTGGTCGACCTTGAGCATCTGCGGCGCCACGGTGTCGAGCATCGACGGGCAGAAGGGGCGCCAGCGTTCGCGGAACTTGATCTGCTCGTTGATGCGGTCGGCCACGCCGGGCACGCTGGGGCAGCCGATGATGGAGCGCCCGCCCAGGGCGCGGGGGCCGAATTCCATGCGGCCCTGGAACCAGGCCACCGGGTTGCCCTCGACCATGATCCTGGCGATGCGCTCGGACACGTTGTCGATCTGCTTGAACACTGGCTTGTCCGGGTGACGGGCGCAGGCGGCGATGACATCCTCGTTGGAGTAGCGCGGGCCGAGGTAGACGTGCTCCATCTTCTCCACCGGCACGCCACGCTGGTGCGAAACGAAGGCGGCCGCGCCAACAGCGGTGCCGGCATCGCCGGAGGCGGGCTGGACGAACAGCTCCTTCACCTCCGGACGGGCAATGATCTTCTGGTTCAGCTTGACGTTCAGCGCACAGCCGCCGGCAAAGGCGATCTTGCCGGTCTGGCGGATGATGTCGCCCAGGTAGTGGTCGATCATCTGCAGCGCCAGCTTCTCGAACAGCGCCTGCATGCTGGCGGCGTAGTGGATGTAGGGGTCGTCGGCGATGTCCCCTTCGCGCTTGGGCCCCAGCCACTCGATGAGTTTCGGCGAGAAGTAGTAGCCCTTGCCCTTTTCCTTGTAGCGGCGGAAGCCGATGACGTTGGCGTAGTCGGTGTTGATGGTCAGCTCGCCATTCTCGAACGTGGCCAGGCGCGAGAAATCGTACTTGGCGGCGTCGCCGTAGGGCGCCATGCCCATGACCTTGAACTCGCCGTCGAGCATCTCGAAGCCGAGGTATTCGGTGATCGCGCCGTACAGGCCGCCCAACGAATCCGGGTCGTAGAATTCCTTGATCTTGTGGATCTTGCCGTTCTCGCCCCAGCCGAAGAAGGTGGTGGCGTATTCGCCCTTGCCGTCGATGCCCAGGATGGCTGTCTTTTCCTTGAATCCGGAGCAATGGTAGGCGCTGGAGGCATGGGCCAGGTGATGCTCGACGGGCTCGAGCCGGACCTTCTTAAGGTCGAAGCCGAGCTGCTGCAGGCACCACTGGATGCGCTTCTTGTAGCGGTGGAAACGGCGGTTGCCGGCCAGGATGGCATCGAGCGCACGGTCCGGGGCGTACCAGTAGCGCTTCGCATAATGCCAACGGGCCTTTTCGGTGATGCTGATGGGGGCGAAGGGAATCGCCACCACGTCCACGTCGCTCGGCTTGATACCGGCGAATTCGAGGCAGAACTTCGCCGATTCGTAGGGCATGCGATTCTTGGCGTGCTTGTCGCGCACGAAGCGCTCTTCTTCAACGGCCGCGATCAGCTTGCCGTCGATGTACAGAGCAGCGGAAGGGTCGTGACTGAGGGCGCCGGAAAGGCCGAGGACGGTCAGGGACACGGTGGGAAAGCCTCTTCAAAAATCAGCCTGAAGCCTGAAGCCGGAAGCTTGAAGCAACAGTGGTCTGTTCCTGTGCCCCGGATGGGGCCTGTCTTCCAGCTTCAAGCTTCCGGCTTCAAGCTGCTTTTGGGTATTCGTGCATCCAGCAGGCGATGCAGGGGACTGTCTGCCGACCAGTTGCGCATGAAGCGCGCCCGGTCGCGCTGGTAGGCGCGTTCGAAGCCTCGCGGGCCAGCGTGCTGGCGCATGGAGTCCAGATCGATCAGCACCCAGCGGCCACCCTCCTCGGCACCTTGCCAGAACAGGTTGGTGCCCTTGAAGTCACCGTGACTGATACGCGCAGCGATCAGCGCAGCGAAGAGCCGGTCCAGCGCGGCGAGCATGGGCCCGGGCGGCGGTGTATCCAGATAGGGCCGAAAGCAGGTGATTATATCCTGCCCGGCAAGGTAATCGGTAACCAGGAAGGCTCGGCCCCGCAGCCCATGCCAGCGTTCCTCGATCACCGCCAGCGGGGCCGGGGTGGCGATGCCGAGCAAGGTCAGGCGGTGCGCCTCGCGCCAGCTGTGCCAGGCGCGACTCGGCCGCCAGCAGCGTGACAGATGATGGCGAAGGTGTTTGATGTTGTAGCGTTTGACCACCAATGAACGGCCGCCCAGCTCCACCCGCGCCACGGTTGCCGTCCCGCCGCCCTTGAAGCGCTCGCCCTGCTCGACGAAGGCATCCGGCTGCGCCAGCAGCGGCGCCAGGGCAGGTTCGAGGGCGCGCACCACGGCACGCCAGCTCGAGGCGTCGCGCGTGACGCTGAATAGACTGCAATCGCGTCCGGCCTTGTCGAGGTAGTCACGGACGCGCCACCGCCGCACCCTGGCCTCGGCCTCGCGTATTGCCACGGATGACAGCTCATGGATGGAATTGACTTGAAGGTAGGCCGGCAGCAGGGCCTCCAGATGGCTCAGCACCTGGGGCGGCAGCTGGGCGAAAAACACCCCGAGATTGTCCAGAACGCGGCTGCGTGACAGCGGTTCGCCCGGGGTTTCTGCCCGCACGCCGCCGCCATCGATGAGAAACAGCTGGCCCTCGTGGCGCAGCAGGTTGTCCAGATGCAGATCGTCCTGCCACAGTCCTCGCGCATGCAGGCGGGCAATGGCTGCCAGCGCTTCGCCAAGCACCTCGGCCTGACCTTTGGACAAAGGCACCTTGGCTTCTACCTCCTGCCAGGCTTTGGCCAGGCTCTGGGCATCCTCGAGAAACTCGAACAGCAGCCAACCCTCCTGCCCATCCAGTCCGTCCGCCAGCAGGTGGGGCGTGGTCAGCTCCTGCCCGGCCAGCAACCTTGCGCCGTCGAGTTCGCGCCGGTACTGCTTCGCTGCCCGGGCACCGACCAGCAGCTTGGCCAGCACGCGGCGGCCTTGCCAATCGGCCAGAGCCACATAGCGCTGACCCGGCAGCACCCTCAGCCAGGCGATCAGCGTAAGGGTGGTCGCCTCGTCGCCCCCCCCCAGCTCGAGCTCCAACGGCAGTGCCGGGTCGCGTCCGGCCTGGGCCAGTTGACCAGGTTTCACCCCTGCGCTTCCTTGAGGGAGCGGCGCCGCAGCAACTGCCGGCACCAGTCATCGACCGCAGCGCCACCCGGCAGGTAAGCGCTGAGCAGACGCTGCAGATCGGACGGGCCCCAGCCGCTGGCCCGCCGCACCAGCGGCTCCAGATCGCGAATTCGATCACGACGCCCCCAGCGCAGTGGCCGGGTTTTCTCCAGGTCGATCAGGCAGGCCTCGAACCCTTCGCCCCGCTCGCGCAGGAAGATGTGCTTGGGGTAGAAGCAACCGTGCACCTGCCCCTGGTCATGCAGCCGCCGCGCCAGTTCGCCCACCGCGTCGAGGATGGCCTGGCGCCGGGCAGCGGGAAGCCGGGCCCAACCGGCGAGCCAGGTATGCAGATCGCGCCAGCCGTCGAGGGCGCGGGTCATCAGCATCGCCCGGGTTTCCCGACCAGCCTTGCGCTCACCGTAGAAGGCAGCGTCCAGGGCCGGAATCCCCCGCTCGCGGTAGAGTCGGATGTTGCGGAACTCGCGGGCGAAGGTCGGCTCGCCAAAGGGTCGCGTCAGGCTGCGCGTCAGGTGATTGGTCTGCCGCTTGAGGTAGTAGGACGCCTCATCCAACTCCAGCCGGTAGACGCAGCTGATGCCACCGCGCTCGACGTTGGGCTCGTCCACCAGGGTGAGGTCGAGCTCCCAAAGCGGATCGAATCCGGCCAGGCCGTGCTTCTCCAGCAGCGGCCGATCCTCTGCCGCGATAAAGTCCTTCATTCGCGCCCCTCGAAGTAGCCAAGAATCCGCCGAAGCATGGGCCGGTCGGAGGCCTGGAGCCGCTCTCGGCCCTGGTAGTGCAAGTAGAAGCGCAGGCGCTGGGTTCGTGACAGATGGTACTTGGCCACCTTGTCCAGGCAGGCCAGGTCCTTGACGATGCGCCGCTTCAGGAAGGGTCCCCACCAGAAGCCACCCGAGGGGCAGTCGATGAGAAACAGCTCGGCCTGCGGATTGACCAGCAGATTGCGCCACTTCAGGTCGTTGTGGGCGAAGTGGTGGTCATGCAGGGTGCGAGTCGCCCGGGCCAGTTGACGGCTGACGCGATCGACCCAGACCGGATCTTGCAGACGCGGATCGAGCCGCGTGGCCAGAAGCGCCATGTCCAGCGTGTCCTGAACCTCCAGGGTGACCAGCGCGCCGCGAACAAAGGAGCCCGACTTTCGCTCCAGGCCAAACCCCACGATCGGCACCGTGGGCACGCCCCACTTGGCGAAATGCTTGAGGTTCTGCCACTCGGCCTTGATCCGTGGCCGGCCGAAGTAGCGGCGCACGCCCTTGCCCGCCCCCCAGTAGCGCTTGACGTAGAAGCGTCGGCCGCCACGCTCGACGCGAATCACCTCGGAGAGCGGGTCGCGGGTCAGTCGCTCCCCCTCCAGCGCGAACACCTGTTCGAGGCTGCCGAAATCTTCGCTCAGCCCCGTGTACGCCGGATCGAGCTTCCAGCCCGCCATCAGAGCGCTCCACCGTAGCGCAGCTTGCGTGCGTAGAGCTTGGCCGCCTTGCGCTCCAGGCGCCTGAGCAGCGCCGCCTCGTCCTGCAGGATCTGCCGCAGCGGTTGCCGGAAGTAGGCCTTGAGAAAGCGCAGCTTGTCGCGCCGGGTCAGACCGATGTCCAGCGCCGAAAAATAGAGGCCTGCCAGGTCCTTGTCACGCCAGCGTCGCGGGACCTCGTCACGGGTCTGCGCGCGATGCAGGTCGATCAGCGACAGGCTCACGCCTCTAGCGCCGATCGGCCGGTCAGTGTGCAGCAGGAAGTGACAGATATAGCAGTCCCGGTGATTGACCCCGGCACGGTGCATGGTGCCGGCCATCCGCGCCACTTCGTCGATCAGCTTGCGCTTGAGGCCTGGCGCGGGCGGTACCTCGGGCCAGGTGGCCGTGAAGTCCTCGAGGCTGACCGTTGGCGCCAGCTCCTCGGTGACGATGAACGAATGCTGAGTGGCCGGGTTGCTGCCGCGCTCACCATAGGCCACTGCGGTCATGGTCGGTACGCCGGCCCGATGCAACCGCTCCAGCGCCCGCCACTCTTGGCCGGCGCCGAGCACCGGGGCCTTGCCGGTGGCCAGGTTCTTGGCGATCTCGCCCCAACCGATGCCACGGTGAATCTTGACGAAATAACCACGCCCCTCCACCTCGGTGCGCAGGGTGCGGCGGTTTTCCAGCTCACGATAGACCACGCCCTGCAAGCGCTCGACTTCGACGAACGCATCGCGCTCGGCCCAGAGGGCCTTGAAGGGCTCGTGGAGAACCAGAGTCATGGCGCCAACCTTTGGCCGGGGCAATCGTAGGTCGGATTAGAGAAGCGTAATCCGACCACAGAGGTAATAGCCGGGCGCGTGGACGTCGGGTTACGCCTGCGGCTAACCCGACCTACAAGAGCAGTGTAGGTCGGATTAGCGAAGCGTAATCCGACCACGGAGGCAGTAGCCGGGCGCATGGGCGTCGGGTTACGCCTGCGGCTAACCCGACCTACAAGAGCAGTGTAGGTCGGATTAGCGAAGCGTAATCCGACAACGGAGGCAGTAGCCGGGCGCATGGGCGTCGGGTTACGCCTA